>JAZKBJ010000140.1:14152-20491 GCA_040388685.1 Pseudomonadota bacterium
AAGCTGGCGTTGGCGGGATCGTCGAGAGGGGAGCGTCCGGTCATGATGGGGGGTCCATTGCGCCTCGAAAATGGTGCAGGCAAACGCTTTCGCAATAGCCCGTTCGGTGGCATGATCCTTTCGGGAGACCGGCGGAGCGCAAGATGTCACAAGGCCCATGGGCCAGGACGCAGCGTCCGCGAACCGAACGGAGGATGCCATGACGATTGCCCAGGTGATTGCCGGACGCGGCGAAGTGTGGAGCTGCGACGCCGATGACAACGTGTCTGATGCGGTGGCCCAGATGGCCGAGCACCGTATCGGCGCGCTCCCTGTGCGCGATGGACAAAGCGCGGTCGCCGGCATCTTTTCCGAGCGCGACATGATGCGCTGCCTGCACAAGCACGGCGAAGCCGCGCTGCACATGAAGGTGCGCGACATGATGACCGCGCCGGTTATCACGATCACCCCTCAGACCACCGTGCTTGAAGCGCTCGCCCTGATGACCCAGCGCCGCTTCCGCCACTTGCCCGTCGTTGAAGGCGGCAAGATGGTCGCGTTCGTTTCGATCGGCGATCTGGTGAAGCACCGCATCGACAAGATCGAAGCCGAGGCCGACGCCATGCGGGTTTATACCCAGCAGGCGTAGAAATACCTCCCTGCACGGGGAGGGGGGTCATCCGCAGGATGGCGGAGGGGTAGGCCGCCATCGCCCACAACAGTCGTTCGTCGATTTCCCACTCCCCTTTCATCTGAAACCATCTAGGTTCGGTGCAAAAGGGGACTGTCATGCATCTGAACCGCCGCTCGCTCCTTGCCGGAGCTGCTGCCAGCGCTACGCTGTCCATCACTGTGCGCGCGCAAGTGCTGCCGCCAGCAGGCTTCGCTACGCCATCGGGCACGCTCCCCTTCCCGCCTGAGGTTTACCGCGAGCGCCGGGCGCGGCTGATGGCGACGCTCAAGGATGGGGTGGCGGTGATCCATGGCGCGCAGCGTGATCCCACCAGCGGCCCGGTCAGCCCGCCCTTCTATCAAAGCGGCGATTTCGCATGGCTAACCGGCATCGTCGATGAACCCGGTGCGGTGCTCGTCCTCGCCCCCGCCGAGCGGACCTACCGCGAATTCCTGCTGCTGCCGTCGCGCGACATCGAGACCGAGCGCTGGGACATGGAACGGCTGCCGCTGGGGTCGCACATCGAGGCACGCACCGGCATCCAGCGGGTGCGCCGCGTCTCCGGGTTGGATGCGGTGGTCACCGGCATAGCTGCGCGCAGCCGCACGCTGCATTTCATGGGGCCGATCGCCAGCGCGGGCAGCCCGGTTCCGGCCGCGCTCGATCTCTACAGCCGCGTCATGGCCCGCGTGCCCGGCTGCACGCTCAAGGACCAAAGCGCCCTGCTCCCGGCCCTTCGCACGGTGAAAGAACCGCGCGAACTGGATCTGATGCGCCGCGCCACCGCAGCCACCAAAGCGGGCCACCTCGCCGCGATGAAAGCCGTCCGACCAGGCATGACCGAACGGCAACTGACCGCGATCCTCGAAGCCGGTTTCCGCGATGGCGGCGGCGAGGGGCTATCGTACGATTCCATCGTCGCCACAGGCCGCAATGCCGCCTCGCTGCACTATGCCCACGGCAACGCAGTGATCGGCGCGCAGGATCTGGTGCTGATCGACGCTGCCGCTTCGGTTGGCACTTATGCCTGCGATGTCACCCGCACCTTCCCTGCCTCGGGCAGGTTCACGCCTGCGCAGCGGGCCGACTACGAACTGGTGCTCGCCGCGCAGGATGCCGCCGCGAAGCTGCTCAAGGCAGGCGTAATCCACGAGGACATGACCGAAGCCGCCAACGCGGTGTTCCGCAAGGCGGGCAGGATCGACGAATTCACGCACGGCCTCGGCCATTTCGTCGGCCTCGACGTGCATGATGCAGGCGATTACACCAAGCCCCTGCCCGCAGGCGCGGTCCTGACGATCGAACCGGGCCTTTACAACCAGCAAGCCAATCAGGGCATTCGCATCGAAGACCTCTACCTCGTTACCGCCACAGGCGCTGAACGCCTGAGCACCGGCATCCCGCGCACGGTCGATGAGATTGAGGCCTACATGGCGCGGTAAGCGCGCTCAGCCCAACCGCGCCGCAACCAGTTCCGTGAGGTCCGCTTCGGGGCGCGCGCCGTAGTGCGAGATGATTTCGGCGGCACAGATCGCGCCGAGGGTGAGGCATTCCGCAAGCGGACGCCCGCGCACGTGGCCGAACAGGAAACCGGCGGCGAACAGGTCGCCTGCGCCGGTGGTGTCCACCACTTTGGCGATGGGCTCAGCCGGAACGTGGGCGCGCTCTGCCCCGCTCGCCGCATGAGCGCCGTTCTCGCTGCGCGTGACCACCACGGTCGGCACTTTGGCCGCCAGTTGTTCAAGACCCACGTGAAAGTCGTCGATGCCCGTCAGCGCGGCGAGTTCGTGTTCGTTGGCAAACAGGATGTCGATCTCACCCGCTTCGATCAAGGCGCGGAAATCGTCGCCATGGCGCGAGATCACGAAAGCGTCGGACAGGGTGAAGGCAACCTTGCGCCCGGCACTGCGGGCTGCGGCAATCGCGCGGCGCATCGCACTGCGCGGCTCTTCGGGATCCCACAGATAGCCTTCGAGATAGAGCACGCTCGCCGCAGCGATGACGGTCTCGTCAAGCGCGGCGGCGGGCAGGAACTGCGAGGCGCCAAGAAACGTGTTCATCGTGCGCTGGCCATCGGACGTAACGAAGATCAGGCAGCGCCCCGTCGGCGGATCGCCTGCGCGGGTCGCCGTATCGAACGCAATACCGCCAGCGCGGACATCATGGGCGAACACGTCGCCAAGCTGGTCGTCCGCCACTTGCCCGATGAACGCACATTTTGCGCCAAGGGCGGCAAGGCCCGCCAGCGTATTGGCCGCAGACCCGCCCGAAATTTCGCGTGCCGGCCCCATCGCGTCATAGAGTTCGCGCGCGCGGTCGGTATCGACCAGTGTCATGCCACCCTTGGCAAGACCCAGCCTTTCAATGTCGGCGTCAGCGCACGGTGCCATCACGTCAACGATGGCGTTTCCAATGGCGATGACGTCGTAATGCGGTGCGGACATGCAGGCTGGCTCCGGTAGGGCGGGAATTCAGCGGCTCGCCTAGCCGCTTCGCCGGAATGCAGCAAGCTCGGGCCAGACGCCGCCAAGTCCACGCGCCAGGCCGACGCCACATTGCGGCAGGCGGTGCGCTTGGCCGTTGACCGCCGCGCGCGGGCGCTCCATCCCGCACCGGTGAACATGCTTTCCTCCCGCGCCACCGTTGCCCTGACCGCCCTTCTCCTCGCTTCATGCGGCGGCGGCGCGGCAACCGTCGGCACGCTTCCCGTGCGCTCTGCTCCGCCGCCTGTGCGCACCACGGTCCCGCGCCCCGCGCCGGTCGTCAAACCATCGGCGCAAGTCCAGATGATCCCGGGGCTTGAAAACGTGATCGGTGCTGATGCGTTTCAGCTCGGCCGCCAGTTCGGTACGCCCCGGCTGGACGTGATCGAGGACGATGCGCGCAAGCTGCAATGGACCGGTCCCGCCTGCATCCTCGACATCTATCTCTACCCCCAGCCCGGCAGCAATCGCGCGACGGCGACATATGTCGATGCGCGACGGGGGGATGGCCGGGAGGTCGACCGTGCGGCCTGCGTGACCGCGCTCAGGAAAGCGCCGTAACCGCGCAAGCTGGCGAGGGCGGGGCCAAGGTCCAGGGAGCGAAGGCAGGCACCCCTTCGCGCGACACATCGGCCAGCGAATAGCGGTCGAGCACCGCAAGAAACGCCTCTAGCGCTTCGGCCAGCACACTGCTCAGCGCACAATCGGCCTTAAGTGCACAGCTTGTACAATCGGCAAGCCGCATGCCGCGTTCAAGCTTGCGCACAACCTCGCCCACGCGGATTTCCGCTGCGGGACGCGCCAGCGCAATCCCTCCGCTGCGCCCGCGCTGCGACACGGCCAAGCCTTCACGGATGAGCGCCTGCGCCACCTTTGCCACGTGGTGATAGCTCAGCCCTTGCTGGGCCGAGAAAGCGGGCAGAGCAATCGCGCCATCCTTGCGTGCGAGCACGATCAGCAGGCGCAGGCCAAAATCGGTGTGCTGGGTCAGTTGCATGGACCGTAGATCGAATTTCCGCTTGCATGAATCAAGTAGATAAAATACCGGTATATGAATTACCGGATTGGAGATCACCCATGCGCATCGCTTCCGACCACGCAAAAACCATCGTCAAGGCCACCGCGCCCGCCATCGAAAAGCATGGCGTGGACATCACCACCGCGATGTACGCACGGCTTTTCCAGAACGCAGATGTGAAGGCGATGTTCGACCAGGCGGCGCAGGACAGCGGCGAGCAACCACGCCGCCTTGCCGGTGCGATTCTTGCTTATGCCAAGAACATCGACAAGCTGGAGAACCTTGGTCCCGCCGTTCAGCGCATGGTTGCGCGCCATGTCGAGACCGGCGTGAAAGCCGAGCACTACCCGTATGTTGCCGAAGCGCTGCTGCCCGCGATCCGCGACGTGCTGGGTGCAGATGTGGCCACCGACGAAGTCCTGGGCGCATGGGGCGAGGCCTACTGGATGCTCGCCGATATCCTGATCGCCGCCGAGGCCAAGGCCTATGAGGACGCCGAAGCCGCTTAAAGCTTCGGCAAGGTCACTCCGCGCTGCCCCATGTACTTGCCTGCGCGGTCGGCATAGCTGACCTCGCACGGCTCGTTGCCCTGCAGGAACAGGAACTGGCACGCGCCTTCGTTGGCATAGATCTTAGCGGGCAGGGGGGTCGTGTTGGAAAACTCCAGCGTGACATGGCCCTCCCAGCCCGGCTCCAGCGGGGTGACGTTCACGATGATTCCGCAGCGCGCGTAAGTGCTCTTGCCGAGGCAGATCACCAGCACGTCGCGCGGAATGCGGAAGTATTCCACCGTCCGCGCCAGCGCGAAGGAATTGGGCGGAATCACGCAGCAGTCAGTCTTGCGGTCGACCAGACTGGCCCCATCGAAATTCTTCGGATCGACCACCGCTGAATCGACGTTGGTGAAGATCTTGAACTCGTCGGCCACGCGCGCATCATAGCCATAGGACGACAGGCCGTAGCTGATGCAGCCATCGCGGCGCTGATTCTCCACGAACGGCTCAATCATGCCGGTGCTCAGCGCCTGTTCGCGTATCCACTTGTCGGAAAGAATGGCCAAATCAGATCCCCAGAAGTGCTTCAGGCCAGATTGGCGGGCCCGAACGCGTTGGGCAATAGCACCGACAGGCGCATTTCCACCACTTCATGTTCGCCCACGCAGATCACCAGCGGATCGGTGCCACCCAGCGCGGCCAGTTCGTTCAAAACCTGCCGGCACCGCCCGCACGGGCTGATCGCCGCATCAACCCTGCCGCCGGCCCCGCCAAGCACGGCAACCGCCAGCAACCCGCCACGCCGTCCGGCGTGCGCGGCGATGGAGCAGGCCACCGTCTCCGCGCAAAGCGAAAGGCCGTAGCTCGCATTCTCCACATTCGCGCCGGTCACGACCGCGCCATCCTCGAACAGCAGCGCCGCGCCGACATGAAAGCCCGAATAGGGCGCATAGGCCGTGTCCATCGCCGTGCGGGCTGCGGCGATCAAGGCTTCGCGGCGGTCAGCGAGAAGGTCGGTCATTGCTGCACCACCACCCAGCGCAGCGGCCCCGGCGCGGCGTTCAGCCGCAGGCGGTGGCTGGCGGTCCACATCACCCATGGCCGTCCGGCATAGCCCGGCTCGAGATAATCCTGCGAAACCCAGATGTTGCGATCAATCATGGCGGCCAGATGATACTGCTTTTCGAGGCCTTTCGACACCATCAGGATCACCGGCTTTTCAGCGTGCTTTTCCACCTGATTCAGGAACGTGGTCAGTTCGCTCTGCATCTGGGCCTCACCCGGCGCTTCGGGGCAGGTGCGCGAATCGATGTCGAGCGCGATGGCAGGCGGCAGCAAGTCCTTGTCGCGCGGGACCACTGTCACGAAATTGGCGGCCTGTGCTTCGGCGGGCGCGCACAGGTCGTAGACGTGGACTGCGCCGACCTGCATCCCGCGTCCGCGTGCCGCCTCGACCCCTTCGGCGAATTTCGCATCGCGCACAGAGGTGCCTTCGCTGGCGGTCAGGTAGGCGAAATCCGCCCCTGCGGCCCGCAGCAAGCGCCAGTCGACGGTGCCATCGTCATCGCTGAGCCACACGCCCTGCACCGGATAGGATTCGCGGTCTGGCTGCCATGTGCGCGCCTTCCACCAGCCAAATCCCGCCACGACTAGTGCCAGCAAAAGCAACGCTGCAGCCAGGCGTCTGCGCGC
>JAZKBJ010000140.1:20501-22067 GCA_040388685.1 Pseudomonadota bacterium
GATGGATTTTTGCGCGTCCCGATTCTTGTTTCAGCCCCTGATATGCAGCACGCAGATCAGGGTAAATAGCCGCCGCGCGGTGGGGAAATCGGTTTCGATCTTACCCTCCAGCCGCTCCAGCAGCATTTCTGCCGCTTCATTGTGGACGCCGCGCCTAGCCATGTCGATCGTCTCGATCTCGTTCGCCGTCGCCTTGCGGATCGCCTGATAATAACTGTCGCAGATGGCAAAGTATTCGCGGATGGGGCGACGGAACCGGCCCAGGCCGAGAATCACCGTTTCCAGCGGAGCACCGCCATCATCGGCAACCGCCAGCACAAGCCGTCCGTCATCAACCGACAGCTTCAGCCGGTATGGGCCTTCGTGCCCGGCCTCGACCGCGCGCAGGGGCCTGAATGTGTTTTCCTCGATCAGGTCGAAAATCGCGACGCGGCGCTCCTGCTCGATATCGGCGTTGCGCCAGATGATCGTCGCTTCGTCCAGCTCGATATGCGAGATGCGCGGGTCGGCCATGGGCATCCTGTCTTGCAGACGCGCCCCGCGCGGGCAAGGGGCTTGGTGGGAGAAGCCACCGCATTGGTCACGCAGAGTCGCGTCAAGCCCAATCGATCCCCGCTATTCACAGGCCCGCATGATTGCCGCCGAGAGCAGGGTGGGGCACTATGGCATCCATGTCAGCCAGCGAAGCCATTCTCTCCCGCGAGCCTTCCGAGATTCGTACCCTTCCGTCCAACGTCGAGGCCGAGGCGGCGTTTCTCGGCGCGGTCCTGATCGACAACCGCATTCTCGAGGAACTGCAGACCCCGCTGAAACCGGACCACTTCTTCGCCGCCGTCCATGGCCGCGTCTATGAGCGCATCCACACCCTGATCGACCGCAAGGCGGTGGTCACCCCGGTCACGCTCAAGCCCTATTTCGAAACGGACGAGGGCCTCAAGGAACTGGGCGGCACCGCCTATCTCGCGCGGTTGACCGCTGACGGGCAGGGCCTGCTAAACCCGCGCGAACTGGCTGAGCAGATCTATGATCTGGCGCTGCTGCGCGAGCTGATCACGGTCGGGCGCAATCTGGTTGAGGGCGCGCTCGACACCAGCGATTCGGTCGCGCCGCTCGAACAGGTCGAAAAGGCCGAAGCCGCACTCTATGCCGTCGCCGAAGGCGCGCAGACCGGCAGCGAGGCGCAAAGCTTCAGCGTGGCCACCCGCGCCTCGCTCGAAATGATCGAAAAGGCGCTGCTTTCCGGCGGCCACATCTCGGGCAAGACCACCGGCCTGACCTCGGTCAACGAGAAGATCGGCGGCCTGCACGATTCGGATCTTATCATCCTCGCCGGCCGCCCCGGCATGGGCAAGACCTCGCTCGTCACCAACATCGCGTTCAACGCCGCAGACCGCCTGCGCCGCGATCTGGCCGATGGCATTTCGGTCAAGGATTCGGTCGGGGCCGCCGTCGCCTTCTTCAGCCTGGAAATGAGCGCGGATCAGCTCGCGACGCGTATTCTGGCTGAGCAATCGGGCATCAGTTCCGAATCGCTGCGCATGGGCCGCATCAGCCGCGAGGATTTCC
>JAZKBJ010000141.1:0-361 GCA_040388685.1 Pseudomonadota bacterium
CCGCCAAGCGCATCTTCGACGTGACTGCCAGCCTCATCCTGCTCACGCTGACTCTGCCCGTTATCATCCTCTTTGCCATTCTAGTTAAGATAGACAGCAAGGGCCCGGCATTTTTCCGGCAGACCCGCGTCGGTCTTTATGGCCAACCGTTCAATCTCATCAAGCTGCGCTCGATGGGCGTAGATGCCGAAGCGGGCGGCGCGCAATTCGCGCAGCAGAACGACCCTCGCGTAACGCGCGTCGGAAGGGTCATCCGCAAGCTGCGGATCGATGAACTGCCCCAGACCTGGACTGTCCTGAAGGGGGAAATGAGCTTCGTCGGACCGCGCCCGGAGCGTCCGGAATTCGTCGCCGATCTGGA
>JAZKBJ010000141.1:371-2414 GCA_040388685.1 Pseudomonadota bacterium
TTGGGCGAGATCGAACCCGGCGTAATCGTCTCCCGCGCTGAGGACGGCGCAGTGCTCAGCCCCCTGACCTGGCCAGGCTTCGGGCAGTGGATGTTCCTCGCGTCCACGTTTGCCTTCATGCTGCTGGTCGGCTGGCGCTGGGACCGCAGGCGTCGTGACGGTAACACGGCGGGTCGTGCCGAGATTACCGCGTTCGCCCTGACGGCGGCATGGTCCCTGATCGTTGCGGCAACAGGCCACACCACGCTGATCGGACAGTTCTTCGAGACGTTTCGCAGTCTTGGCTGGCTGGGGCTGACGTTCATCCTGTTTTCGCGCGACGGACGCCATATTACCGTCGCACCGATCAGGCCGGTCATGGCGGCGGTCGTCTTCGTTGAATTGCTGCAGCCGCTGCTACTCGTGCTGCAATTCCGCTACGGGTCGTATCCCGCCGCGCAGGCGATGATCTTCCAGATCTCGGTCATGTTCCGGTTACTGGTGGCGACCGGTGCGCTGGTGCTGGTGCACAACCTTTACGCTGGCGCCATGCCGCAGCAAAGAAACGCCTTGCGCTGGACTTGCTGTGCACTTGCCCTGATCTGGGGCTACGATCTCAACCTTTACACGATTGCCTACCTCGCCAGGGCGCTACCGGCGGAACTCGCTGCCCTGCGCGGTCTTGCGCAACTGGGCGTCGCCGGGTTGCTCGTGATCGGCGCGGTCCGTGGCCGCTCGGCTCTGCGCTTCTCGCCATCGCGCGCGGTGGCGTTCCAGTCGCTGTCGCTGCTGGTGATCGGCGGCTACATGGTCCTGATGGTCGGAGCGGCCCAGTCGCTCGCGTGGCTTGGCGGCAATTCCAGCCAGTTGGCGCAGCTTGGCTTCATCTTCGTCAGCGGTGTGCTGATCGTGGCCATCCTGCCTTCGGGCCGGGTGCGCGGTTGGCTGAAAGTCATGCTGGCCAAGCACTTCTTCCAGCACCGTTATGACTACCGCGCGGAATGGCTGCGTTTCACGCGAACCATCGGTCGTGCAGGGGCACATGCTCCGCCTTTGCACGAGCGTGTCGTCCAGGCCATCGCCGATATCACCGACAGTCCGGCAGGCCTGCTGCTGGTGCCCGCCGAAAGCGGCGAGCTGGTTCTGGCATCTCGCTGGCAATGGCCCACCGCCGACGTGCCTGCCGCAGCAGTCCCCACAAGCAGTGTGCCGTTTTTCGAGAAGCGCGGCTTCATCGTCGATCTCGACGAGGTCCGCGCCGGGATCGATCATCAGGGTGAACAGGCCTCCGTCCCTGCCTGGCTCATCGACGAACATTCGGCATGGGCGCTCGTTCCCTTGCTGCATTTCGACCGGCTGGTGGGACTGGTCGTGTTGAGCAGGCCGCTGGTGGCGCGCAAGCTCGACTGGGAAGATTTCGATCTGCTGCGTGTCGTGGGCATGCAGCTTGCAAGTTACCTTGCCGAACATGCCGGCCAGTCGGCCCTGCTCGAAGCCAGCCGCTTCGACGAATTCAATCGCCGCATCGCTTTTGTGATGCACGACATCAAGAATCTGGCGAGCCAGCTCAGCCTGCTGTCCCGCAACGCCGAGAAGCATGCCGAAAATCCGGCCTTCCGTGCCGACATGCTGATCACGCTGCGCAATTCAGCCGAGAAGCTCAACGCGCTGATCGCACGCCTTTCGCGCTATGGTTCGAATGGCAGCGAGCGGATCGACGATATCGACGCCAGCGACGTCGTGCGAACCATTGCAGCGCGGTACAATCTGCCGGGCATGCCGCTGGTCCATGTGACGCAGGACAGCCCTTGCCGGGTGCTTGCCAATCGTGAGGCGCTGGAACAGGTCGTGCTGCATCTGGTGCAGAACGCGATCGAGTTTACGCCGACGGAAGGATCGATCACGATTCGCACTCACCAACGGGAGCGGTCCGCTGGCGTGACGGTCGAGGACACCGGTGGCGCGCAGATAGACACCGCGGCCATGGCCCATTTGTCGCTCGGCGTGCCCGAATCGCACCGCACCCACACGGTGGACTTCCACCACTGGGTCACGGTGCCGAAC
>JAZKBJ010000141.1:2424-8928 GCA_040388685.1 Pseudomonadota bacterium
TCTGGTGCAGAACGCGATCGACGCGAGTCCCGATGGCATGGCGGTGTTCCTTCAGGCCAATCCTGATGGGCTCTACGGCTGTATCGAGGTGATCGACACAGGTTGCGGGATGAGCGCGGAGTTTATCCGCAACCGTCTGTTCAAGCCGTTCGTATCGACCAAGCAGGGCGGCTTCGGCATCGGCGCCTATGAAGCGCGCGAACTGGTCAAGGCGATGCGTGGACGCATTGAAGTCGAAAGCCGTGAGGGCCTCGGCACGCGCTTTACGGTGCGTCTGCCGCTCACCGCAGCGCAGCCGTTGATCGATTCCATAGACGGAGCAGCACGCGCTCCGGACAAAAGGGTAGCATGATGAGTGAAGCCAAGCCCGGACAGCGGCCTTCGCTGCTGATCGTCGAGGACGATCCCGGCCTCCAGGCGCAGTTGAAGTGGGCCTACGAGGACTTCGACGTATTCATTGCGGGGGACCGCAGCAGCGCGCTGACCTTGCTGCGCTCGGAGGAGCCCGCCGTGGTTACGCTTGATCTCGGGCTTCCGCCAGACCCGGACGGGACGACCGAGGGATTTGCCATTCTCGACGAGATCATGGCGCTGCGCCCTCAGACCAAGGTCATCGTCGCGTCCGGGCACGGTGCGCGGGAAAGCGCACTGATGGCCATCGAGAAGGGCGCCTACGACTTCTACCAGAAGCCGGTCGATATCGACGCGCTTGGCCTGATCGTGCGCCGCGCGCTGCATCTTTCGCGGATCGAGACCGAGAACCGCAGCCTCGCCACGCGGGCATCTGCGGACAACAAGGTGCTGGGCCGGATGATCACCGCCGCGCCAGAGATGATCAAGGTAGCCCGCACGATCGAGCGCGTGGCCAATACCAACGTTTCGGTCATGCTGCTTGGTGCTAGCGGCACCGGCAAGGAACTGCTGGCGCGCGGGCTTCACGATGCTTCGATCCGGTCCAGCGGCTCGTTCATCGCGATCAACTGCGCTGCCATCCCCGAGAACCTTCTCGAAAGCGAGCTGTTCGGGCACGAAAAGGGTGCGTTCACCGGCGCGGTCAAGACCACCGAGGGCAAGATCGAGCAGGCGAGCGGGGGCACGCTGTTCCTCGACGAAGTGGGCGACATCCCGCTGCAGTTGCAGGTAAAGCTGCTGCGCTTCCTGCAGGAGCGTACGATCGAGCGCATTGGCGGGCGGCGATCGATCCAGGTCGATACGCGCATCGTTTGCGCCACGCACCAAAACCTCGAGGCGATGATCACCGACGGGCGCTTCCGCGAAGACCTGTATTATCGCTTGGCAGAGATCGTCGTGCGCATTCCGAGTCTGGCCGAACGGCCGGGTGATGCGACCTTGCTCGCCAAGACATTCCTGATGCGTTTTGCCAAGGAGATGAACCCGCAGGTCAAGGGCCTGGCACCGGATGCTCTGGCGGCGATTGACGGCTGGGCTTGGCCCGGCAACGTGCGCGAACTTGAAAACCGGGTGAAGCGCGCGGTGATCATGGCGGACGGCAAGCTGGTCACGGCAAGTGATCTCGATCTGCCTGGCGGTTCGGACGGTCAGGCCTCGCCACTCAATCTCAAGTCCGCGCGCGAGGCGACCGACCGCAAGGTCAGTCGTCATGCCCTTGCGCGCAGTGAAGGCAACATCTCCAGCACGGCACGTCTGCTCGGCATCAGCAGGCCCACGCTCTATGACTTGCTCAAGCAGTACGATCTCCAGAACTAGGGGCCTCGCCGCAGCGCTCCTGCTGACCGTGCTGGCCGCCGCGCCGGTTCGGGGCGACGCGTCTGGCGATGCCTTGGCCAAAGCGCGCACTGCGCTGACCAAGGGCGATGGCATTGCCGCCGAGGCACCCTTGCGCGCAGCTGTTCGCATGGGCGCGCCACTTGACAGCGTGCGTGCCGATCTGGGTGAGGCCTTGCTGTTGCAAGGTGACCGCCGTGAGGCGCGAAAGCTGCTTTATGATGGCGATTTCTCTGAGCCGACTGCTGCGCATGGTTGGCATATGCGTGGACGGCTGGAACTGGCCGAAGGGCAACTGCCCGCGGCAGGTCAGGCGTTCGATCATGCCTTGCACCTCGACGCCTCTGACGCGGAGTTGTGGGTCGACATTGCGCGCCTGCGCTTTACCGGCGGCGAACAGGCGCAGGCGATTGAAGCGGCGGACCGGGCGGTAAAGCTTGGCCCCAAGGACCCCCGTGCGCTGGAACTGCGCGGGCTTCTGATGCGCGAACAGTTCGGGCTCTACGCCGCCCTGCCGTGGTTCGAAGCGGGCCTGCGCATTGCGCCGAACGATCCGGGCTTGCTGGGCGAGTATGCGGCGACGCTGGGCGACATGGGCCATTACAAGGCGATGCTGGTCGTCTGCCGCAAGTTGACCGAGGTCGAACCCGGCAATCTTCGCGCACTCTATCTGGAGGCCGTACTGGCGGCGCGTGCGGGGCAGACCAACCTCGCCCGCACGATCATGCTCCAGACAGGCAAGGCCTTCGAGAACATGCCGGCAGCCATGCTGCTCAACGGCATACTCGAATACCGTGCCGGCAATGCCAATCTGGCGGTCGGACACTTCGACCGTCTCGTGCGGATGCAGCCTGACAACTTGCAGGCGCGCATGCTGCTGGTCAGATCGCTCCAACGGCAAGGGCTCAATGCCGAGGCCGTGGACGCTGCCGGGCTTTGGCCGGGGCAGGATTTTGCGCCGCCCTATCTGCTGGCAGTGACTGGCCAGGCTTACCTTGGCGCCGGGCGGAAGGCGGAAGGTGCGGGGTTGCTCGCCAAAGCGGATGAAACCGGAGAGCATGGCGCGGAAGGTATTCACAGCGATCAACCGCTGGGCGCGCTTGCACTGAACTACGCTGACGCCCCGAACTTCGCGGGGAACGCCGTGCCCTACATCCGTGGCTTGCTTGCGGCAGGCGACGAGCAGCATGCCATCGCCGTTGCAGACCGGTTGCGCCTTGCCAACCCGGGTGCGGCGGACGCCTGGCTCCTGTCGGGGGATGCACGGCTGGCATCAGGCGACAGTCTGGGGGCATTGGACAGCTATGGACGCGCCGCCCTGATCCGCTTCAACCTGCCGACATTGTTGCGCATTGACGATACGATGCGGATGCTGGGTCGTCCGGCCGACGCCAATGCCATGGTCGCGCGCTATCTTCGGCAGAACCCCGGCAGTCCGCAGGCATTGAAACTTCTGGCTTTTGGCCGTCAGGCGCTTGGCGATGCCCAAGGCGCGGAACGAATCGAAGCGGTCCTTCGCGCGCGGGGTTTTCGCAATCCTTCCTGAACTTCACGCTCGACAGTTAACATCGGCGCGATTACCCGTTCAATCGAACGATTAAACGGGAGGGCTGAATGCCGGGCGCGCTCGAAGGGTTGACCGTACTCGAATTCGCCGGGATCGGACCCGGGCCATTCGCGTGCATGATGCTGGCCGATCACGGCGCGCGTGTGATCCGGATCGACCGCCCGGCACAGGGCAACCGCCTCGGCGACAGCGGAAACCGCGATATCCTCAATCGCAGCCGCGAGCGCATTGAACTGGATCTCAAGGACCCTGCTGCGATTTCGCACATCCGCGAGTTGGTGAAGACTGCCGACGCCCTGATTGAAGGCTATCGCCCCGGTGTGATGGAGCGACTGGGGCTCGGGCCGGACGTGCTGCTTGCCGACAATCCCCGTCTGGTGTTCGGGCGCATGACCGGCTGGGGGCAGGAGGGGCCGATGGCGCCGCTCGCCGGGCATGACATCAATTACATAGCGCTTGCAGGCGCGCTGCACGGATTTGGGCAGGCGGGCGGAAAGCCGCAAGTCCCGGTCAATCTCGTCGGGGATTTTGGCGGCGGCGGCATGATGATGGCGTTCGGGATCATGGCGGCGGTGTTTTCGGCCCAGCGCACCGGCAAAGGCCAGGTCGTCGATTGCGCAATGGTCGATGGCGCAGCGATCCTTTCGGCGATGACCTACACCTTCCTGGGCAATGGCCGGTGGCAGGATGAGCGTGGCGTCAACGTGCTCGACGGCGGCGCGCACTTCTATGACACTTACGAAACCCGCGACGGCAAGTGGATATCCATCGGCGCGATCGAACCGCAATTCTACGCGCTATTGCTGGAGAAGACCGGCCTTGTGGGCGATTCCGACTTTGCCCCGCAGATGGACCCCCGCGTCTGGCCGCAACTCAAGGAACGCCTGACCGCGCTGTTTCTAACCAAGACGCGCGAGGAATGGTGCGCAATCATGGACGGCACCGACATCTGCTTCGCGCCGGTTCTCAGCCTGCGCGAAGCGCCGCTCCACCCACACAACACCGCACGCGGCACCTTTATCGAGGAAGAGGGCATGACCATGCCCGCGCCGGCGCCCCGTTTCCTCGGCACCCCTGCGCCAAAGCCTTCGTTGTCCGGGCGCTGACCGATCAGTCGGCGCGCAGTGCCTCGTCCAGCTCTGTATCCGGATACTTGTGCTTGTGGCGGATGGACCACCACAGCGAAAGGCCGATCATCGCCGCGCCGATCAGGCCGGTCACGGTCTCGGGAATGTGGTATTTTGCCGAAAGCAGCATGATCGCGCCCAGCGCGATGATTGCCCAGAACGCGCCGTGTTCAAGATAGCGATATTCCGAAAGCGTACCCTTCTTGACCAGCATGATCGTCATCGAGCGGACGAACATCGCACCGATCGACAGGCCAAGCGCGATAATCACCATGTTGTTGGACAGGGCAAACGCTCCGATCACGCCGTCGAAACTGAACGAGGCATCAAGCACGTTGAGGTAAAGGAAACCGCCGAGGCCTGAGCGCACGACCAGTCCGGCCGCTTTCTGCGCTTCATCGCGCATTTCCAGGATCGTGCCGAGCGCCTCCACCGCGATGAAGGTGACGAGGCCAAGCACGCCCGAAACCATGAAAGTCAGCGCCTCGTCCGCAGGAAGAAGCATCGAAATGCCATAGATCGTCAGCAGCAGCAGCGCGATTTCGGCGGCCTTGATGTTGGAAACGACCGCCAGCTTCTGCTCGATCCACTTGATCCAGTGCACTTCCTTGTCGCCATCGAAGAAGAACGACAGGCCGACCATGGCGAGGAACGCGCCGCCAAACCCTGCAATGCCGACATGCGCGCTGCTGACGATTTCCTCGTAGCGCTTCGGATCGTTGAGCGAGAGATTGAGCGCCTCGACCGGCCCCAGTCCTGCCGCGATGGCGACGATGGCCAGGGGAAACACGATCCTCATGCCAAAAACGGCAATGATCATGCCCCAGGTCAGGAACCGCTTCTGCCAGACATCATCCATATCCTCGAGCACGGCGGCGTTGACCACCGCATTGTCGAACGACAGCGAGATCTCGAGGATCGAGAGCACGAACACGATCCACAGTAGAGACATCGTGCCGCCAACCGTCCCGGTCTGCATCCAGCCATAGGCGGCGGCGAGCGCGAGGCACACCAATGTGAAGAGGATCGAACCCTTGTAGAAACGCAGCAAGCGGAAATTCCCTGTTTTATGCCCGGACGCGGTTACTTCGGCTGGTAAGTCTGTTCAATACCGGGAAAGGCGCGCGACCGCACTTCCTCGGCATACAATGCAGCAGCGCCCGATATCGTCTCGGCGATATTCTCGTAAATTTTCACGAAGCGGGGCACGCGTTCGAACATGCCGAGCATGTCTTCGGTGACCAGCACCTGGCCATCGCACTGCGCCGAAGCGCCAATGCCAATGGTGGGGCAGGGCACCGCCTGCGTGATGGCGATGGCAATGGGCTCGATTACCCCTTCGATGACGATGGCAAAAGCGCCTGCATCGGACAGCGACCTTGCATCGCCGACGATCTTGGCGGCCTCGGCCTCGCTGCGTCCGCGCGCGTTGTATCCGCCCAGCACGTTGACCGCCTGCGGGGTCAGCCCAACATGTCCCATAACTGGGATGCCGCGTGCGGTCAGGAACGCGACCGTCTCGGCCATCGCTTCGCCGCCCTCAAGCTTGACCGCCGCGCAGCCCGTTTCCTTGAGTAGCCGGGACGCGCTTTCGAACGCCTGCTGGGGCGAGGCCTCATAAGAGCCGAACGGCATGTCGACCACGACCGCTGCGTGATAGGATCCGCGCACCACTGCCGCGCCATGCGCTACCATCATGTCGAGCGTTACCGGCACGCTCGATGGCAGGCCATAGATCACCTGTCCCAGCGAATCCCCCACCAGCAAAAGGTCGCAATGAGCATCGAGCAACTGCGCCTGACGCGCGGTATAAGCAGTCAGCATCACCACCGGCTGCGCGGTCACGCCGTCCTTCTTGCGCTGGCGGATCGCGGGGATCGTCAGGCGCTTCATCGGGGCTGGCGTGGGGTTCGCTCGGCTGGTCGCGGTGTCGAGCTGGAAGGTCGTGGACATCGATGCGCATCCTTTCAGGCGGGTCAACGCTTCTACTGCCTTGGCGCAAACCCGCAAGGCTCCGCGCCTTATGCGCAATCTTGGGGAAAAATGGCTTGCGCGAAGTCCGGT
>JAZKBJ010000142.1:0-2600 GCA_040388685.1 Pseudomonadota bacterium
CCCCAGCACAAAATCAGGCCGGAAGTTCCGCGAGCCACTGCGTGATCATCCGGCGGCCAGCCGCCACGGCCTGCGGGCCGAGACGGTCGTGGGCCTCGCGCAAGTCGGCCTCGGTGCCGCCTGCTTCGATGACAGATCCCGGCCATTCCTCGATCCACGCGTTGAAGCGCTCGTCCTCGCCCATTTCGGCGTGGAATTGCAGCGCAAGCAGATTGGGGCCGCGCCGGAAGGCCTGATGATCGTAGACGTGGCTCGATGCCAGCAGTTCGGTGCCTTCGGGCAGGGCGAAAGTATCGCCATGCCAGTGCAGCACGCGCACTTCGGCCAGATGCTGCAACGGGCCGGACGCCGCGTTCGGGTGGATCGTGACGGGGTGGAAGCCGACTTCCTTCACCGGTCCTGGATAGACATCCGAGCCAAGCGCGGCGGCAATCATCTGCGCGCCAAAGCAGACGCCCAGTGTGGGCCGATTAGCTTCGAGCCGCTGGCGCAGGCGGCGGAGCTGGCAGGTGATCCACGGATGCCGGTCCTGCTCGTAGACGCCCATCGGCCCGCCCATCATGATCAGCAGGTCGGGTTCGCGCAGATCGAGCGCGGAAAATGCGGGATCGCAGACGTCGATCCGATCCACGTCATAGCCCGCCGCCTCGATCGGCGCGCGATAGCCTGCGACGCCTTCATAAGGAACGTGGCGGATGATCAGTGCGCGTTTCATATCATCCTTATTGTAGGTAATGCCCTGCGCCATGGCCACGCAGCTTTGCCAAGCGGTCCCCCAAGTTTTTCTTGAAAGCGGGCGCGGCGAAATTGCGGGCCGGGCCTCGGTTGCATCTTTCCTGAACGGAACAACAGCGCTATCCCGATGCGGCAACCGGGGCAAAGCAACCTCCCGGTCAGGCTTTGGCACTGCACGAGCCATGGCCCAAGCGTTGCCTGTTTTGTCCGCTTCGTGCGGATCACAGGTCGTGGGTCAATGCATGAACAGTTCCAATACGCGCCCCTCCTTCGATGAACTGCTGCGCGTTTCCGCGCGGATCGGCTGCCTGAGTTTTGGTGGACCTGCCGGGCAGATCGCGCTGATGCACCGCGAGATCGTCGAAGAGCGCCAGTGGGTGACCGAGGACCAGTTCCTCCACGCACTGAACTTCTGCCACTTGCTGCCGGGACCGGAGGCGCAGCAGCTTGCCACCTGGATCGGATGGAAGCTGCACGGCATGCGCGGCGGCCTTGCGATGGGTCTGCTGTTTGTCATCCCCGGCGCGGTGGTGATCCTGGCACTGTCGATGCTCTATGCGCTCGCGGCCGATCTGGGGTGGTTCGCGGCGCTGTTCACCGGCATCAAGGCGGCGGTGCTGGCGATCGTCGTGCAGGCGCTTATCCGCATTGCCGGGCGCGCGCTGCAGACGCGGTTCAAGCAGGGGCTGGCACTGGCCGCATTCCTTGCGCTGGCGGTATTTTCGCTGCCGTTTCCGCTGGTGGTGCTGGGTGCAGGCGCGCTCGGCATGGTTGTCGCGTCGCGGCGGCCCGACCTGCTCGGAGTGAAGCCTTCAGACGCACCCCCGCTCATCACACCGCGCCCATGGGGCGGCACGGTGCGGTCGATTGCGGTGGGGTTGGTGGTCTGGGGATTGCCGCTGGTTGCGGTATTCGCCCTGCTTGGACCGGATCATGTGCTGTGGCAGATCGGGCTGTTCTTCTCGAAGCTGGCGGTGGTGACCTTTGGCGGCGCCTATGCAGTCCTCTCCTATATGGCGCAACAGGCGGTGGACGGCTTCGGCTGGCTGCGTCCGGGCGAGATGGCCGACGGGCTGGGCCTTGCCGAGACGACGCCAGGCCCGCTGATCATGGTCACACAGTTCGTCGGCTACCTTGCGGCGTTCCGAGCACCAGAGCCATTCACCCCGATCGTGGCGGGCGTGCTCGGTGCGGCGCTGACGACGTGGGTGACGTTCGTGCCCTGCTTCATGTGGATCTTCGCGCTCGCCCCATGGATCGAGCGGATGGAGAATGCGCGCGCGCTGAAGGGCGGGTTGGCGGCAATCACGGCGGCGGTGGTGGGCGTGATCGGCAACCTGACCCTGTGGTTTGCGATCCACGTGCTGTTTCGTGCGGCGACCGAACTGCAGATTGGTCCGGTGGCGATGCCGGTGCCGGTCCTGTCCAGCTTCGATTGGCGGGTGGGCGTGATTGCCGCGGTGGCGGGCGTGCTGATCTTCCGGCTCAAGCTCGGGATCATGCCGGTGCTGGGCATTTGCGGCCTTACCGGCCTGCTTTTCTCGGTTATTTAGGCTGCCACGGGCTGTTGCTGGCTGTCCTGCATGGGGAGGTCGTCATAGGGCGGATTGAAGCCCAGCGCCTCGTAAAGATCGCGCCTGAGAAACGGGAAAGCATCGCCTGCGTCCTCATGGACGCGGGCGCACTCGCCGAGGAAACTGTCGCTAAGGCGGTAAAGGCCGCGTTTCATTTGCCTGTCATCCGATTTGGCTTTGGGCGATTCTGATCGCGCCGGAAATGGACCGTGCTGAAGGGGATTCGCTACCGCAATCGCGCTTCGTCAAACTGCAGTGAAATTTCGGACAGGACGAAGCCCGCGATCATTC
>JAZKBJ010000142.1:2689-9098 GCA_040388685.1 Pseudomonadota bacterium
GCTGTCACACGACTGTAACGCAGGATGCGCAATGGCCGGATACATGTCTTCTAGTGAACAGCGCGCCGATGAAGGTAGCTTGCCGCCATTGCAGGAACGGTTTTTCAACCGCGAACTGAGCTGGCTTGCGTTTAACCGCCGCGTGCTGGCCGAAGCGGTCAATCCCGACTATCCGCTGCTCGAACGCCTGCGCTTTCTCTCGATCAGCGGCAGCAATCTTGACGAGTTCATGATGGTGCGCGTGGCGGGCATCGCCGGGCAGGTGCGCCGCCAGATCGATGAGCTTTCGATCGACGGGAAGACGCCGCAGCAGCAGCTCGGCGGGCTGCTCGATGCGGTGAAGGATCTGGTCGATGCCCAGCAGGACGTGCTGGCCGGGCTTGCCGGGGACTTGGCCAAGGCGGGCATCCGCCTGATCGATAACGACGCTTTCACGCGGGCCGAGGCGGACTGGCTGCGCGACTATTTCGAGGAACACGTTGTTCCGGTGCTGACGCCGCAGGCGATCGATCCGGCGCATCCCTTCCCGTTTATCGCCAATCAGGGCACCGGCATTCTGTTCCAGATGCAGCGCATCGCCGATGGCGCGGCGGTGAGCGAGATGATCCTGATCCCGCCCGCCCTGCCTCGTTTCGTGCGTCTGCCGGGCGAAAAGGGATCATGGATCGGGATCGAGGAACTGGTGCGCCGCCATGCGACGCTGCTGTTCCCCGGTTTCCGCATTCTGGGCCACGGCGTGTTTCGCGTGCTGCGCGACAGCGACATCGAGCTTGAAGAAGATGCCGAGGATCTGGTGCGCTATTACCGCACGGCGATCCAGCGGCGGCGGCGCGGGAAGGTGATCCTGCTGCATCTGCAGGACGAATTCGACGCCGATGCCGAAGCGCTGCTGCGTCGGCAATTGCGGCTCGACCATGCGCTGGTCATCAAGAGCCGGGGCCTGCTGGCGATGAGCGGGCTTGCTACGGTGGTGGATGAAGACCGGCAAGACCTGAAATTCGATCCCTACAACCCGCGCTACCCCGAGCGCGTGCTGGAGCATGACGGCGACTGCTTCTCGGCGATCCGCGAAAAGGATCTGGTGATCCATCACCCCTACGAGAGTTTCGAGGTGGTGATCGATTTCCTGCGTCAGGCAGCGGCCGATCCCGACGTCGTGGCGATCAAGCAGACACTTTACCGTGCGGGCAAGCAGTCGGCGGTGATCGCAGCGCTGATCACGGCGGCCGAGGCGGGCAAGTCGGTGACCGCCGTTGTCGAACTCAAGGCACGTTTCGACGAAGAGCAGAACCTGATGTGGGCCGCGCAGCTTGAGCGCGCGGGCGTGCAGGTGATCTACGGCTTCGTCGACTGGAAGACCCACGCCAAGGTTAGCCTTGTGGTGCGGCGCGAGGGCGGGGGTTATCGCACCTACTGCCACTTCGGCACGGGCAACTATCACCCGGTCACCGCGCGCATCTATACCGATCTGTCGTTCTTCACCGCCGATCCCCGCATGGGGCGCGATGCGGGACAGCTGTTCAACTTCGTCACCGGCTATGTCGAGCCGAAGCACACCGAACTGCTGGCGATCTCGCCGATCAACCTGCGTGAGAAGCTGTATGAATGCATCGACCGCGAGATCGCACTGGCGGGCAAGGGCCGCCCCGCGACCATCTGGGCCAAGCTCAACCAGTTGACCGATCCCGACCTGATCGACCGGCTGTACCACGCCAGCCGGGCGGGTGTGGAAGTGCGGCTGGTGGTGCGCGGAATATGCTGTCTCAAGCCCGGCGTGCCGGGGCTTTCCGAAACGATCGAGGTCAAGTCGATCATCGGGCGCTTCCTTGAACACAGCCGCATCTGGGCCTTCGGCAATGGCGCGCGCATGCCGAACAAGCGGGCACGGGTGTTCATCTCTTCTGCCGATGGCATGAGCCGCAACATGGGTAGGCGCGTCGAAGTACTGGTGCCGGTCAAGAATCCGACCGTGCATGACCAGATTCTCGATCAGGTCATGCTGGCGAACCTGCTCGACACCGAGCAAAGCTGGGCGCTTCATGCCGATGGCGACTATGTGCGCTTTGAAAAGGGCGAGCAGCCGTTCAATCTGCACCGCTATTTCATGACCAACCCATCGCTTTCCGGGCGCGGGGCAGCGCTTTCCAGTGGACGAAAAGTGCCCAAGCTTGCGCTGCGGCGCGGCGTGGCCCACCGTGGCTGAGTGACTGACATACCCCAGCAAGGCCGGGCGTTCGCCTGGGACAAGGCGCGCGCGATCATCGACATAGGCTCCAACACCGTGCGGTTGGTGATCTATGGCGGGCCGCCGCGTGCGCCCGTGACGCTGCTCAACGAGAAAGTCTCGGCCAAGCTAGGCAAGGGCGTGGCCGAGAACGGCAAGCTGGCGGGCAAGGCCGTGGCCAATGTGCTGAGCGCGCTTGCCCGCTACAAGGCGCTGATCGATCTTGGCGGGGTTCGCCGGGTGGATGTCGTGGCGACGGCAGCGGTGCGCGATGCATCGAACGGAGCGGCGTTTCTCGACAAGGTACGGGAACTGGGCTTTGCGCCACGCCTGCTTTCGGGCGTCGAGGAAGCCGAGACCAGCGCGACCGGGGTAATCGGCGCGTTCCCCGATGCGCGCGGGATCGTCGGCGACATGGGCGGCGGAAGTTTCGAACTGGTTGATGTGGTGGATGGCGCGACCAGCCACGGCGTGACCTTGCCGCTTGGTTCGCTGCGCCTGCCCGCCTTGCGCGCCGGGAGTGACCGGACGTTCGTGCGCAAGGTAGGCACCATGCTGGCGCAGGCCGACTGGGCCGCAGAACCGGGCGTGACGCTTTACCTTGTCGGCGGATCGATGCGCGCCTTTGCGCGCGCAGCCATGGTCCGGCTGGGCTCGCCGCTCGAAGATACCCATGGCTACACGCTCGATGCGGCGCAGGCGCTTGGCGTTGCGCGGCAGTTGATGCGGCGGGGGCAAGTGCTGCAACCGGTCGACGGGGTTTCGTCTAGCCGTTTGGCCAGCATTCCCGATACGGCCGCGCTGCTGTCGGTGCTGGTGCGGCATCTGCAGCCAGGGCGGCTGGTGTTCTCGTCGTGGGGCCTGCGCGAAGGCGTTCTGTTCGGCTCACTTCCCGATGAGGTTCAGGCGCAGGACCCGCTGGTTGCCGGAGTTGGCGAGTTCGTCGGGGCGCTGGGCGTGCTGCCGCAGCAGGCCGAGGTGACTGCGCGGTGGATGGCGCAGGCGGTGCCGGTCGGCAATGGCGGGCTGGCGCAGGCGGCGATCATGTTGTGCCTTGCCGCAGGGCGGGTCGAGCCGAACCTGCGGCGCGATCTTGCGCGTGACTGGGGTCTGCGCAAGCGCTGGGTCGGCGTCAGCAGCGAGGGCCGGGCCATGCTCGCCGCCGCGCTTCACGCCAATGCAGGGAAACAGGCCCTGCCAGATGACATTGCCACATTGGCCTCGCCGGAAATGCTGGCGCAGGCGCGCGGCTGGGGATTGGCGACGCGGCTTTGCCGCCGGTTTGGCGCAGGCTCTCAGGCCGTGCTGGAGGGCAGCGCGCTTATTGCGGACGGGGGGCAGCTTTCACTGGCGTGCCAACCCGTGATCGCACCATTGTTTCAAGACAGCGCCAAGCGCGACCTTGCTGCTTTGGCGAGCCACCTCGGGCTGCAGGTCGGCTGAACGCGCGCCGCAATTTTTTCTGCATTGGGATGGAAACTTCAGCCCACTTGTTGCGTTGATTGTGTGGATGACACGCATGCCTGGGAGGCGACGGCTACAGCGGCCGCCGCCTCCTTTGTTTTTTCAGGTCAGGTCCGCCAGCCCGATCAGATGGCCTTCTGCCGCCGCCTTGTTGCCTGCACGGCGCAAGGCCTCGATGTGCAGGCGGCCTTCGGGGATTTCCTCTTTCGGCAGGGCGCCGATCGATGTCTGGTATATCTCGGCGAAGTCCTCGGCAAATTCGCCGTGCGTGAGGATCAGACCCTTGTTTTCGATCATCCCCGCCAGCGTCTTCTGGCCGACCTCGAGCGGGTCCATGCCGAGTTCGAAGGCGGTGCCGAACTGTTCGAGTTCGGCGGCGTCGGCAGGGGCGAAGCCGGATTTGGCAAAGCCATCGGGGCGCTTCAGCGCGCTGGTCCAGGCATTGGTGCGGGTAAGGCCGGGGCACATCAGCGAGACGCCGATGCCGTGGGGTGCCAGATTGTAGCGCAGGCTTTCGGTGAGGCCCCGGACCGCGAACTTGCTGGCCGTGTAGATCCCGGCCTGCGGACCTGACAGGTATGCCGCCATCGAGGCGACATTGACCACGTGGCCGCCTTCGCCATGGGCTTTCATCCCCGGCAGGAACGAGACGAGACCATTGACCACGCCGCCGAAATTGACGCCCATGATCCAGTCGTAGTCGGCATAGCTCGCTTCGTCGGTCGGCCCGAACACGCTGACGCCCGCGTTGTTGACGAGAACGTGGACCTTGCCGACTTCGTCGGCGACGTCGGCAAACCGTGCCCGGTCGGAAACGTCCAACTGGACGAAGCGCGCAGGTGGCAGGCTATTTTCAGCGAGCCAGCGCGCCGCATCCTCGCGGTCCTGTTCCTTGCGATAGGTCAGGACTAGATTCATCCCGGCCATGGCAAAGGCGCGGGCGATGCCGAAGCCGATGCCATTGACACCGCCAGTGATGAAGGCGGTCTTCCCTGCGAAATTGCGCGCGTTATCCGTCATGTCTGTTTCCTCTTCCGTCCGGCAGGCTAACAATTGGGAGAATTGTACGCAACCGGCGGAAGTGAAACGACGGGTCTACGCCATGGCCATCAGGCTGGCATTGCCGCCAGCTGCTGTGGTGTTGATCGAGAGCGAAACTTCGCTCACCAACATGGCGTCATCGTCTGCAGGCGAGAGGACCGGAACGATCGGGCCTTCGAGAGCGGCAACGGCCTGCGCAATGGCGAGCGTGAAGGCGGCATCGCCGTCGACGAGTGCGCGGGCGAACGGACCCTTGCCTTGCCAGCCCGGATCGGCGGTGACGGGCGTGCCGCCAAGGCGTTCGACCCGCGCCGCGAGCGCTTGCAGGCGGATATGATCCTGCGCCGCTATAAGTACCTTGCCGACGGGACGAACGCCATGGATGTTGCGTTCACCGACGGGGCCAGACAGTTCATGTTCACCCAGTGCGAGCGCTGGTGCTGCCGGGGCAGATGCGACGAGACGGCGCAAGTAGAGCGGGCCGCCCGCCTTGGGCCCGGTGCCCGACAGGCCGTGACCGCCAAAGGGCTGCACGCCGACGACGGCGCCGATGACGTTGCGGTTGACATAGATGTTGCCTGCATTGGCTTTGGCTGTCACGCGGGCGACGGTTTCGTCGAGGCGGGTGTGCAGGCCGAATGTCAGGCCGTACCCCCAGGCGTTGATCTGGTCGATCAGCTTGTCCATGTCGGCGCGGGCGAAGCGGATTACATGCAGGACCGGGCCGAACACCTCGCGCGTCAGCAGCGAAGGGTCGTCAAGTTCTATGATCGTGGGCGCTACGAATGTGCCATTGGCCGTTTCGGGCCCGAGCGGCAGGCGGTCTACTGCGCACCCCGCCGCCTTCAGGCACGCGATGTAGGCCTCGATCCTGTCCCGCGCTTCGGCAGTAATGACCGGGCCGATGTCGGCGCTGAGGCGGGTGGTCGGTCCGACAGAGAGCTCCGCCAGGGAGCCGCGCAACATGGCGAGGATGCGCTCGGCAACATCCTCCTGCAGGCACAGCACGCGCAGGGCTGAACAGCGCTGGCCCGCGCTGTCGAAGGCCGAGGCGAGGACGTCTGCGACGACCTGCTCGGCCAGCGCCGAGCTATCGACGATCATCGCGTTCTGGCCGCCAGTTTCAGCGATCAGAGGGATGGGGCGGCCCTGTGGCGAAAGGCGCGCGGCAAGCTGGCGCTGGATCAGGCGACCGACTTCGGTCGATCCGGTAAACAGCACGGCGGCGGTTTCCGGCGCGCCGACAAGCGCTGCGCCGATGGTGCCATCGCCGGGGAGGAAGATCAGCGCATCATCGGGCACGCCCGCTTCGTGGAGGATACGCACGGCTTCGGAAGCGATCAGCGGGGTTTCCTCGGCGGGCTTGGCCAGCACGGCGTTACCCGCCATGAGAGCGGCGGCGATCTGGCCGGTGAAGATCGCCAGCGGGAAGTTCCACGGACTGATGCACAAGGCCACGCCCAATGGGCGCGATCCTGCGAGCAGTGGGGCCTGCGCGGCGTAATAGCGCAGGAAGTCCACCGCCTCGCGCACTTCGGCAATGGCGTTCGGAACGGACTTGCCCGCCTCGCGCACGGTCAGCGCGATGAGTTCGGGCATGGCGGCCTGCATGGCATCGGCGGCGCGTTCGAGAATGACGGCGCGGGCAGCGACCGGTGTCTGGCTCCAGCGCGATGCGGC
>JAZKBJ010000142.1:9108-9406 GCA_040388685.1 Pseudomonadota bacterium
GCGCACCATGCCGACGATGTCCGAATGGTTGGCCGGGTTACGCAGCGGGATTGGGGGCGCAGCAGGCAGTTCCGCCGTGGGCGCGGCGTGGCGGACAAGGCGGGAGACGGCGGTGAAGCGTTCGGTCAGCCGGGCCAAGGTGCCTTCATCGGCAAGGTCAAGTCCGGCGCTGTTGCGGCGATCGGGATAGAGCGCGCGGGGCAGGGCGATCAGCGGATGCGGCGCGCCGGGATCGGCAGAGGCCGCCACTTGCGTGATCGGATCGGCGATGATCTCGTCCACCGGCACGTCAGGGTTG
>JAZKBJ010000143.1:0-6617 GCA_040388685.1 Pseudomonadota bacterium
TGCCATGTCAGCGAGTGTTGAGGCGCAGTAGATCAGGATGTCGGCGTCCCAGATCGTCGCCATGCCATAGTCCGGGCTGGCCGAGACGTGGACCCACAGCTTGCCGTCGGGGCTGGTGTAGTCGATCGGCTTGACCCGCTTCGACTTGGCCAGACTGAAGAACGGGCGCTCCATCATCTCGCGCTGATCGCGCAAGGGCATGTCCGCCACATAAGGCAGGAACAGATCGAACTGATCGTTGCCGAGAGCTTTGCGCTGTTTGGTCATGCGGGCTTGGTCATATGGGGCAGGGGAGGGGGCGCGAGAGGACTTTCAGCAGAATGTTTCCCCGGGGAAACATTTGTCCTGACGCGGCCCGAAGCGACGCCCACCTTACTCCCCTCCCGCCTGCGGGAGGGGTTGGGGGAGGGCATGTCACCCACACTAGGGGCAACACCAACCCGCGCAAAATCAGCCGCAAAAATGTTTCCCCGGGGAAACATTTACGACTAAGTATATGAAATTGCGCAATATTCCCCATTATCGCTGCAATCCCAACCCGCTTTCCTCCAGATCCATCAGCGCATCGTGGACGATCTCGAGCAGGCGCCTGGTGTCGACGCCCGAACCCGCATGGAGGCGCAGGGTGACGCCCTGGCGGTTGGACGACTGCACGGTAATCGCGGTGCGGCCGTGGGCGCCCTCGTAGGTGCGCGGGGCGGTGCGCTCCTCGGCTTGCTTTGGCGCGGCGAGCAGCCGGGCGATCACTTCGTTTGCGCCCAGCGCCGGGGTGCCGCGCGCGCGGCGCTCTTCCTGCTGGCGGGTGATCGTGCGCGCCTCTCGCAGGATGGCCGGGGCGGCGCTGCGATCGTCGAGCATCTGGGCCAGCGGGTAGGCGGGCTTGAGCTGGACATCGGCGGGGCTGGCGAAAGCGGCCAGCACCGCGTCGGGGATGCTGGCGACCTTGAGCATTTTCGACAGCCAGCCCTTCGACAGCTTGAGCCGTTCGGCCATGCGGCTCATGTGGTTGCCGTAGTGATCGTGGAGCGCCTGCGCATAATTGCGCGCGCGTTCGAGATCGGACACGTCCTTGCGCGCGCGGTTTTCCAGATCGGCAAGGCGGAACGCGGCCTCGTCGTCGAGCACGACCATTTGCGCGACGAACTGCATTTCCGGGTAGGAATTGGCGCGCAGCCACGAGATCGACCAGTGGCGGCGGGTGCCTGCGATCACCTCGAATTCATGGTCGGGATCACCCTCGACCCGGCGGACCATGGCGGGGACTTTCTGCCCGCCCTCGGCAATGATCGAATCGATCAGCTCGCCGCACGATTCCTCGGACAGGTGCTGGTAGGAGCGGGCGTTGCCCTTCCACACGCGGACCCGCGCCGGATCGAGCAGCAGTTGCGTCACCTGCCGCACTTCGCCGCTGGCGACGCGGGCTAGCGCGGATTCGCGGCCCAGCAGGGTGGTGCCGCGCATCCGGTCGGGCCGGGGCGGGGCGGGGGGAGGGGTGTCCTCCATCACGCTGGTCTCGCCGGGTTCGGCTTTGGTCTGGACAGCCTCATCCGCCAGCAGGGCGGCGAGATAATCGGATTGCTTACGCGCCATGGCTCACCTCGAATCGGGAAGAGCGGAACATATTGGGAACATTGCCTTGTAGGAAAGTGCCATCACGCATGGATCACGTCCTCCTCGCGCGCAGGGACAACGCGGCCCCAGCCGGCGCGGACGAGCTGTTCGATCTGGCCGAGCGCTTCATCGAGATTGGCCTTGCAGCGTTTGTGCGTGCGCGGGGTGCCGATGGGCTTTTCGAGTTCGTAGATCGTCATCATTCGCAGCGCGGCGTGGCTGATTTCCGCGCTTTCGAGGATGGGGACGGGGAGCAGCGCGGGGCCGAAGGTCTGTTCCATGATCGTGCGGACCATTTCGTGGCTGGGATCGCCGCCATCGAATTTGGAGCAGATCAGCCGGACGAAGCTGTAATCGACCGCGATGCCCGCTTCGATCAGCTGGGCGATGACCTGATCCATCATCGAGAGGAACTGCACGGTGGAGCAGAAATCGGGCGTCGTCGCCGCCAGCGGCACGAGGAGGGCGTTGGCCGCCTGCATCACCGCGAGCGAAATCGTGCCGAGCGCTGGCGGCGGATCGAGAATCACGATGTCGTAATCGCGGGCCATGTCCATCAGGCCCGCTTTCAGCTTGCGGAAGCGCGCGGCGAGGACCGACTGGCCATCGGCGCCCGAGGCGGCGAGTTCGTATTCCACATCGAACAGTTCGAGGTTCGACGGGATCAGATCGACATTGGGCCAGGGCGTGCGCTTGACCGCATAGAGCAGGTCGGTCTGGGTGGGGTCGATGGACAGGTAGGGGTAAAGCGTTTCATCGCGGGTGATGTTGAAGTGTGGATTGAAGCCGAACAGCGTGGTGGTGGTGGCCTGACTGTCGCAATCGACGACCAGCACGCGGTAGCCCTGCACCCCGAAATAGTGGGCGAGGTGCGTGGTGACGGTGGACTTGCCGACGCCGCCCTTGAAATTCTGCACCGCGATGATCGCGGGCACATCGCCCGGCGCGCGGGCAGGCGAGGCGCCGAGCACATCGCGCATGCGCAACATGTCGTCCATCGAATAGCCGAGGCGGCGGCCGTTCTCTCCGGCAGGGGGCGGGGGCAAGCGGCCATCGTCCTCAGCCATGCGGATGCGATTGGTCGAGCAACCGAGCAATTGCGCGGCTTCCGCAATGCCATAGCGGACGCTAAGCTCCTTGCGGCTTTCGGGCAGGAAGGCCTTGCGGCGCAGACGCTCGATCATGCGCTCACCCGCTGAGGCGAGATCGCCGATCTGGCTGACGATTGAATTGGATTCGGCCATGCTGCGCCTTCTTGAAGGTATTCCGCAATGGTATTAGCGGATAACCTTCAAGTGCGCAATGAAACTGCTGGATGCACGCAATCGCCCGCAGCCAGCGCCAACATCAGGCTTTATCGGCTTCGGTGAAGACTTTTGTGCGGTTCGCCGCCCAGTTCATCAAGGCTTCGGTGCGCAGGCGCGCGCCTTCGGGATCGGCTTCGAGCGGCAGCACCGAATCGACGATCAGGTCGAAGTGCTGGCGCAGGCCGTCCTTCGCCTCGGGATAGGGGATGACGTAGAGCTGGTTGGCGACGATCGCGGCCTTGACGTGTTCGGCCAGCTCCACCGGGTCCATGCCGTGCTGGTGGATCGAATGGAGCGAGGCGATCGAATCCTCGTTCTCGACATAGCCGCTGGTGCCGAACTGCGCGGGGCGGAGGCGGCTGGCCTCGGCGATGTTCGACTTGATGTTGGCGGGGCACAGGACGGATACGCCGATCTGATGCTTGTCGAGGCCCTGACGGTAGGATTCCATCAGGTTGATGACCGCGGCCTTGGCGGCGGAATAGGGCGCGGCGAGCGCGCTGCCCATGAGGCCGCCCAAGGACGACGTGGTGACGATGTGGCCGGGCTTGCCGCTGGCGATCATGCGCGGCACGAAAGTGACCATGCCGTTGACCACGCCGCCAAGGTTGACGCCCATGATCCAGTCGAAATCGTCATAGGAGGTGAGTTCGACCGGGCCGAAACTGTTGACGCCCGCGGTGTTGAACAGGAGCGTGGGCGCGCAGCCGAAAGCGGCCTCGACGTCGTCCGCGACGCGGGCATAGGCGGCGCGGTCCATGATATCGAGGACGAAGCCGTGCGGGTCGATGCCCTCGGCCCGAAGGCTGGCGACGGCGGCGTCCACCGCTTCGGCGCGGATATCGGCAATGGCGATGCGTGCGCCTGCACGGCCGAAGACTTGCGCCTGCCCCAGACCTGCGCCCGATGCGCCGCCGGTGATGAACGCGAGTTCGTTGTCGAAGACTTGCATGGAAGATGGCTCCTCAGCCCGTGATTATTTGTTAGTGTTACTTACAAAAATACAGGCGGCGGGGCAAGCGTGTTGGCACAGCACCGACACGCCGTGCACGCGGTTTAGGCAATGATCCCTATGGGCAGAAACGCGCGTGGTTAATTTGAGTAAGTCATGGCTGATCCCGTTCGCCGGATTCCGCAAGGCGAACGGAGAGTTTTCGCATGACCAAGCAAACGCCGATGGCTGATTTCGTGGGGCAGGAACCGGTGTCCCTGGCTGATGCCGGACTGCTGGCGCATCGTTTCGAAGCCTTGGCCAAGGCGCTGGCGATTTGCCAGTATGAACCCGACGGCACGGTGAGCAGCGCCAACGAGGCCTATCTGGCGCTGACCGGCTTTGCCAGCGAGAGCCTGATCGGCCAGCCTTTCACCGCCCTGTTTTCTGCCGGAGCCGCGCCCGCCGATACATTGGCATGGTGGGGGGTGCTGGCGCGCGGCCAGAGCCAGACGGCGCTGCGCCGCTATACCGGAGCGCAAGATGGCGCGGTGTGGCTGCGCGAGGTGTTCGTGCCGACGATGGAAGAAGGCCGACTGGTGTCGGTGCTGTGCTATGCGATCGACGTTACCGAGACGCATGAACGCGCCGCCGAGCAGGCCGGGCAGATTGCCGCGATCAATCGCAGCCACGCGATGATCGAGTTCGACCTTTCGGGCAACGTCTTGTGGGCGAACGATAATTTCCTGAATGCGATTGGCTGGAGCCTGTCCGAAATCAAGGGACGGCATCACCGCATGTTCTGCGATGCCGAAATTGCAGGCTCTGCCGAATACGCGATGTTCTGGGAAAAGCAGGCCTTGGGCGAGCATGTCAGCGGCGAGTTCAAGCGCAAGCGCAAGGACGGGGCGGCGCTGTGGATTCAGGCCAGCTACAATCCGATCCTCGATCCCGAGGGCAAGCCGGTGAAAGTGTGCAAGATTGCCGCCGACATCACCGCCGAAAAGCTGAAGGCCAACGAATACGAGGCGAAAGTTACCGCGATGGGCCGTGCGCTGGCCGTGATCGAGTTCGATCTCGACGGCAATGTGCTGACCGCCAACGACAATTTCCTGAGCACGATGGGCTATTCGCTGCGCGAGATCATGCATCAGCACCACGCGATGTTCTGTTCGCCCGACTTCGTGCGGACCAGGGACTACGCCGAATTCTGGCTCAAGCTCAATCGCGGCGAGCATCATGCCGGGCGGTTCCACCGCGTCGGCAAATATGACCGCGATGTGTGGATTCAGGCGACCTACAATCCGATTCTCGATCTGCATGGCAAGCCGGTGCGGATCGTCAAATTCGCGTTCGACATCACCGATCAGGTCAAGATGGAGCGCGAGATCGAAGCGCGCTCGTGCGAACTGAGCGGGCTGGTCGAGCGGCTTTCCAGCTCGATTGCGGCGATTGGCGACGCCACCTCAAGCGCAGGCGGGCTGGCCGATGCGACGCGCGGCGATGCGCAGAAGGGCATGGAGGCGCTGGCCAAGGCAATCGAGGCGATCGAGCTGATCCAGACGTCTGCCGCCGGGATTGCCGATACCGTGGCGATCATCGGAGAGATTGCCGGGCAGACCAACCTGCTCGCGTTCAATGCCGAAATCGAGGCGGCGCGCGCGGGCGAACATGGGGTGGGCTTCAGCGTGGTGGCAGGCGAAGTGCGGCGACTGGCCGAGCGTTCCTCCACCGCCGCGCGCGACATCAGCCGGTTGATCGAGGAATCGCTGGGCCGCATCGGCCTTGGCACCGCGCGCAGCCACGAGGCATCGAGCGCGTTCGACGGCATCGTCGATTCAGTGCAGCGCACCGGCAGCGCGATCAAGGCGATCAGTTCGTCCGCCGCATCGCAGGAGGAGGTTTCGGCGGAAGTCGTGACGCTGATTACCCGGCTGGCCGCCGTGACCGGCGCTTCGCAGGGGAATGCCGGATCGGCAAGCGGGCGATAATCGTGCAAGCCGCACCTCTGGCGGACACGGCGCTGCACGGACTGGCGCGGATCGGCACGCTGTTCCTGGCGGTCCCGATCGAGGGCATCCGCGAAGTGGTGCCGCACCCGGCGCGGCTGGCGGCGCTGCCCCGGACCCTGCCCGAAATGCGCGGCGGGCTGGACTTGCGCGGTGCGGTGGTGCCGGTGATCGACATTGGCGGACTGGTCTGCACGGGCGCGGGCGGCGACGTGCCGGACGCGGCGCATGACCGCCGCGAGCGGGTGATCATGGTCCTGCGCACGAGGCGGGGCGTGGTCGGCATCTGCGTCGACGAAATTTGCGGCGTGGTCGATCTATCGCGCGAGCGGCAAACCGTGTTTGAACTGATCGCCAGCGTTACAGATGTACCGTGCGGATTGGTGGCGGCGGGCTTTGCCTGCGATGGGCGCACTGGCGTGGTCCTCGATACCGAGGGGCTTGCCGCGCTGCCGGGGCTGATCCTGGCCGAGGACCGGCTGGTGGCGCAGACTGGCCAGGCGCTTGGCGGGCCGCCGGTGCTGATGTTTGCCGTGGGCGCGCATCGCTTCGGGCTGTGCGCCAACGCGATCGAGGCGACCCTGCCGCGCGGCGCGGTGCGCCCCAGTCCGGTGGCCGATCCGGTGTGGATCGGGCGGGTGGAGACGGGCGGCAACCTGGTGCCGCTGATCGACACGCTGCGCCTGCTCGGGCTGGGGCAATGCGCGCCCGCGCGCGAGACGGCGAGCGTGGTGGTACGGCTGGCGTGCGGCGGGCGCG
>JAZKBJ010000143.1:6627-10571 GCA_040388685.1 Pseudomonadota bacterium
ACGGTCAACGAGCCGTTGCCGGCGGGATTTGTGAAAGTCTTTCCGCCCACGTGTTATCGCTGTCCATTCGGGTTGAACTATCCCGACTGTGGCGTGCTCTGCGCGTCGATCGTCGACAGCGTGATCGACATGGTGCGGCAGGGGCCGGATGCTTCGTTCGGGATGCAGGGTTTCAGTCTGGGCGATGATGACGCGGAAGCGCTGATCGTCGGCATTCAGCCCGGAACGCCACCGATCCTGATCCTCGGCCCCGAAGCGCTGGCGGCGCATCCGCAATTGGCCAATCTGGCGAGCTTGGCCGAGCGCGATGATCGTGACGGTTCCGGCGAACGCAAGATGCGCGGCAGTGACCCGCAGGGGACGCGGCAGCCGTTCCTGATCTTCAAGCTGGGCGATGAGCAGCACGCCGTCTCGCTCGATCAGGTGACCGAGATCCTGTCTTATGATGCCGCGACGATGATCGACTTGCGCCACGCCGAAGGGCCATTCAGTGCGATGATCGCGCACCGGGCGGCGGCGATTCCGGTGATCGGTTTGAGCGCGGAAGACGCCGCGCGAACGGGTGGCGACGCTGCGCGCTACGTGATGATTGCCGGGACCGGCACGCGCCGCGCCGGGTTCCTGATCGACGGGCTTTGCGCGGTCGAGCGCCATGCGATGCGGCACGTGGCCAGCGGTGGTGTGGCCGCGCGCGAGGGCTTGCCCGGCCCGGTGATCCGCACGCGCGAGGGGCGCACATGCGCGGTGCACGATCTGGTCGCGGTGATCGACCGGGTGCATCTGGCCTCATCCGGCGCGGGCGTTTGATTGCATCCTACCATGGTGCGAGACTTTTTCGTCTTGCTCCCATATGGGTGATTTTATGGCACGGCGCGGCGTTCACAAGCGGCGCAAGGATTGCCGGACAGGCAAGCATTAGAGGGATCACCGATGACCGACGCGGAGCTTGCCGCCCATCTTGCCGACCATGCCGGACGTCTGTTGCTGGCCGTGCGCGACGCCGCGATGTTCAGCCCCAAGGCGCTGGGCAAGGCGGGCGACGCGACCGCGAACCAGTTCCTCGTCCACGCCTTGCGCGAACAGCGGCCCGATGACGGGCTGCTTTCGGAAGAGGAAAAGGACAATCTCGACCGGCTGGGCTTTGCCCGCACATGGATCGTCGATCCGGTGGACGGCACGCGCGAATATGGCGAGGCGCGGACCGACTGGGCGGTGCATGTGGGCCTTGCCATCGACGGCGTGGCGAGCATCGGCGCGGTTGCGCTGCCGGGCGCGGGGCTTGTCCTGCGCACCGATCAGCCGCGTGCGGTTCCGCCTGCGCCCGATACCTTGCGCATGGTCGTCAGCCGCACGCGCCCGGCGCACGAGGCGGTGGCCGTGGCCGAACTGATCGGCGCAGAGTTGGTGCCGATGGGCAGCGCGGGCGCCAAGGCGATGGCGGTGATTCTGGGCGATGCCGACATCTATCTGCATTCGGGCGGGCAGTTCGAATGGGATTCCTGCGCGCCGGTGGCGGTGGCGCTGGCGCACGGGCTGCACTGTTCGCGCATCGACGGCAGTCCGCTGGTCTATAATCAGGCCGAGACCTATATGCCCGACCTGCTCATCTGCCGTAAGGAACACGCCGAAATGGTCCTGGGCCACGTTGCCGCGGTCCATGCGGGAAACAAGACGGGCGGTTGATCAGGGGGCGATGCCCCAGTCGCCGATGAGCCGGACGACCTGCGCGCAGCGATAGGGCTTTGACAGGAATTGTTCGGCATCTGACAGCGGGCGGGTCATTTCCGCATAGCCGGTGGCGTAGATCACGCGGATGCCGGGGATGATTTCGCAGGCACGGCGGCCAAGCTCCCAGCCATCGACCGCGCCGGGCATGCGCACGTCGGTGAACAGCACGTCGAAGGTTTCGCCGCGATTGAGGATCGCCAGTGCCTCGTCGCCACTGGCGGCTTCGGCCACGGCAAAGCCGGCGTCGGTGAACTCGTCTACCGCGAGTTCGCGCACCAGAGCTTCGTCTTCAACAATCAGCACCCGTGCCATCGTGTTCCCTGGCGTGATCCCCGTTCCGTCCGGCGAACAATAGTCTTACGACAGTTCCTGTTCCGGGCGTAGAGTCAAATTCCAGCCTGCCGCCGGTCTGCGTGACGAAGCCATAGACCTGACTGAGCCCCAAGCCGGTACCCGAGCCGACCGGCTTTGTCGTGAAAAATGGCTCGGTTGCCCTTTCGAGCGTATCGGCGGCCATGCCGCTGCCGGTGTCGCGCATGGCGAGCGCCACCTCGCCGCCCTCCAGCGCGTGCGTCGACAGGTGAAGCTCGCCGCGATGATCGCGCGCGCCGTCCATCGCATCGCGGGCGTTGAGCGCGATGTTGAGGATCGCGCTTTCAAGCTGGCTGCGATCGAGTTCGAGCAGGGGAAGATCGGGGGCGAGATCGCAGGTGACGGCGATATGTTCGCCCATCGTGCGTTCAAGCATGGCGGTGATCGAGCGGACCACGGCGTTGAGGTCCACCTGTTCGCGCGAGAGCGGCTGCTTGCGCGCAAAGGCGAGCAGCTGGGCGGTGAGCGTGGCGGCGCGTTCGCTGGCGGCGAGCGCGTTGGTGAGGCTGCGGCTCACTTGCGGTTCCTGCGCCGAGACGCGCAGCGCGCGTTCCAGATTGCCGCTGATCACGGTGAGCAGGTTGTTGAAATCGTGCGCGATCCCGGCGGAGAGCTGGCCCACGGCCTGCAGCTTGTGCGATTGGCGCAGCATGTCCTCGGCGCGCTCGCGTTCGGCCACTTCGGCCTTGAGCTGGTCGAGCGCCAGTTGCAGCTGGCGGGGCGAGGGCAGGGCGACGAGTTTGGGCAGCATCGGCCAGAGCGCGATGGCGGTGCCGATCGAGATGAGCGCGGTGAGCGCCTTGACCGCGCCTTCCAGCCCGTAGGCCGGCACCCACAGGACCAGGATGCTGAGCACATGGGTGGTGCCGCAGGCGAGGATGAAGGCGGCGAACAGCGCAATGATCCAGCTCATCTCGATATCGCGGCGACGCCGGATGAACAGCCACAGCGCGATGGGGATCGAGAAATAGGCCGCCGCGATCACCGCGTCGGCCAGGACGTGCGTCCAGATCAGCGCCGGATCCCACAACAGGCAATAGCCGTGCGGGGCAAGGCCTTGCAGGAACAGATAGCGATGGAGCCCTTCGAACATCGTCTTCCCTCGTCGCTGGTTCTGTCTGCGCTGCCGCTTTGGATATAGGCTAACGCGCTGATGTCCATGCGGAAACCGGGCGGGATGGAACGCGCGGGGCATGCGATGATCCGATGTGCCGCACGGTCCGGAGCGCAGTTGCGCGAGATTGCGGCGCGATTACGCGAGGCTTATGTCGTCCCTGCCTCGGACGACCCGAGCATTTCCGATCTGATGGCCGCGCTCGATAGCCCGGAGCTGCGCGCGATCCTGATCGAGATGCAATCCCTGCGCGATGACGAACTGGCGCGGCTCGAACGCCTGCTCTCGCGCCATGCGGCGAACGACCGCTAACCTCTTTGCTTCATTGCACTTTGCGCGATTGCGCCGTCCGGCAATCCTGTGCAGGTTGTTTGCCAGTGATCGGGGGGACTTGGCTTGCGTAGCGGATTGCGGCTTTCGGCGATTGTACTGGCGGCGATTGTACTGGGCTTGATGGCCGGACCGGCATGGGCCGGTGAGGTGGTGCTTTATGGTCCGGCGCCCAAATGGGCCGACTTGCGCGCATCGGGTGCGATCGACACAAGCTCTGCCACACCGCTGGCCTTGCTCGACGTGCAGCAGCGGATCGAGGGCGAGACGCTCACCGTCTATGTCGATCAGGCGATCAAGTTCGCAAGTCCCGAGGCATTGACCCAAGGCGGCACGAGCACGGCGGCATGGCTACCCGACAAGGGCGACCTTACCGTTCACCGTGTCGAGATTCTGCGCG
>JAZKBJ010000143.1:10581-17784 GCA_040388685.1 Pseudomonadota bacterium
GGGCGGCGGCGAAGGTGCTGACCGGGATGATCGACGAGGGCGGCTTCCAGGCGGCCCTGCTGGACGGGGTCACCGGCTCGGGCAAGACCGAGGTCTATCTGGAGGCGGTCGCCGCGGCGCTGGATGCCGATCCGGACGCCCAGGTGCTGCGCGTTGAGTTCAAGGGCGGGGCGCGCTATGAGGTGCTGCGCCGCGAGACCGGGCTTGAACGTCGCCAGCTTGACGGGCAGTTGACCGCAACACTGGCGATTCCGGGCCTGCAACTGGGCGACGTGTTGCGGATTGCCTATAGCCAGACCACGCGCGACAAGGCGCTGCAGGGCAAGGTCCAGATCGATACGCCGCTGCTGACGCTGCCGGTCGAGGCGGGCTTTGCGCGTACGATGGTATCTTGGCCGGAAGGCGCGCCGGTCAAGTGGCAGGCGGGCCCGGCGGTGACCGGCGCGACTGAATCCGTGAAGCAGGGCTGGCATGTGGTGACGCTGCAGATGCCACTGCCCAAGCGTGACGAGATGCCGACGGCGGCCCCGTCGCGCTTTGTCCGTTCGCCGACGCTGGAAGTGACCAACTTTGCCGGTTGGGAGGAAGTTTCGCGCGTGTTCGCGCCGCTTTATTCCACCGGCGAAACCCTGCCCAAGGGGAGTCCCCTGGCCGGTGAAGTGGACAAAATTGCCGCAGCCAGCGCCGATCCGCTGACGCGGGCGGCGCACGCGACCCGGTTGGTGCAGGACAAGATCAGTTATCTGATGAACGGCATGTCGGGCGGCAACTATGTTCCGCAGGCACCAGCGCAGACGTGGGAAGCGCGCTTTGGCGATTGCAAGGCCAAGTCGTTGCTGCTGCTGACCCTGCTGCGCGCGCTGGGGATCGAGGCTGAAGTCATCGCGGTGAACAGCCGCACCGGCGATGCGGTGCCGGAATCGCTGCCGATGCCTGCAGCGTTCGACCACGTGATCGTGCGCGCGATGATCGGCGGCGTGCCCTATTGGCTGGATGGGACCGCCACGGGGACACGGGCATCGAACATCGCCGAGACGCCGCCGTTCCGCTTTGGTCTGCCTATCCGCGCCGACGGGGCTGCTCTGGTGGCGATCGAGCCGCGCGCTCCGGCGTCTGCGGTGATGGTCGCCCGGATGGAGATCGACCAGCGTGCCGGGATCGACATTCCGGCGCTGGTCACCGCGACATCGACGATATCGGGCATGATGGCGAGCAATCTGGGCGCGGCAGTGCAGCAGGCGAGTGCCGAACAGAAGAAGCAGATGATCGATTCCTTCGCGGGTTCGATTTTCAAGCAATTGTCGTCGAACGGCGTGTTGGTGACGGACGGCGACATGCAGTTCGAGCCTGAGACGGGACTGGCGCAGATCATGGTCAAGGGCATCGTTACCAGCCAGTTTTCCAACCGCGACGGGGCAAAGCGCCTGGACCTGTCTGCGATGTCGAGCGCGAACATCACGGTCGACTTGCGTGAGGAATTTGTCGTGCTTCTGCCCGAGGACGAACCGGGCTTCCGGCTGGGCGGGAAGCCCGACTACGAGGCCACGTTTGCGGGCACGACGATTACCCGCAAGGGCGCGCTGGACGGTAGCCGCCTGACCGTGAGCGAGGAGCAGATTGCGCTCGGCGGGGAACTGGCCAGTGCCGACCTGCCAGCCGAAAAGGCCAAGGCCATGCGCCTGCGCAATACCGTGCCGTTCCTGACTTCGCCGCTCGGCGCTGCGCGGTCATGGCGTTATGGCACGCCGCGGCTCAAGGCGCGGCTGGCACCGGTCGAGGCGGCCTATGCCCGCGCGATCGCGCGTGAACCTGCCGCCGAACAGACCACCGCGCTTCTGGCGCGCGCCCACTTCCGTGCAGGCACATACGATCTGGAAGGGGCGATTGCCGATTATGACAAGGCGATTGCGCTTTCGCCCGACGCGGAAACCTATTTCCGGCGCGGCGCAGTCAAGAAGGAGATGGGCCGGACCGACGCCGCGATTGCCGATTACCGCGAAGCCTTCGCGCTGGCACCCGGTGTCAATACGGCGATGCCGCTGGCGGACCTGCTCGGGGCGGCGGGCAAGAGCGAGGAAGCGCTGCGTCTGCTGACCGAATATGACGACATGGGCGACGAGCATGTCGGCGTGGTGCAGGTGCGCGCGGATGTCCTCGCCCTTGCGGGCAAGCGGGAGGAAGGGCTGAAGGAAATCGCAGCGCTGATCGAGGAGAAGCCGGGCGACACCTCGCTGCTCAACGCATCGTGCTGGTATCGTGCGCGGTTCCGCGTTGGCATGGATGGGATGATCGAGGTGTGCAATCAGGCGGTCGAACACGCGGCGAACCCCGGCGCGGTGCTCGACAGCAGGGCGATGGCGTGGATTGCGGCAGGCAATATGGCCAATGCGCTGGCCGATGCCGAGGCGGCAGTGAAGCTCTACCCCGGGCAGGTGCCAACGCACTATTTGCGCGCAGTGGCGGCTGCGGCACTGGGGCGGCCTGAGGCGGGCGCCGACCTTGCTTATTTCCGCAAGGTCATGCCGGGGATGGTGCAGGAATATGCACGCTACGGGATCAAACCCTGAAACGGGGCCGGGAAGCGTTGGACCCATAGCTGCTTGACCGCGCCTTTCCCATATGGGAGCGACGCGGCATGGCCTTTACCTCTGCCGACCAGCGCGAGCTTTACCTGCCCCTGATCGAGGGGATCCACGAGACGCCGCCGTTCGGCCTGTTCATGCGCAATCTGGTGGCACGGACCGGGGCCCGGCGGGCGTTCATGATCGTGACGCTGGCAGGGGCCGCGCCGGACCAGCAGCCCGCCGTGCTGCATGTGGCCGCGCCGCGCGCCGCGCAGGAACCGCCGCTTGACTACATGCGGCTCTATGACTTGCGCCTGCACCGTTTTGGCGCGCTGCGGCCCGAGCGGGTCTATGCGCTCGACGAGATGCTCGATTACGATGACCCGGCGCTGCTGGCGGTGCAGCGTGCGGCGCTGGACGACATGGAGATGCGCCACGCCCGGTTCCTGCGGGTGAGCGCGGGCGATGCCGCCGATGCCTGGCTGGTGCTGGTGCGGCTGCGCGAGGACTTTTCGGCCAGCGCCGTGGCGACGATGGCGAGCATCGCGCCGCACCTGGCATCGGCGCTGCGCACGCTGGTGGCCCTGATCGGGCAGCGGTTGCAGACCGCGCTGGCGCAATCGGCGCTGGCCCGGCTGGGCATCGGACAGATTGCCATGGATGCGGGCGCGCGGGTCATGGCCGCCGATCCGCAGGCCGAGGCGCTTCTGGGCTTTCTGCCCGATCCGGCAGGCGGCGCGGGGCGGCGGTTGCAAGTCCTGCCCGATGTGGCGCGCGCGCTGGAGCGGGCCTGCGCGGAGCTTGCGCGCGGGGAAGGGGGCGCGGTGCGGGTGGTGCGGATCGACGCGCGGCGCGGGATCGACCTGCTGCTGCGCCGCGCCGACCTGTCGCTGGCCGAACCTGCCGCGCGGCCGCAGGTGATCGGCGTGTTGCGCACCGAGCGGCGCGAGGCGGCCCGCGACGGTGCAGCGACGCTTCAGGCGCTGCACGGGCTGTCCGCGCGCGAGGCGGCGCTGGCACAGGCGATATCGTGCGGGGAGGCGGGGCTGGAACTGGGGCTGACAATGGAAACCGCGCGCAATTATTCCAAGCGGATCTACGGCAAGACCGGGGCTGCGGGGCAGGCCGACCTGGTGCGGATGGTGCTGACGGGGCTGGCCCCGCTGGCATAAGAGTCTTGCAGGTTCGCAGGTGCAGCACCATCTGGCCAAGTCTGACCCTTTGGCCTGACCTTGTGGAGTTCCGCGCTTGACCACTGCCCGAACCCGGATGCCGACGCTGTTCCTCAATCATGGCGGCGGGCCATGGCCCTGGCTGGAGGGGCCGATGCGGCAGGGCTATGCCCGGCTCGAGGCTTCGCTGCAGGGTCTGATCGCCTCGCTGCCGGAGGCGCCGCGTGCGATACTGGTGGTGTCGGGGCACTGGGAGGAGGCGGTGCCGACGGTGTCGTCCGCCGCGCAGCCGCCGATGCTCTATGACTATTACGGCTTTCCCGAGCATACCTATCACATCCGTTATGACGCGCCGGGCAGCCCGGCGCTGGCGGCGCGGGTGCGCGATCTGCTGCGCGCGGGCGGGATGGTCTGCGCCGAGGATCCGGCGCGCGGGTTCGACCACGGCACGTTCTCGCTGATGCAGCCGATCCGGCCCGAGGCGGATATTCCGGTGGTGCAGATGGCGCTGATGGAATCGCTCGATCCGGCGGCGCACATCGCCATGGGGCGGCTGCTGACGCCTTTGCGCGATGAGGGCGTGCTGGTGATCGGGTCGGGGCTTTCCTATCACAATTTGCGGGCGTTCGGTGCAGCGGGAGCGCAGGCGGCGGCGGCGTTCGATGGCTGGCTGCGGGCGAGCCTGGTCGGCGCGGATGCGCAGGCGCGCGCGGCGGCGCTGGAGGCATGGGACAAGGCGCCTGCGGCCCGCGCCGCGCATCCGCGCGCCGAACATCTGCTGCCGCTGATGGTGGCGGCGGGTGCGGGCGAGGACGACGCCTGCACGCTGGAGTTCCATCAGGGCGATTTCTTCGGGGGCCTTGCGATAAGCGCGTTCCGGTTTGGGTGAGCGCCGGATGCCCACCCCGCTGCGACTAACTTCACTGCGTTCAGTAAGTCTCGCGGCCCTCCCGCTTGCGGGAGGGCATAAGTGCAGCGCTTGTTCTCCCCTCCCGCCTGCGGGAGGGGCTGGGGGTGGGCAGACTTAGAAAAACGGCACGAACACCGCCCAGACGGCGAGCGGGCCGAGGCCGACGATGATCGCGGCATAGACCAGCAGCTTGTGCAGCATCGCCGGGCGCTCGTCCTCGGACGAGTTGGCGACGATCAGCGCGCCGTTGGTGGAAAACGGTGAGGTATCGACGATGGTGTTGGCAATCGCGATGGCCGAGACGACCGCGATGGGCGAGAGCGCCGAGCCTGCCAGCACCGGCACGGCGAGCGGGATGATCACGCCGAGCAGCGCGGTGGACGAGGCGAAGGCCGAGACGACGCCCGCGAGATAGCACAGCAGCAGCACCGCCAGCGCGGCAGACCCGACCGTGCCGATCATCGCGCTGACCGCGTCCAGCGTGCCGAGTTTGTCGAGCAGGCTGACATAGATGACGATGCCCGAGATCAGCAGGATCGTGGACCAGTCGACGTACTTGAGCGCGCCGTCCTGCGTGCGCGGGGCGGCCACGGCGAGGCCGAGGATCACGATCAGCGCCATGAAGCCGATATCGACCTTGAACAGCAGCGCGCCGGTGGCGAGCGCGGCGAGGCCCGCCAGCGTCCACGCCTGATCGCGGGTGAGGCTTTGCGGTTGCGGCACCTCGTGCGCCTCGGACAGAGCGGCGGCGGTGCGGCGCGCGAAGAAGGCCCAGATCAGCAGGGCGATGGCGGCGTTGAACGCGGCGCTGGCGAGGAACAGGAACATGGGATCGGGGGTGATGCCGCTGGAGGCCAGCACCTTGTTGGTGATCCCGCCATAGATCGAGATCGGCGAGAACGATCCGGCCTGTGCGCCGTGGACCACGAGCAGGCCCATCATCAGCGCGGAAAAGCCGTGGACGCGGGCAAAGCGCAAGCCGATGGGCGCGACGATGGCGACAGCGGCAGGCCCGACCGCGCCCAGCGCCGTCAATACGCCCGCGACCATGAACACGAGCGCGGGCAGCAGCGCGGTGTGCCGTCCGAGCGCGTGGGCGGTGCGCGCGACCAGCCAGTCGATCGCGCCGTTGCGGCTGGCGATGCCGAACAGATAGGTGATGCCCAGCAGGGTGAGGAACAGGTCGGCGGGAAAGCTCGCCAGCACGTCCTTGACTGCAAGGCCCCCGCCAAGCACGCCAAGGCCCAAGGCGGCGGCAAGGCCGATCAGCCCCATGTTGACCGGCAGCCACACGGCGGCGGCAAAGATCGCGATCAGGATCACGACCGACAGGATGATCATTGCTTGGCGTCCCCTCTTGGCGCGGTTTGTGCCGGGTTTGGGTTTGGGGTGTCAATCGTCTGATGTGATGGGCACGAGCGACGGATGCCCACCCCGCTGCGACTAACTTCACTGCGTTCAGTAAGTCTCGCGGCCCTCCCGCTTGCGGGAGGGGTCGGGGGTGGGCAGACCAGGCGCTACGCCTGAAACAAACCGCCATGCTCCTCGCGCAACACGTTCTTCTGGACCTTGCCCATGGCGTTGCGGGGGAGGTCGCTGGCGAAGATCACCGCGCGGGGTTGTTTGAAGCGGGCGAGACGGTCTGCAAGCGCGGCGAGGACGGCGGCTTGGTCCAGCGCCGGATCGGCGGCGCGGACGACGGCGACGACGCCTTCGCCGAGATCGGGGTGGGGCACGCCGATGACCGCGCTTTCGGCAATGCCGGGGATTTCGTCGAGCGCGGCCTCGACTTCGGCGGGGTAGATGTTGAAGCCGCCCGCGATGATCAGATCCTTGGCCCGGCCGACGATGTGGACATAGCCCTCGGCGTCGATCAGGCCCATGTCGCCGGTGATGAAGAAGCCGTCGGCGCGGAATTCCTGCGCGGTCTTTTCGGGCATCTGCCAATAACCGCAGAACACGTTGGCCCCGCGCACCTCGATGCCGCCGATCTCGCCCTGCGGCAGGATCGTGCCGCTTTCGGGATCGGCGATGCGCAGCGCGGTGCCGGGCAGGGGGAAGCCGACGCTGCCGGGTTTGCGCGGGCCGTCATAGGGGTTCGACGTGTTCATGTTGGTTTCGGTCATGCCGTAGCGTTCGAGGATCGCCTGCCCGGTCAGCGCGCTGAATTCCCTGTGCGTTTCCGCCGAGAGCGGGGCGGAGCCGGAGATGAACAGACGCATGCGAGCCGCAAGGTCACGGGTGAAGCCGGGGTGCGCCAGCAGGCGGGTGTAGAAGGTGGGCACGCCCATCAGCACGCTGGCCTGCGGCATCAGGCGCACCAGGTCATCGGCATCGAACCGGGGCAGGAAGATCATCGCCGCGCCTGCCGCGATGGTGGTGTTGGTGGCGACGAACAGCCCGTGGGTGTGGAAGATCGGCAGGGCGTGGAGCAGGCGGTCGGCAGCGGCGAAGCGCCAGTATTCGCGCAAGGTCAGCGCGTTGGAGGCAAGGTTGGCATGGGTGAGCATCGCGCCCTTGGAGCGCCCGGTGGTGCCCGAGGTGTAGAGGATCGCGG
>JAZKBJ010000144.1:0-2610 GCA_040388685.1 Pseudomonadota bacterium
TTCAACGAGAAGGTCGATCAGCAGAACGACATTGCGTGGGGCACCCGCGCGCGTCCTTATGCCAACCTGCTCATTCAGGGCGCCAGCGGCTGCGCCGTCGGCAGCCCGCGCTGCACCAGCGTTCCAGCGCTCGAAGCCCAGCTTTCGCAGCTCACCGGCCGCAACCTGACCGGCACGTTCTTCGGACCGGGGCAGGGGCTGAATGAACAGTACGCACTCAAGAACGAAGCCTATTCCTTCTTCGGTCAGCTTGATTTCAAGATCGCCGATCGCCTGACGCTCACCGGCGGGCTCAACTACACCCACGATTCGAAGACGTTCTCGACCAACACGACCTCGAACGATGTCTTCGCCGGCCTCGATTTCGTCGCACTTGGCCGCGCAGGCGGCATTGCACAGGGTCTTGCAGGATTCGGGGTGAACCCCGGCAATCCGGCCGCGGTCCAGGCCTTTGCCACAGGGGCTGCCACCGCGCCGATCTTCCAGGCTATCGTCGCAGGTGCCACCGCCGCCTCGACCAACCCCGCGCTCAACCCGCTGCTGGGCCTCACCCCGTTCCAGTTCTTCCCGCCATTCCAGAACGTGCCCAACGCGGTGGAATCGGGCAAGATCAGCGATGGCGACATCAGCTATACCGCGCGCCTTGCCTGGGAAGCGACCGACACGGTCAACGTCTATGCCGCGTACTCGACCGGGTACAAGGCCGCCTCGGTCAACCTCTCGCGCGATAGCCGTCCGACTGCTGCCGATCTTGCCCAGCTTCGCGCCCGCGGTCTGGCCGTGTCCAACCTCTCGTCGGGCAGCCGCTTCGCCGCGCCTGAGGATTCGACGCTTTACGAATTCGGCCTCAAGGGCAACTGGGGCGTCGCCTCGGTCAACGTCGCGGTGTTCGATCAGATCATCAACGGCTTCCAGTCGAACATCTTCACCGGCACGGGCTTCTTCCTCGCCAACGCGGGCAAGCAGTCGGTCTTCGGTATCGAGTTCGACGGTGCGGTCCACCCGACGCCTGAACTGACCCTGTCGCTGGCGATGACCTACCTCGATCCGAAGTACGATTCCTTCCAGCTATCGGCCTTCGGCGATCTCAGCGGCACCACGCCTGCTGGCGTCTCCCCGCTGTCGACCACCATGGCCTTCAGCTACGATCAGCCGATCGGCAACGGCGATCACCTGATCCTGCGGGCGGACTACCACTATGAAGCCGCGTTCAATCTGATCGAAGGCCTGCCCAACCTGATCTTCCGCAACCCCGACGGTTCGCGCAACGTCAGCGCCGCGCTCGCCGCCGCACGCGAATTCCGTCAGGAAATCAACGACGTCAACGCCTCGCTGACCTACGCGATGGAAAATGGCCTCTCGGTCTCGGTGTGGGGCCGCAACCTGCTCGACAACCGCAATCTCCTGCAGATCTTCGACAGCCCCGCCCAGCAGGGCTCGCTCTCGGGCTACCCCAACCAGCCGCGTACTTATGGCGTCTCGGCCCGGTTCAACTTCTGATCGCGCGTTAACGCCGAACAGGAAGGAGAAGGGGGCTTCGCGGCCCCCTTTTTCGTGGGGCCAATGCTTGCAGACGAAACCGTTTCGTGGTCCTTTCCCGCATCCGCGCAACGATGCGGCACGTAATAGGGGGATTGATCATGGAATGGATGCTGATGCCGTACCGGCGCTATGCCGATTTTTCCGGGCGCTCGCAGCGCAAGGAATACTGGATGTTTGTGCTGTTCACTTTCATCGTCGTAGCCGTCTGTATGGCGCTGATGTTTGCGGGCGGAATGGCGCTGGACGAAAGCGGGCAGGCCTCGCCAGGTCCACTGTTCTGGCTCGGAGTCGTGATCTTGGCCATCTGGGGGATCGGCAGCATCATCCCATCCATCGCCGTCCAGGTTCGCCGCTTCCACGATCAGGACAAGTCTGGCTGGATGGTCCTGCTCGGCTTCATTCCCTACGTCGGCAGTATCATCGTGTTCATCTTCATGTGCATCGAAGGCACGCGCGGCCCCAACCGTTTCGGAAACGATCCGAAGAACCCGACAAATTCCGACATCTTTGCATAATCCATTGGGGCGCGCGGTAAAACGTCGCGCCCTCAGCCACGAGCGCCAACGATGAACTGGATGATCCTGCCCTACCGCCGCTACGCCGAATTCACGGGCCGCTCACGCCGCCGTGAATACTGGATGTTCGCGCTGTTCTATGTCCTCGTGATGATCGCGCTCAATGCCGTGTTCGGCACCAACGACGTGACAAGCGGCAATGGCGCCTTTGTCTATGGCAGCCGCCTTGTCGGGGCCGGAGGCTGGATCGGCGGACTGTTCTGGCTGGTCAGTATCGTGCCCGGCCTCGCTGTGTCCATCCGCCGCCTTCACGATCAGGACCGCTCGGGCTGGCTGCTCCTGCTCTGGCTCATTCCGCTGCTTGGCTGGTTCGCCTTGCTGGTGCTGATGTGCCTTGACGGCACGCGCGGCACCAACCGCTTCGGCCCGGACCCAAAGAACCCGTCGCCGGTGGATGTGTTCAGCTAAGAACGCCGACATGCCCACCCCGCCGCGACTAAGCCCGCCTGCGGCAGAATAAGTCTCGCTCCCCTCCCGCTTGCGGGAGGGGCTG
>JAZKBJ010000144.1:2620-5581 GCA_040388685.1 Pseudomonadota bacterium
CTTGCGCAGGCCGGGTCCTCAGCAGTCCGACAGACCCCGCCACCGCCAGCACCATGCCCAGCGCCACCCCGCCGCCGAGCACGCCGAGGATGCGAGGCCAGTCCGGCAGCCAGTCGAATTCGAACAGCCACACGATCACGCCGTAAGCCACACCCGTGCCGAGCAAGAGCGCCACGCCGGCCAGAAGCGCGCATAGCAGCCCATACTCGGCCAGCAGCAGCACGAGCAATTGCCGCCTGCTTGCGCCCAGCACCCGCAAGATCACGTTGTCATAAGTCTTGCGTTCCCGCGCCGCCGCAATCGCGCCTGCCAGCACCGCCATGCCCGCCAAAATCGCCACGCTCGCGGCCGCAAGGATCGCGGTCCCCATCTGCGACAGAATTTCGCGCGCCTGCCCCAGCACCGGCCCGATCTCGATCACCGAGCTTGAGGGCAGGGCCTTGACCAGCCCGGCAAGGATCGCGCGGCGCACTTGCGGTGTCTTGGCATCTGCCGGAAGCCCGATTGTCGCGGCAAGGTTGTGCGGCGCATCGGCAATCGCGTTGGGGCTGAACACCAGCACATAGTTGAAGCCCATCGAATCCCAGTCGATCCGCCGGAACGAGGCAATCCGCGCCGTCCGCTCAACGCCAAGGATCGAAACGCCGATCATGTCGCCCAGCTTCAGCCCCAATGCCTCGCGCAAGTCCTCGTCTACCGACACCAGCGGTTCGCCCGCGTATCCTGCCGCCCACCACGCGCCCGCCGTCAGCACGTTACCCTCGGGCAGCGCATCGGCATAAGTCAGCCCGCGATCCCCGCGCAGCGGCCAGGCGTTGTCGGGAATCTCCTTCAGGTCGGCCACCCGCGTCATCGCAGCCTCAGGCCCATAGGCCACGATGCTGCCGCGCAGCGATGGCACGGTGCGCAAGTCAGCCGCCGGAGCCGCCGTCTTCACCACCTGCTCGAATGCCGCCACCCGGTCACGCGGCAGGTCGAGCACGAAGTAGTCCGGCGCGCGGGTCGGCACGCGGCGCACGATATTGCCGTCGAGGCTGGTCTGCACCCCCGCAAGCAGCACGAACGCCGCCAGCCCGAACCCGAGCGCCACCACCAGTGCCGAGGTTTGCGCGCCGGGCCGGTGCAGGTTCGCCAGCGCCATCCGCGCAATCGCGCCCTTGGGCCGGGGCAAATGCGCCGCCACTGCGGTCAAGCCGTGCCCAAGCCCGGTCAGCAGCAGGAACAGCGCCGCCGCCCCGCCCAGAAAGCCCGCCGCCAGCAGCGGCTGCGGCGCGGTCAGGATCGCCAGCGCGGCAATCCCGGCCAACCCCAGCCCAACCGGCACCAGCGCAGCCCGCCATGCCGATCCCAGCGGGCTTACCCGTGCGCGCATCAGCGCCATCGCCGGAAAGTCCCGCGCCCGCACCAGTGGCGGCGCGGCAAAGGTCAGCGCGATCAGCGCGCCATAGGCTGCCACAATCGCAAGCGCCCGCGCGTCGATCACCAGCCCCGGCTCGATCGGCAGCAACCCCTGCAAGGCCTTGCCCAGCAAGGGCGTCACGCTCACCCCCACGATCAACCCGCCAAGGATCGCCAGCGACGACGCGGCGGCAAGCTGCAGCAGGTAGATCCGCGCAATATCGACGCTCGATGCGCCAAGGATCTTGAGCGTGGCGATGCTCCCGCGCCGCGCTTCAAGGTAGGAATTCACCCCGTTGCCGATGCCGATCCCGGCAATCGCCAGTGCCGCCAGCGCCACCAGCACAAGAAACTGCCCCATCCGCGATACGAACCGGTCCAGCCCCGGCGAGGCCTTGTCGCGCGTCCGCACTTCATAGCCAGCCAGCGGAAACTGCGCCTTCACCGCATCGCCCAGCGTCACCGGGTCGGCTCCTGCAGGCAGCTTCACCCGCAGCTTGGTGCGCACCATCGATCCCGGCTGGACCAGCGCGGAAGCATGCAATGCCTCGCGGCTCACGATCACCGTCGGCCCGAGCGAGAAGCCTTCCGCCATCCGGTCTGGCTCGCTGCCGATCACCCCGCCCACGCGCAGCACCGCCTTGCCGACTTGCAGGCGGTCGCCCACTTTCACGTCGAGCCGGTCGGCCACGCCCGGCGCGATCCATGCGTTGAGGCCCTGCGGCGCGCCCGCTGCCGTGCCGCCGTCGAGCGTGAACCGCCCATAAAGCGGCCACTTGCCGTCAACGGCTTTCAGTTCGATCGGCGTCGCGCGGGCCTCGGCCCCCGGCACGGTCGCCATCGCCTGCAACCGCGCGCCTTCGGATAGCTCGCCCATCGCTGCGATCCGCGCGCGCTCCGCCGCCGAGGGCTGCCGCGCCGCCAGCGTGAATTCCAGATCCGCGCCCAACATCTCGCGCCCGCGCGTCGCCAGTTCGCGCTCGATCGCGCCGGTCAGCGTGCCAATCGCCGAAAGCGCTGCCGTGCCCAGCACAAGGCACACCAGCAGCAGCCTGAGGCCCTTGAACCGCCAGTCCAGCCCGCGCCGCGCCAGCGCCCACGCGGCACGCCATGACAGGTTCACGCGGCGGAATCCGACACGACCAGACCGTCCGCCAGCCGCACGATGCGCCTGCAGCGCGCGGCCAGCGCCTCGTCATGGGTCACCATGATGAACGTCGCGCCCACCTTGGCCGCCCGCGCAAACAGCAGGTCGGCCACCGCATCGCCGTTGGTGTGATCGAGGTTTCCGGTCGGTTCGTCGGCAAACAGGATCGCGGGGCTGGGCGCCAGCGCGCGGGCAATCGCCACACGTTGCTGTTCGCCGCCGGAAAGCTGTGCCGGATAGTGGTGCAGTCGGTGCCCTAGCCCAACCGCGACCAGTTCCGCCTCGGCCCGCGCCATGGCGTCCGGCATCCCGGCCAGTTCCAGCGGTGTCGCCACGTTCTCCAATGCGGTCATCGTCGGCAGCAAGTGGAAAGCCTGCAACACGATCCCGATCCGCCCGCGCCGCGCCGCCGCCAG
>JAZKBJ010000145.1:0-3745 GCA_040388685.1 Pseudomonadota bacterium
ATTTCATAGGCGATGACTGGACTGGCGCGGACGTGATGCTGAGCTTTCCGGCGGAAGTCGGCGTGATGCAGGGTGCGGCCGCGAACTTCCCCAAGTTGGCAGCCTTCGTGGCATCGATTCATGCTCGGCCGGCGTGGCAGCGTGCGCGTGAAAAGGGCGGCGCCTACTTCACGACGTGATCGCAGACGGATGCTTGTGCACTTGACGCGGGCAGCTTAGCCATGCTCCATGACAAATGCATTTGACTGGCAGGGAAGCGTCGGCCGCAACTGGGCGGCAGAGTGGCAGCGCACGGACACGAGCTTCATTGCGCTGACTCCGCAGTTGCTCGCAGTCATCGGGCGTGAGCCGGGCGAGGTGATCGTCGATATCGGGTGCGGAGCAGGTGAACTTGCCATCGCGGTTGCAGGCCAGCGACCGCAAGCGCGGGTTATCGGCTGCGATATTTCAGGCGACCTCATTTCTACGGCGACCGACCGCGGCGGGGGCTTGTCGAACCTGTCCTTTACCCTTGCTGACGCTGCAGTTTGGCAGCCCGAGGCGGCGCCCGACTTGTACGTTTCACGCCACGGCGTGATGTTCTTTGCCGATCCGCCTGCCGCCTTCGCCCATCTTGCAGCCGTGGCCGCGCCCGGCGCCCGCATCGTGTTCAGCTGCTTCCGCGCGCCGGTGCATAACGACTGGGCCACAGCAATTGCGGAGCTGCTACCACCGACAGAACCGGTCGCCGCGCCTGAGTTTGCACAGGGGCCATTTGCCTTCGCCGATCCGGCGCATGTGCGGCGGTGCATGGCAGGTTGGCGCAATGTGGAATTCGTGCCGATTGATTTCGATTATGTGGCGGGTGCGGGGAGCGATCCCGTGAGTGAGGCGATGGCGTTGTTTGGCCGAATCGGACCCTCCGCTTTTGCCATGCGGACTCTGCCCGAAGCCGAGCGCGCAGCGTTCGAAAGGCGGCTGCTCGAACTCGTCGAAGCGCATAGCGATGGCGCGCAGGTCACGTTCAAGGCCGCAGCGTGGCTAATAACCGCCACCTCCGACCACCATCATGGTTGAAACGTGCTTGTAGCGCGCCGAACGCTCGCCTAATCGGCAGGCTATGACTTCTACGAACGAGATCCGCCGGTCCTTCCTCGACTATTTCGGCGCTGCCGGGCACGATGTGGTGCAGTCTGCGCCGCTGGTGCCGTATAACGATCCCACGCTGATGTTCGTGAACGCCGGCATGGTGCCGTTCAAGAACGTGTTCACCGGGCTTGAAACGCGGAACACGCCGCGCGCCACATCGTCGCAGAAGTGCGTGCGCGCGGGCGGCAAGCACAACGATCTCGACAATGTGGGCTATACCGCGCGGCATCACACCTTCTTCGAAATGCTCGGAAACTTTTCGTTCGGGGATTATTTCAAGGAGCAGGCGATCACCCATGCGTGGACGCTGCTGACCAAGGAATGGGGGCTGCCCAAGGACAAGCTGCTCGCCACCGTCTATCACACCGATGACGAGGCGTTCGCGCTGTGGCAGAAGATCGCAGGCCTGCCCGAGGATCGCATCATCCGCATTCCCACGAAGGATAACTTCTGGGCGATGGGCGACGATGGCCCGTGCGGTCCGTGTTCGGAAATCTTCTTCGATCATGGCGACCACATTTGGGGTGGGCCTCCGGGCTCGCCGACCGAGGATGGCGACCGCTTCATCGAGATCTGGAATCTCGTGTTCATGCAGTTCGAGCAGACCGCGGGAGAGATCACCGGCAACCTGCCCAAGCCGAGCATCGACACCGGGATGGGGCTGGAACGCATCGCCGCCGTGCTTCAGGGCCAGCATGACAACTATGACACCGACACGTTCAGGGCGTTGATCGCGGCGTCCGAAAGCCTGACCGCAGTCAAGGCCGAGGGCGAGCAGCGCGCGAGCCACCGGGTGATTGCCGATCACTTGCGCTCGACGAGCTTCCTGCTGGCCGACGGCGTGCTACCTTCGAACGAAGGGCGCGGTTATGTGCTGCGACGGATCATGCGCCGTGCGATGCGCCATGCGCATCTTCTGGGCGCGCGCGATCCGCTGATGCACCGTCTGGTGCCCGCGCTGGTTGCGGAAATGGGCGCGGCCTATCCCGAATTGGGCCGCGCGCAGCCGTTGATCGAGGAAACGCTGCTGCGCGAGGAAGTGCAGTTCCGCCGCACGCTTTCGAATGGGCTGAAGCTGCTGGATGAGACGACTGGCGCGCTGGGTGAGGGCGACAAGCTTCCGGGCGAAACCGCGTTCAAGCTCTATGATACTTATGGTTTCCCCTATGATCTGACCGAGGATGCGCTGCGCGCACGCGGGATTTCCGTAGACCGTGAAGGCTTCGACGCCGCGATGGCGCAGCAGAAGGCGGCGGCGCGCGCGGCGTGGAAGGGTAGCGGACAGGCGGCTGATGGCGAGGTCTGGTTCGACATTGCCGAGCGCGTTGGCGCGACGGAATTCACCGGCTACACCGCCACGACTGGCGAGGCGCAAGTCGTTGCGCTGGTGAAGGACGGCAAGGAAGTTGAATCCGTCGGAGCGGGCGACACGGTCACCGTGATCGTCAACCAGACGCCGTTCTATGGCGAGAGCGGTGGCCAGACCGGCGATGCGGGCACGATCAGCGGAGCCGACGGCCTGGCGCTGACCGTTACCGATACGGCCAAGCCCTTGGGTCGCTTGCACGCGCATAACGCCAAAGTGGACGGGGGCACGATCAAGGTCGGCGATGTGGTCAAGCTGGATATCGACGTGGAGCGCCGCGATGCGATCCGCGCCAATCATTCGGCCACGCACCTGTTGCATGCGGCGCTGCGCAACCGGCTCGGCGGGCACGTGACGCAGAAGGGCTCGCTGGTTGCGGCCGATCGCCTGCGCTTCGACTTCTCGCAGCCGACCGCTCTGACGGCCGATGATATTGCCGCGATCGAGGCTGAAGTGAATGCCGAGATCCGTGCCAACGAGGCTGTGTCCACGCGCCTGATGACGCCGGACGATGCCATCGAGGCGGGCGCGATGGCGCTGTTCGGCGAGAAGTATGGCGACGAAGTGCGCGTCCTCAGCATGGGGCGCGCCACCGGCAAGCACTATTCGGTCGAACTGTGCGGCGGCACCCACGTGCGCGCGCTGGGCGATATCGGCGTGTTCCGCATCGTATCGGAAAGCGCGGTGTCGTCTGGCATCCGCCGCATCGAGGCGGTGACCGGCGAGGGCGCGCGGCAATGGTTCATTGCGCGCGAGGATGCGCTGAAGAACACCGCCGCCATCCTGCGCACCACCCCTGAGGATGTCGAGACGCGCGTTGCTGCGCTGATGGACGAGCGCAAGAAGCTCGAGCGCGAACTGGCCGATGCGAAGAAGGCGCTGGCGCTGGGTGGCGGCTCTGCCAAGGCCGAGAATGCCGACGAGGACGTGGGCGGGGTGAAGTTTTCGGGTCAGGTGCTCGAAGGGCTCGATCCCAAGGATTTGCGCGGACTGCTCGACCAGGCCAAGCAGCGCCTGGGTTCAGGTGTGGCGGTAATTGTCGCGGTGAACGAGGGCAAGGCCAGTATTGCCTCTGCGGTGACCGAGGATCTCGTGGGCAAGGTCAGTGCGGTCGATCTGGTGCGCGCGGGCGTCGAGGCGCTGGGCGGCAAGGGTGGCGGTGGCCGCCCCGACATGGCGCAGGGCGGCGGTCCGGATGGAACCAAGGCTGCCGATGCGGTGGCTGCGGCCAAGGCGGTTCTGGCGGGGTGA
>JAZKBJ010000145.1:3755-8563 GCA_040388685.1 Pseudomonadota bacterium
CAAAACGTGACGTGGGAAAATCGTCGTCACTGGTGGGAAGCGGCTCGTCTACCCGGTGGCGAGAGACTTGCTCGGATTGCCACGGTGATCGTGGCGACCTGGAGCTACTCGCGTCCTCGTGGTGCCCTCGCGGTGGTCATGGCCGATGGCGCGGTGCATGTGGCAGGTGATGCGGACGAGGCGTTTTCGATCCAGTCGATTTCCAAGGTCTTCGCGCTGACGCAGGCGCTGGGCGCGGTGGGCGATCAGTTGTGGCAGCGCGTGGGGCGGGAGCCTTCAGGCAGCGCGTTCAATTCGATCGTCCAGCTTGAGACCGAGCAAGGCATTCCGCGCAATCCCTTCATCAATGCCGGCGCAATCGTGTTGTGCGACGTTCTGTTGGGGCGCCACGAGCCTCGCGAAGCGATCGGCCAGATGCTGCGCTTCGTGCGGATGCTGTCAGGGGACGACGAGGAGTCGATCACAATCGATGAAGCGGTTGCCCATGCCGAGCAGGACACCGGCTTTCGCAACATGGCGCTGGCCAACTATATGCGTGCTTTCGGCAATATCCGCGCGCCGGTGGAGCGCGTGCTGGGCGTCTATTTCCACTTTTGTGCGCTGGCGATGAGTTGCCGCCAACTGGCCATGGCGGGGCGCTATCTGATGGACGGCGGGAGAGTGGACGGCCATTCGATCGTCACGGCCAATCGCGCGCGGCGCATCAACGCGCTGATGATGTCATGCGGGCACTATGACAATTCGGGCGACTTCGCGTTCCGGGTGGGTCTTCCGGGAAAATCGGGCGTTGGCGGCGGCATTCTGTCGGTCGTGCCGGGCGTAGCGAGCATCGCGGTGTGGTCACCCGGCCTCAATGCCAGCGGCAATTCGCAGCTGGGCACGTTGGCGCTCGAACGGCTCGTCCAGCGCACCGGCTGGAGCGTGTTCGAGCCTCGTTCGCTTTAGCCTCGTTCGCGCAAGGACGCGGACTTCAGCTTGGGCAGTGAGTCCAGATCGCCCTCATCCTTGATTTTCTGGCGGAATTCGTCGCGCTTTTCGTGGATCGAGGCGATCACCGGACCCATCGGGAAGCCCAGATCGACCAGCACGGCTTCGGACAGTTGCAACGAGCTTTCGAGCGTTTCGGGCACCGCATGGCTGGCGCCTGCCTTGTAGAGTTCGGCGGCATGGGCGGCGTCGCGAGCGCGGACGATGATCGGCAGGTCGGCGTGGGCCGCGCGCAGGCGCTTGACCATGCGCAGGATCAGTACGGGTTCGTCCATTGTCAGGATCATCGCACGGGCATCGTCGAGGCCGAGGCGCTGGATGGCTGTCTCGCTGTCTACATTGCCGAACAGGACGGGCAGGCCCTCCTTGCGCGCGGCTTTGACGATGGCGGGATTGCTGTCGATGCCGAGCCATGGCGCTCGGTGAACGGTCAGCATTTCCGAAATCAACTGTCCTACGCGCCCGAAGCCCATCACGACAACGCGCTCGCCTTCGGGTTCGGCCACGGGCACCGATTGCCCCGCGTCGGCAGCTTCCTTGTTGAGGCGTCCGGCCCAACTCTCGCCCAGCTTCGCCAGCAGGGGCGTGATGGTCAGGCCGATAGCCGTGACGATCTGCCAGAACTGCGCGGTTTCGCGGTCGATCAGCGCGGCTTCGGCCGCCGCAGTCAGCACGATCAGCGTGGTCTCGGACGGGCTGGCCATGAGAATGCCGGTCTGGAGCGCGGTGGCGCGGCCCTTGCCCATGAAGCGCAAGGCAAAGCCGGTGACCAGCGCCTTGAGGATCACGACGCCAAGCACGGCGACGGTGAGCGGCACGATCTCGGCCCACACGACGCGCAGATCGATGCCCATGCCGATGGTGATCAGAAACACGCCGAGCGCGAGGCCCTTGAACGGCTTGGTGATCGCCTCGACTTCGGTGTGGTATTCGGTCTCGGCGATGAGCAGACCTGCCAGCAGCGCGCCCATGATCGGCGAGAGGCCGACCATCGAGGTGGCGAGCGCGGAGGCGATGACGACCAGCATGGTGGCCGCAAGGAACAGTTCGGGGCTCTTGGTCTGGGCAGCTTGCGCGAACAGACGCGGCAGGAGCAAGCGTCCGAACACGAGCAGCGCAGCAACGACCAGTGCGCCGTAGAGCAGCGTCTCGCCGATGCTTGGTCCTGAGTCTTGCGCTGCAAGGGGAGCAAATGCGCCGAGAATGAAGATGATCGGGACGAGGGCGATGTCCTCGAACAGCAGCATGGCGAGCGCGGCGCGCCCGACCGGGCCTTGTGTGCCCGAAATCGGCAGGACGAGCGCGGTGGAGGATAGTGCGAGGGCCAGACCAAGGCCGAATGCGCCACTGATCGGCAAGCCGGTGGCCATCAATACGCCCGATAACAGGAAGGCCGAAACGCCCAGTTCCATCGCGCCAAGCCCGAAGACGAGGCGGCGCATGTCCCACAACCGGTTGAACGAGAGTTCGAGGCCGATCTCGAACAGCAGCAGGATGATGCCGAATTCAGCGAACGGCGTGATCGCGGCGGGATCGGTTATGGTGACGTGGTAGAGCCAGGGGTACTGCGTAACGAGCGAACCAAGGCCAAACGGTCCGACCGCGAGGCCGACGAGGATGAAGCCGATGATCGGCGTGATGCGCAGCCGTGCGAAGGCCGGGATGACGATCCCGGCGGCGCCAAGGACAACGAGGACATCGGAAAGTGCGGTAGTCGGTTCAAGATTGCCTGCCATGTCTGCAGGTTAGGGGACAGGCGGCGGGGTGTCACGGTGAAAGGCGCGTCGAAATGTTGCTGAAGCAGCCTGCGCCAGGTGCCCACGAAAAAGGCCCCGGCGCTAACCGGGGCCTTTCGCTATTCTTCCGAAGGAAGAGCCGGACTTATGCCCAGGACTTCATCTCGGTTTCGAGGTTCTGGACGATCGCTTCGAAGAACTGTTCGGTGGTCATCCAGGCCTGGTTCGGGCCGATCAGCAGCGCGAGATCCTTGGTCATCTTGCCGCTTTCAACGGTTTCGATGCACACGCGCTCAAGCGTTTCGGCGAACTTCACCACCTCAGGGGTTTCGTCGAACTTGCCGCGATAGATCAGGCCGCGCGTCCACGCGAAAATCGAGGCGATCGGGTTGGTCGAGGTCTGCTTGCCCTGCTGGTGCTGGCGGTAGTGACGGGTCACAGTGCCGTGCGCGGCTTCCGCTTCAACCGTCTTGCCATCGGGCGTCATCAGGACCGAGGTCATCAGGCCGAGCGAGCCGAAGCCCTGTGCGACTGTGTCCGACTGCACGTCACCATCATAGTTCTTGCAGGCCCAGACGAACTTGCCCGACCACTTGAGCGCCGAGGCGACCATGTCGTCGATCAGGCGGTGTTCGTATACGATGCCGGCTGCGGCGAACTTTTCCTTGAAGCCTTCGTTGTCGAACACTTCCTGGAACAAATCCTTGAAGCGGCCGTCATAGGCCTTGAGGATGGTGTTCTTGGTCGACAGGTACACCGGCCAGCCAAGGTTTAGGCCGTAGTTGAGGCTGGCGCGGGCGAAGTCGCGGATCGAATCGTCGAGGTTGTACATCGCCATGGCGACGCCGGCCGAAGGGTACTTGAACACTTCGCGGTCGATCACTTCGCCGTTGTCGCCTTCCCAGACGAGACGCAGCTTGCCGGGGCCTGGGACAAGGAAGTCGGTGGCGCGATACTGGTCACCGAAAGCGTGACGGCCGACGACGATCGGGTCGGTCCAGCCCGGAACCAGGCGGGGCACGTTCTGGATGACGATGGGTTCGCGGAACACCACGCCGCCGAGGATGTTGCGGATCGTGCCGTTGGGCGACTTCCACATCTTCTTGAGCTTGAATTCCTCGACCCGCGCCTCGTCCGGCGTGATCGTCGCGCACTTCACGCCGACGCCGTATTTCTTGATCGCGTTGGCGCTGTCGATCGTGATCTGGTCGTTGGTCTCGTCGCGCTTCTCGACGCTGAGGTCGTAATATTCCAGGTCGATGTCGAGATAGGGGAGAATGAGCCGCTCGCGGATCCACTGCCAGATGATCCGCGTCATTTCGTCGCCGTCGATTTCCACGACGGGCGTCTTCACCTTGATCTTCGCCATCGATACCTTCTGTTTTCGGAGGAGGGAGGTCGGCGACGCGTCTAGGAGCAAGGGCGGCCTTGATCAACCGTTGCGACGCAGGTGTACCGTGCATATAATACAGTTGGCGATTGTGCGGCGCGGTATCGGGAGGTAGAGGGACAGGATGGCATCGATCGACAATCCGGATCCCACCGCCCCCGCGGTCAAGTGGCGTATCCCCGAGCTTCATCCCGAGGGGCGCAAATATGTCCTGATCTCGGCGGTGCTCACCATCCTGATCTGGGTGTTTCTGCCGATCCTCACCTGGCCGTTCGTCGGCCTGACCCTGTGGGTTGCCCTGTTCTTCCGCGACCCCGTGCGGGTGACGCCGCAGGGCGCCGGGCTGGTCGTCGCGCCGGCCGACGGCCTGATCACGCTGATCCAGCGCGTGCCCGTGCCGCGCGAAATGGCCGGTCCCGACGGCCTTGGCGACGCCCCGGTGGTGCGCGTGTCTATTTTCATGTCGGTGTTCGACGTGCACATCAATCGCACCCCGATCGCCGGGACGATCAGGCAGGTCGTCTATATTTCGGGCAAGTTCCTCAACGCCGATCTCGACAAGGCGAGCGAGGAGAATGAGCGCCAGCATATCGTCGTCGAGGACCGTGACGGGCGGCGCATCGGTTTCACCCAGATCGCGGGCCTCGTCGCACGCCGCATCGTGCCCTTCGTCAAGACCGGCGACATGGTCGCGA
>JAZKBJ010000145.1:8573-9124 GCA_040388685.1 Pseudomonadota bacterium
CGGACTGATCCGGTTCGGCAGCCGCGTCGACGTCTATCTGCCGGAAGGTACGAATTGCCAGGTTATCCTCGGCCAGCGCAGCGTCGCCGGCGAGACGGTGCTGGGCCGCACCGACGCGCCGACGCCGAGCGGTATCACACAGTGACGACATCGATATGAGGCGACCGCGCCCGCCACGTGTTCCCCGCGGCTTGCCCCTCCGGGCCGTGGCACCCAATGCCGTAACGGCGCTTGCCTTGTGTTCGGGGCTCACCGGCATCCGCTTCGCCATCGCCAGCCAGTGGGAACTGGCCGTCACGATGGTGCTGATCGCCGGCGTGCTCGATGGCCTGGATGGGCGCATCGCGCGCATGCTGCACGGCGAGAGCCGCTTCGGCGCGGAACTTGATTCGCTCAGCGACGCTATCTCGTTCGGCGTGTCGCCGGCGCTGATCCTCTATCTCTGGTCATTGTCGGCGCTGCCGCGGGTCGGCTGGGTCTGCGCATTGTTGCTGGCGGTATTCTGCGCACTGCGCCTGGCGCGTTTCAACGCGAACATCGACGTTGCCGAG
>JAZKBJ010000145.1:9145-10136 GCA_040388685.1 Pseudomonadota bacterium
CGCTGTTTCTGTGGTTCGTCACCGGTCAGCCTGTCCTGCGCTCACCCTATATCGTCGCCCCATGGGTGGCGATGGTCGCGCTGCTGATGGTGTCGAGTATCGCCACCTTCAGTTGGTCGTCGCTCAAGCTGCGCCGCAACATCCGCTTCGAGGCGCTCGCGGTGGTCGTGCTGCTGTTCGCCGCGCTCACGCAACTGCCTTGGGAAACGCTCGCCGCGCTGACCCTGGCCTATCTCGCCACCTTCCCGTTCAGCATTCGCGCCTATGCGCGGGTCAGGCGGCTGCGCGCAGCGGCATCCGTGCCGGCAGCGCCGGCGTCGAGCGAATCCGCGACCGAAGGCGATTCTCGCTGAGGATCAACGCCGGCTGGCGGACCAGTGCGGGATCGGCCTCACCACGCAGCAGCGCGGTTATGCGAGGCAGTGCCGGCACGAGCGTGAATGCGAACACCGAGGCCGAAGCGGCGAATGCCGCGGCGAAAACCAGGAACCCCATGACCGTCATCATCGCCCAACTCCCTGTTATGCGGGCAGAGTTACGTCGCTCAGAGCGGGGGCACCGCCAATAAGTTCCATTTCCCTGCTTCGATCGCCTTATGTTCCGTTAATGTTCCGCATGTCAAGCATCGAATACGATCTTGCGCGCCGAGGCCAGTTCGGCTATCGGCCCCGCCTCAACCCGCATGGGAAGCACACATAACCGGTGTCCGGAGCAATTCGGATTACTCGCTTCCCAGAGGCTCAACCGGAAAGGAACTATCCTATGGCGGCTCCAGTCGTCACCATGCAGCAATTGCTCGAAACGGGCGCGCACTTCGGCCACCAGACGCATCGCTGGAACCCGAAGATGAAGCCCTACATCTTTGGCGACCGCAACGGCGTCCACATCCTCGACCTGTCGCAGACCGTGCCGCTGTTCGCGCGTGCGCTCGAATTCGTCAGCGACCGCGTCGCCTCGGGTGGCAAGGTGTTGTTCGTCGGCACCAAGCGCC
>JAZKBJ010000146.1:0-1508 GCA_040388685.1 Pseudomonadota bacterium
GCGCGGTGATTTCGCTGCCAAGGTTGATCGTCCAGTCGGCGGTGTAGGGGGACTTGTTGCCGACGGTGTAGGGACGCGAGCTGTTCTTCTTGATCTCGCTGTCGGTCACGTTGAACGAACCGAACACTTTCCACCCATCGACGATCTTGCCGGTGAGGTTGAGTTCAGCGCCCTTCACATCGACCCGGTCGATGTTCGAGACCACGCGCAACAGACCAAAGCTGCCGACGAAGAATTCGAAGAACTGCATGTCGGTGATACGGGTGTAGTAGCCCGCGATGTCGTAGGTGATGCGCCCGTCCAGCACCTCACCCTTGATCCCGGCCTCGAACGCGCTCGACTTTTCCTTGCGGTACTGGTCGTCGATGGTGACGCCGGCATTGATGAACTGGTTGAAGTTGGCGTTCACCACCGCGGACGAACCCTGGTTGTTGAACCCGCCGGATTTGAAGCCGATGCCCCAGTTGGCATAGATATTGAGCGCATTGCTCGGGTGGAAGCTCAGCGTGACCTTAGGCTGAAGCTGCTTGAACGTGGCGTTCTGCGGCTTGAACGCGCCGAACGCAAGACCGGGATTGATCGGCCCGCCGGTGAACGGATCGAGCACGTTCGGCACCAGCGAACTGGAGGCGCGGTCTTCGATATCATAGCGAAGGGCAATGCCGCCGGTGAATACATCCGACGGCTTCCACTCGGTGGCGCCGAATGCCGCATAGACATTGGTGCGGAATTTGTCGGCAAGCAGCAGCGAGGTCGGGTTCGCGCTGTTCGGCCCATTGTAGAGCTGCTTGATCACGCCCTGACCGGTGTCCGCGCCAAGGCTGACGCCGGTCTTGCGGTCGATATGCAGGAAGTAAGCGCCGAGCTGCCAGGTGAGCGGGCCGTCGTCGTTCGAAAGCAGGCGCACTTCGGTGCTGAAGTCCTTCTGCTGCCGCAGCTGGTACTGCGTGCCGTCGCATGTCGTCGGGCTGTAGGGCCCGAAGGTCGAACCAGTGGCGGGCGCGAAGATGAATGGGACGGGGATCTGCCCGATGAAGCCCGGTGCGTTTACTGGGAAACCGGTGAGCGCGGCGGTGCTCGAGAAGCAGCTGGCTACCGAACTGCCGACCGCCGGATCAGCGCTGCCGATATAGCGTGCAAAGTCAGCCGAAGTCCCGTCAGCCACAAGGTCCTGCTTGACGTCGGAATAGAGCGCCCAGGCGACGAGCTTCATGCCATTGCCGAATTCGTGATCGAGCTTGGCCGAAGCATCGAAGCTCTTCTGGTCATTGGTGGCGCGGATGTTGTTATAAAAAGCGAACGGGTGCTTGTTGATGTCCTCGTAGAACGCGCCGCCGAACAGCGGAAGGTGGAAGCTGGCGTTGAATGGCAGCGAGGCGCCATGAAATTCGGCATAGCGCGCCTTCAGGTCAAGCTGGGTTGCAGTTCCCTGCCCCAGCATGAAACGCCCGTCGACCGCCCAGTTTTCCTTGTCGTCCACGGTCTTGGAATTGTTCAGGAAAGTGTTC
>JAZKBJ010000146.1:1518-6965 GCA_040388685.1 Pseudomonadota bacterium
TAGAAGCCGTCGGTGGTGAAGTAATAGCCCGACAGGACAAACCCGGCATTGTCGCCTAATGGCCCGGCGATGTGCGCAGTCGCCTCATACGTCGCCTCGTTGGCGTAAGATGCGCGCATCCCGCCAGTCAGCGTGTCGGTCGGTTTCTGGGTCTGCAGCACGATCGCGCCCGCTGCAGCATTGCGGCCATAGAGCGCGCCTTGCGGACCTTTGAGGATTTCGACCTGGGTCAGCGTGCCCTGCGGCTGGTTGAGCTGCGCGGTATTGGTCTTGAGAATGCCGTCAACGACCAGCGCGACCGAGCTTTCGGCATCGCGCGCACCGTTGATGCCGCGAATGTTGATCTGGGTATCGCCCGCCTCGGCCGTGCCGGTAACGATGGTGACGCCAGGCGTCAGCTGCGCGAAATCCTCGGCCTTGGTTGCACCGGTGTTCTGCAGCGCGGTTGCGGTCAGCACCGAGATCGAGGCGGGAACGTCCTGCAGCCGCTCGTTCTGGCGGCGGGCGGTGACGATGATGGTTTCACCCCCGTCATCGGCAGTGGCGGTGTCCTGCGTTGCGTCCTGCGCAAAAGCGGGTGCTGCGGCGGCGAGCAGAAGCCCCATCGCCGATGATGAAACGAGCAAACGGCTGGCACGCATTCTCAAACCTCCCTGTTGGTTCGATAACGTTGATATGGTGACGACGACATTCTGATCGCGTGGTTTGGCGGGTGCTTGTGACCCCCTTGACGCACGCCTTGGACATGTGCAGCCTATTGTATACAAAGCCAGCCGGTCAAGGCCGATAAATTCCCGCACTATTGGGCATGTTTCGGCAAAGGCGTGGGTGGCGACACATGTTTTTGAATACCAACTGGCGAGCGCAATGAACCCGCAACAGCATCCCTTCCCGATCGGAGCACAGACGTGAGTCGTGAAATCTCGTTCGTCGAGGTCGGCCCGCGCGACGGACTGCAGAACGAGAAGGCGCTCATATCGACGGCCGACAAGCTCGAACTGATCCGGCGCAGCATCGCGGCGGGTACCCGGCGGATCGAGGTGACGAGCTTCGTCAATCCCAAACGCGTGCCGCAGATGGCCGACGCCGAAGATGTTTGCGCAGGCCTGCCCGCCGCTCAAGGCGTCAGCTACATCGGGCTTGTGCTCAATCCCCGCGGCGCCGAGCGCGCCATTGCCACCGGCACCTTGCACGAGCTTGGCGGCGTGTGTGTTTCTACCGATACATTCGCTATCGCCAATCAGGGCCAGACGAGTGATGAGTCGGTCGCGGCAGCAAAAGCGATCATCGCCATGGCGCAGGATGCAGGACTGAAGGGACAGGCCACCATCGCCGCAGCGTTCGGTTGTCCGTTCGAAGGCGAGGTCAGCGAGGACCGCGTTGTGGCCATGGCGGCAGCGCTGGCCGAGGCAAATCCGGTTGAGGTGGCGCTGGCCGATACGATCGGCGTGGCCGACCCTGCGCATGTGTCACGGCTTGTCGCCCGCGTCGTGGCAGCGGTTGCGCCGCGGCCGGTGCGCGTCCACTTCCACAACACGCGCGGCACCGGCATCGCAAACGTCTGGGCGGCGGTCGAGGCCGGGGCGAGCGTGGTCGATGCGGCGCTGGGCGGGCTGGGCGGCTGTCCGTTCGCGCCGGGGGCCGCAGGCAATGTGGCGAGCGAGGATGTGATCTACATGCTCCACCGCGCTGGCGCCCAGACAGGCGTGGACCTGTCAAAACTTATCGAGGCCAACCATTGGCTAGCAGGCGTGATGGGCCGCAAACTTCCCGGAATGGTTGCGCAAGCGCCCGCTTTCCCCAAGACTTCGCAGGAGTAACACCACGATGGGCTATCGCCTTGGCGTCGATGTCGGCGGCACTTTCACCGACCTCCTGCTGTTCGACACCGGATCGAGCGCGTTCTGGCGGCACAAGACCCCGTCCACTCCCCACGACAGTTCCGAAGGCATCCTGAACGGCGTGACCGCGATCTGCGCCAAAGCCGGAATCGGGGCCTCCGACATCGATTATTTCCTCCACGGCACGACCGTTGCGACCAACGCGGTGCTTGAGGGCAAGGGCGCAAAGGTCGGCCTTGTGGCTACCGAGGGCTATCGCCATATCATGCAGATCGCGCGCAGCTTCGTGCCGGGCGGGCTGGCCGGGTGGATCATCTGGCCAAAACCCCAGCCACTCGCCGCGCTGGAGGACACGGTCACCATCCGGGGCCGCATGGACGCCGAGGGCAATGAACTGCGTCCCATCAACGATGCGGATATCCGCACGCAGTTGTCCGCGCTCAAGGCAAACGGCGTCGAGGCGATCACGGTGAGCCTGATCAACGCCTATACCAATGGCGCACACGAGAAGCGCGTCGGCCAGTTGGCGGGCGAGATCATGCCCGGCGTTCCGGTGTCGCTCAGCCACGAAGTCCTGCCCGAGATGCAGGAGTACGAGCGCACGCTGACCACGGTCGCCAACGCGGCGGTGCGTCCGATCGTGGGCAAGTATGTGGTGAACCTGCGTTCGCGGCTGGCGGATGCGGGGATGACCGGCAAGCTCTCGCTGTTGCGCTCCGATGGCGGCTTGATGAGCGCGCAGAAGGCTGAGGAACATCCGGTCAACATCCTGATGTCCGGGCCTGCGGGCGGCGTGACCGGGGCGATCTGGGTGGGGCGCAACGCGGGTATCCGCAACATCCTGACGCTCGACGTGGGCGGCACGTCCACCGACGTCGCGCTGATCGAAAACCTCGAAGCCCGCCGCCAGCGCACCACCGAAGTGGGGCATCTGTCGGTCCGCGCCTCGGCGCTTGACGTCAAAACCGTCGGTGCGGGCGGCGGATCGATTGCCTATGTTCCCGAGCTGACCAAAGCGCTGCGCGTAGGCCCGCAGAGCGCGGGCGCGGTGCCGGGACCGGTCGCCTATGGCAAGGGCGGCACCCTGCCGACGGTGACCGACGCGAACGTCGTGCTTGGCTATTTGCCCGAGAACCTCTTGGGCGGCACATTCAATCTGGATCGTGAGGGTGCAAAGACGGCGGTGCAGACCATCGCCGATGCGCTCGGGATCGATCTGATGGCCGCCGCGCGCGGAATCATCGATATCGTCAACGAGAACATGTTCGGCGCGCTGCGGATGATCTCGGTCCAGCAGGGTTACGATCCGCGCGATTTCGCGCTGATGGGCTTTGGCGGCGCAGGACCGTTGCATGTGAACGCCGTGGCGCGCCTGATGGGTTCATGGCCTGCGGTATCGCCAGTCAGCCCCGGCGTGCTCTGCGCCCTTGGCGATGCGACCACGCGGATGCGCACCGAAACCGCCCGCTCGTTCAGCCGCCTCGCCAGCCAGACCGAAGCCGCCGATCTGATCGCGGTGCTCGACGAAATGGCCGCGCAGACCCGCGCCGACCTGCTTTCCGACGGCGTGCCCGAGGACGAGATCTCGACCGCTTTTGAAGTTGATGTGCGCTATGCCGGACAGGCCTTCGAAGTGCCGCTGACAATCACGCCCGATGTGCTCACCGCCGACGGCGTGGCCGGGATCCTCGCTCGCTTCGATGCCGAGCACAAACGACTGTTCACCTTCAACATGGACACCCCGCACGAGATCGTGAACTTGCGCGCGGTTGCCCTGGGCCGCGCGCTCGACCTGCCCGCAGCCGAACTGGAGCAGGGCGACGGCGATCCGGTCGCGGCAAAGATGCGCGACCATGTGCTGTGGATGGACGGGCGCGATCAAGCGGCCGTGATCTATGACCGCGCCAAACTGCGCGCGGGCGACGTGATCCCCGGCCCGGCGATCGTCTGCGAAATGGATTCGACCACGCTGATCGAGAGCGGCTGCACCGGCAGGGTCGACAAGGTCGGCAACATCCTGATCAATCTGGCCTGAGGGAGCGCGAACCATGCCTGCAACCATCATCCAGACCAATGACACCCCGTTCAACCGCATCGCAATCGATCCGGTCACGCTCGACATTATCGAGAACGCGCTGCGCAATGCGCGGATCGAGATGGACGCGACGCTGGTGCGCACCGCCATGTCGCCCGGCATCCGCGAGCAGGGCGATGCTTTCCCGCTGATCGCCGACCACACCGGCAAGATGATCGTCGGCCAGTTCGGCAGCTTCATTGGCGGCTTTCTGGAAAACTACGCCGGAACGCTGGAAGACGGCGACATGATCTTCCTGTCCGATCCCTATTCGGTCGGCGGCGCGGTCAGCCATTCCAACGACTGGCTCGTGCTGCTGCCCGTGTTCAAGGATGGCCGCCTGATCGCCTATACCTCGATGTTCGGCCACCAGTCCGACATCGGCGGCAAGGTCGTCGGCTCGATGCCGATCAACGCGCGCTCGATCTTCGAAGAAGGCGTGCGCATTCCGCCAGTGAAGATCTGGAAGAAGGGCGAATACAACGAGGACCTCATCCGCCTCGTCATGCACCAGACGCGCAAGCCTGACTGGTGCGCGGCCGATCTCAACGCGCTGATCGCCGCCTGCCGCGTCGCTGCCCGCCGCGTGGTGGAAATGGCCGACCGCTTCGGCGACGATGTCTATGTCTCGGCCACGCAGGAACTGCTGGCGCGCAATCACCGCGCGATGAAGGCGCTGATCGGCATGGCGATTGCCGAGGAGCCGGTCAGCTTCGAGGATTACATCTGCGACGACGGCATGGGCTTCGGCCCCTACAAGATCAAATGCACGATGTGGCGCGATGGCGAGAAAGTGGTGCTCGATTTTGCCGGGACCGATCCGCAATCAGTCGCCTCGATCAATTTCCTGCTCAACGAGAACATGTTCAAGATGTTCTTCGGTATCTACATGATCATGGTGTTCGATCCGCAGATCCTGTTCAACGACGGGTTCTATGATCTGATCGATGTGCGTATCCCCGAAGGATCGCTGCTCAAGCCAAGATTCCCCGCCGCGCTCTCGGGTCGCACCCATGCGCTGGGCCGCATCTTCGATATTCTGGGCGGATTGCTGGGGCAGAAAACCCCGGAATTCCTCAATGCGGCCGGATTCTCGTCCAGCCCGCACCTGTTCTATTCGGGCAATGACGAACGGCCGGGCAAGAAGGCCGAATGGTTCCAGCTGTTCCAGATCGGCTTCGGCGGCATTCCGGGCCGTCCAATGGGCGACGGGCCGGACGGCCATTCGCTTTGGCCGGGCTTTACCAACGTGCCCAACGAGTTCCTCGAACGCTATTTCCCGATGGTGATCGAGCGTTACGAGTGCGAACCGGATTCGGGCGGGGCAGGCCTGCACCGCGGCGGCAACGGCATTCGCATGACCTACCGCTTCCTCTCGAAAGGCACCATCGCGATCCATGATGACCGCTGGTTCGTGCCGCCATGGGGCGTCAACGGCGGCCAGCCGGGGGCTCGGGCCCGCAAGATCCTCGAAAAGGCGGACGGCACGCAGACCATCGTCGGCAACAAGGTGGAAGACGTCGAAGTCGAGG
>JAZKBJ010000146.1:6975-10010 GCA_040388685.1 Pseudomonadota bacterium
GTTGCACTTCATCACCTGGGGCGGAGGCGGCTGGGGCGATCCGCTGGACCGCGATCCCGCGCTGGTCGGCAAGGAGATTCGCCAGGGATTGGTCACGGCGGACGGCGCGCGCGCCTATGGTGTGGTCGTTGACGCCGAAGGCGTGGTTGATGCAGGCGCAACGCAAGGCTTGCGTGCCCAAATGCGCGCAGCGCGCGGCGAGCTGCCGCTGTTCAACTATGGCCCCGGCATCGAGGCGCTGCGTGCCAACTGTCAGGCCGAAACGGGCCTTCCCGCCCCGATCCAACCTGAATGGCCGCTGGTGGAGGCGGCGGAGTAAATATGATGACTGCATCCAATCCCGGCCCCTTGCGCAATATTCGCGTGGTCGAACTCGGCCAGCTGATTGCAGGCCCGTTCTGCGGACAACTGCTGGGCGACATGGGCGCCGATGTGATCAAGGTCGAGCCGCCGGTGACCGGCGACCCCATGCGCGAATGGGGCCAGGGCGCGGAAAAGGTGCAATGGGAAGTGATCGCGCGCAACAAGCGCTCGGTCAGCGCCAATCTGCGCATTCCCGAAGGTCAGGCACTGGTGAGGCAGCTGATCGCTCATGCCGACGTGGTGATCGAGAACTTCAAGCCCGGCACGATGGAGAAGTGGGGCCTTGGGCCTGACGTGCTGCTGGCGGAGAAGCCGGGCCTGATCATCGCGCGCATGTCCGGCTATGGCCAGACCGGGCCTTACTCTGACCGCGCCGGATTTGGCGGGATCGGCGAGGCGATGGGTGGGTGGCGCTATATCGTGGGCGAGCCGGATCGCCCGCCAAGCCGCATGGGCGTCTCGATCGGCGATACCCTGACCGCGACGTACGGCTGCATGGGGGTTCTCGCCGCGCTGCATGAACGTGACAGCACCGGGCGCGGCCAGGTGATCGACGCCGCGCTCTATGAATCGGTGCTGCAGGTGATGGAAGGCCTCGTCCCCGAATACGACCGGATGGGCCTGGTCCGTGAACGCTCGGGCTCGGTGCTCAAGGGCATTGCGCCGTCGAACGTCTATTCGTGCAAGGATGGCGAATTCATGATCGGGGCAAACAAGGATTCGCTGTGGAAGCGCCTTGCCACGGCGATGGGCCGATCCGAACTGGGGGACGATCCGCGCTATGCGACGCACCTTGCGCGCGGCGAGAATCAGGACGAACTCGACGTGCTGATCAACGACTGGACACGCACCCACACGATGGACGAAGTGGACGCGCAGATGATCGCGCATTCGATCCCCGCTGGCCGCGTCTATCGCGCGCCCGACATGATCGAAGACCCGCACTTCAAGGCGCGCGAGGCGATCATCGAGGTCGAGACCGAACGCTTCGGGCCTCTCAGGATGCAATCGAGCTTCCCGCGCCTTTCGGCAACGCCGGGCTCGGTGCGCCGGCCGGCGCCGTCGATCATCGGCCAGCACAATGCCGAGGTCTATGGCGACCTGCTTGGGCTTGGGCAGGCCGATCTGGCGAAGCTGGCCGAGCAGGGCGTAATCTGATGGCGCACGATGGGGGCGATCTGGCGGCGAATTACACAGGCGCCTTCGATGGGCACCTGCCGTTCGGGGAACGCCCTGCCCTTGTCATCGTCGATCTGGTCGAGGCCTATCTCCAGCCCGGTTCGCCGCTCTATGCCGGGATCGAAGATGCGCTCGCCAGCGCGGTGCGGCTGACGGCGGCTGCGCGCGCGGCGAGCATCCCGATCATCTTCACCAATGTCGAATACCAGCGGGGCGGCGCGGATGGCGGCGTGTTCTATCGCAAGGTGCCCGCGCTCAAGGTGTTCGAGAAGGGATCGCCGCTGGGGGCGTTTCCGGCGGTGCTGTCGCCGCAGGACGGCGATGTCTTCATTACCAAGCGCTATGCCTCGGCGTTCTTCGCCACCCACCTTGCCGCTACGCTGACCTCGCTCAAGGTCGATACGCTGCTGATCTGCGGCACCTCGACGTCGGGCTGCATCCGCGCCACCGCGCTCGACGCGTGCCAGCACGGGTTCCTGCCCTTCGTCGTGCGCGATGCCTGCGGCGACCGCCATCAGGCACCGCACGACGCCAACCTGTTCGATCTTCAGGCCAAATATGCCGAAGTTATCGGAGAGGCCGAGGCCATGGCGCTGATCAGCTGAATCCCAGTGTTTTCATGTAGCTGGCGCTTCCGGCGAGTGCCACCTTCAGGTCGTCGGCACGGTCCTGCTCGACGAAGAAATGCTCGACGCCCGAGTCCTTCGCAGCAGCAATGATCCCGGCCATGTCTAGCGAACCGTCGCCGAGATAGGTGAGATAGGGGAACATCGCGATCCAGTCGCCAGGCGCGCCGCCGTCACCGGCAAAGCGGTGCTGTCCCTTCATGTCCTTGAGGTGGACCATCCGGTAGCGCCCCTTGTATCGCGCCAGATAATCCTTGGGATCGGCCCCGCCCGCCGTGGTCCAATAGGTGTCCATTTCAAGGAAAACGTGCGCCGGGTCGGTCGCGTCCAGCAGCGTGTCGAGCGGCACTTTCCCATTCACCGGCGCGAGACCGTAACCATGGTTGTGATAGGCGAAACGCACGCCATGGCGGGTGGCATCCTGGCCGATGGCGTTGAAAAGATCGGCGGCGCGCCTGTAGTCGTCGAACGTGGCGCGTTTGTCCGCCGGGAGGCTGGGCAAGGTCACATAGGTCGCGCCCAGCGAACGCGCGGCGTCGGCGAGGTCGCCCATCCGGGTCTGCAGCGTGAACAGGTCGGTGTGCATCGACGGCACGGTCATGCCGTGACCGGCCAGCACCGATTTCACCCGTTCGGTCGGCAAGCCGAAGAAGCCGCTGCCCGAGAAGCCCACCATTTGCGCCGTCTGTTTCCAGCTCTCGATCTGGCGGGGGTCGCTGAAGGGATAGGGGCCGTAGAGTTCCAGCTCGCGGTAGCCGAGCCCGGCCAGCATCGCGATCGTGCCCTCGAAGTCCTCGCTCAGCATCTTGGCGACAGACCACAACTGGATGCCGAACTTGCGCCCGGCCCGAGCCATCAGTGGCGACC
>JAZKBJ010000146.1:10020-10299 GCA_040388685.1 Pseudomonadota bacterium
TTCCGGCATGGCACAGCCCATCAGCACGGCCGTGCCGGCAGTGGCGAGAAAATTGCGTCGATTCATGGCTCACAGACTCCCGGCATCGCGCATTGTCTTGCGCTGTCTGGAGCGAGTTGAGCGCTTCCCGGGAGCGCGGTCAACCCTACATCGCGCCATGACGCGTCAGCCTTGCGTCTCTTCCCGCTCGATCTCGCGCCAGCCGATGTCGCGGCGGCAGAACCCCTCGAGAAAGCTGATGGCGTCGACAGCGGCATAGGCGGTATCGCGCGCGGCCTT
>JAZKBJ010000146.1:10309-14691 GCA_040388685.1 Pseudomonadota bacterium
CACGGTGAGGCCCTTTGCCGTCACGTTGAGCACGCGCCCACCGCTGGCCGACAGCACGCCATCGCCAGAAAGCGTGGTGCCCGCGTGGAACACCTTGGCCCCGTTTGCTTCAGCGGCCGGGATATGATCGATGCGCCCGCCCTTCTTCGGCGTACCGGGATAGCCCTCGGCAGCCATGACCACCGTCATTGCCACGTCGGACGAAAAGCGCGGCGCTGCGATGCTGGACAGCTTGTTGTCGGCGCAGGCCAGCAGCAGTTCGACCAGATCGCCTTCGAAGCGCATCATCAGCACCTGGCATTCGGGATCGCCGAACCGGGCGTTGTACTCGATCAGCTTCGGCCCCTGCTCGGTCAGCATCAGCCCGGCGTACAGCACGCCCGAATATGGCATGCCTTCATCCGCCATGGCCTTGACCGTGGGTCCGATGATCCGGGCCAGCGTCTCGGCCTCAAGCTCCGGCGTCAGCACGCGCGCCGGGCTGTAAGCACCCATACCGCCGGTGTTGGGGCCGGTATCGCCATCGCCCACGCGCTTGTGGTCCTGGGCCGAGCCGAACGGCACGATCGTCGCGCCATCGGTAAGCGCGAAGAAGCTGGCTTCCTCGCCGGTCATGAATTCCTCGATCACGACTTCCGCGCCCGCGGCGCCGAACGCGCCATCGAACATGTCGTCAATCGCGGCTTCGGCCTCGGCCATGGTCATCGCAACGACGACCCCCTTGCCCGCCGCCAGGCCATCGGCCTTGATCACCACCGGCGCGCCGAACTGCGCGAGCGTGGCGCGCGCTTCTTCCAGCGACTTGGCGCGGACATAGCCAGCGGTGGGAATGTTCGCCCGCGTGCACAGATCCTTGGTGAAACCCTTGGAGCCTTCGAGCTGGGCCGCCACACGGCTCGGGCCGAATACCGAAAAGCCCGCAGCACGCAGCGAATCGGTAAGCCCATCGACCAGCGGCGCTTCCGGGCCTACCACGACCAGCCCGATGCGATGACCTTCGCAGAAGGTCACGACCGCAGCATGATCGGTCAGGTCGAGGCCCACGATCTGCGCGTGATCGGCGATGCCGGGATTGCCGGGCGCGGCATAAAGCTTGTCCAGCAGCGGCGATTGGGCCAGTTTCCAGCTAAGGGCGTGTTCGCGCCCACCCGATCCCAGCAGCAGGATATTCATGGCTTTCCCTTCCGCGCCCTATGACGACGAAAACAACGATACGGGCGGGCTCCTAGCGAGGGAATCGGCTGGCGACAACGCTCCGGCCCTTTCGATCTCCGAGATTTCCGCCCTGCTCAAGCGCACGGTCGAGGATCGTTTCGGTTTCGTGCGCGTGCGCGGGGAGCTTTCAGGCGTGAAGCGGGCTGCTTCGGGCCACCTTTACTTGAGCCTCAAGGACGAAAGTGCGAAGCTTGACGGGGTGATGTGGCGCGGCGGCGTGCAACGCCTCGGCTTCCGCCCGGAAGACGGCACCGAAGTCATCGCCACCGGCAAGCTGACGACCTATCCCGGCCGCTCGAACTACCAGATCGTGATCGACCGGATGGAGATCGCGGGCGAAGGCGCGCTGCTGGCTCTGCTCGCCAAGCTCAAGGCCCGGCTGGAAGGCGAAGGCCTGTTCGATCCCGCGTGCAAGAAGCCGCTGCCATTCCTGCCGAAGGTGATCGGCGTGGTGACATCACCGACCGGCGCAGTGATCCGCGACATTCTCCACCGCCTGAGCGACCGTTTTCCCACCCGCGTGATCGTCTTGCCGGTGCTGGTCCAGGGCCAGGGCGCGGGCGCGCAAGTGGCCAATGCCGTGCGAGGGTTCTCTGCCCTTACCGAGGGTGGCCCGATCCCGCGCCCCGATCTGGTCATCGTCGCGCGCGGCGGCGGCTCTATTGAGGACCTGTGGTGCTTCAACGAGGAAGAGGTCGTCCGCGCGGTGGCGGAATGCACCATCCCGATCATCAGCGCGGTGGGCCACGAGACCGACACCACCCTGTGCGATTTCGCCGCCGACTTGCGCGCGCCAACACCGACCGCCGCCGCCGAACTGGCCGTACCGGTGCAGGCCGAACTCGCCGCATTCGTCGCCGATCTCAACGCCCGCCAGCGTCGCGCGCTGGCGCGCCAGTTGTCACAGGCGCGCGAGCGGCTTGACGCGCGCAGCCAGCGCCTGCCGCAGCCGCATGCCCTGCTGCAAGGACAGGCGCAGCGGGTGGACGATCTGGGCGAGCGACTGCGCCGCGCGCTGCTGCACCGCACGGAAATTGCCGGATCGCTGCTCGCCCGCCATGCCGGTGCCCTGCGCCCCGCTTTGTTGACCGCGCGCGTCGGGCGCGAGCGCGAACGGCTGGCGGCGCAGCGCCTGCGCCCCGAAACGCTGCTACAGCGGATCGAACATGCGCGCGGCAAGGTTGACGCGCTTAACCGTCTGCGCCTTTCTCTGGACCCGGAGGCGCCGCTCCAGCGCGGATATGTGCTGGTGACCGACCGCGATGGGCATCTGGTGAAGGACCGGGCAACGGCCGAGGATCGCGGCGCGCTGACACTCAAGTTTGCTGATGGCACGCTGGATGTCAGCACAGCCGCCGTGCCCGCACCGCCGCGCCCATCACCCAAGCCGCGACAGCCTGCAACGCCTGCGGGCCAGCAGGAATTGTTCTGAGGCGCCGCAGTCGCTACATTGGCCACATGTTGATGTCCCAATCCGGTCGCCTTGCGCGGCTTCATTACCTTCCCGGCGGCTTCCGCCAGCTTTCAGCGGGCGACCATGTCGTCTGCGCGGTATCTGGCGCGGAGATCCCGCTCGACATGCTGCGCTATTGGTGTGCCGAGCGGCAGGAGGCCTACGCCACCTGTGAAATCTCGGTGCGTCGCCACCTTGAGAAGCAATGATCGATCGGCGCGGGTTCCTGCAGGGCAGCGGCGCGGCGCTCGCGGCCCTGTCTATCGGCAATACGCCGCCGGCACCGATCACGGTCGATGCTGGCGGGCAACTGACACAGGGCGGATGGCTGCGCGGACTGGTCCAACCCAGCACGCGCGCGCTGGCGCTGGACGGCAAGCCTGTTCAACTCGCGGCTGACGGTGCGTTTTTCGTCGCCTTTGACCGCGATTCACCGCCCACTGCTCAATTGCTGGCGATTCTGAACGACGGCGCGACCTTTGCCCTGCCGCTGGACATCAAGCCCCGCGCCTGGGCCATCGAGCACATCAACGTTGCCCGCAAGCCGGGTGGCATCGCCGACGAAGAATACCAGCGTCTGCGCAAGGCGGAACTGGCGCGCATCGGTGCCGCGCGCGCGATCGACAGCGGCGCAACCGGCTGGCGGCAGGACTTCGTCCGCCCCGCGCCCGGCCGCTTCTCGGGCCGCTTCGGGTCGCAGCGGATCTACCGGGGCGAGCCTGCGGCCTACCATTCGGGCCTCGACATCGCGGGCGGCGAAGGCACGCCATATGTCGCTCCGGCAGATGGCGTGGTGATCCTTGCAGCGGACGTGCCGTTCAGTCTGGAGGGCCATTTGCTGATGCTCGATCACGGCATGGGCCTCAACAGCGCGTTCCTCCACAGCTCTGCGCTTGTGGTCAAGGAAGGCGACGCAGTGCGCAAAGGGCAGCCGATTGGCCGCATCGGCCACACCGGGAGGGCAACAGGCGCGCATCTCCACTGGTCGATAAAATGGCGGGAGAGCCGTCTCGACCCGATCCTGCTGCTGCGCGACATGGTATCAACGGCAACCCGTTGAACGCTCACTTTCCGCTCTTGTTTCGCAAAAAACGGTCTCTGTTGAAATTAATGGCAAGTGAACCGTAGTTAAGTGTAATTTCCGTGCACCACCCTTAAAGTCCGGTAAACGCTGGCGTCCTGACCTGCACCAAGGACGGTGTGGCAGTTTTGATACACACGTTGCGGATTCATTTCGCCACTGTCATTCGTGTTTGTAAGAGGCCCTCCCTTTCCGCCAAACAGACACATCTTTTCCCGTTCGCACAGGGGCTGAACCGCATTCGCGGCAGTGGTTGGAGTGATCGGGGAAGTGCCTGCACCCAGTTTTCCTTGGGGCGCAGGCGGACAGGACAAAAGGGACTGGACAACGTGAACAGCAAAACTTTTTCTGCGCTCCGTGCGAGCGCCGCGCCGCTGGCGCTGGTCGTTGCGGGCCTTACTGCATCGGCCGCCTTCGTCGCGCCGGCCATGGCGCAGGACTTTACCTATGCAACTGCAAGCGGTCAGATTCTTGGTGAAGATGATGCCCCGATTTCCGGTGCTACGGTAGAAATCAAATCAAACGATCAAGGCTTTACCCGTTCGGTTACGACCGATTCTTCCGGTGGCTATCGCATTCCAACGCTTCCGCAAGGCAGCTACACGTTCACTGTCACGGCTGACGGTTACACAA
>JAZKBJ010000147.1:0-1623 GCA_040388685.1 Pseudomonadota bacterium
AGCAGGGGGAGGTGGAGATTGGCGTCGGTTATGACAGCTCGGTGCGCGCCAGCCTGATGTACGAGCCGTTGCTGGTTGAGCGCCAGCAACTCTATTGCTCGCGCAGCAGCCAGCACTTCGGCCACCGCGTAAGCCGGTTGAACGAACTCAAGGACGAAGGGTTCGTGCTGACCGGCGACGACGAGATCGAACTTATCACGCATCTGCGCCGCCGTTACGGTCTGGGGACGAAGGTCAGCGGACTTGCCGAGGATATCAATGAAGCGCGGCGGTTGATCACACTGGGCGTGGGGATCGGGTTTCTTCCCGTCCTTGCCGCAGAAACCGCCGTGGCCAATGGGACGCTGTGGCCGATGCTCCATGCCGACTTCGAGCCGTCCTACGACATCTACCTCTTGGCGCGGACGCAACCGGCTCGCGATACCGCAACCCAGCTTTTCTGGGACGAAGCATTCCGGCGGGTGAGGGCCGTGCGTAGGTCATAGTTCAAATCTATGCCTTTCATCGGACATTTGTCTCTGCCCTTATGATGCACTGCGGCGCAAATTTCAGGCTTCGAACGGAGCCTGACCAATGCCTGCAAGCGACACGACGCCTGAAACCTTCAAGGACAAGGCGTTCAACCTGATCCCGCCCGCGATGATCGCCGGGGTGCTGCTGTTCTGGTCACTGGCGCCGAAAGCGGTCGTTGAAAGCGCATGGACGCTCACGCTCACCTCAGCTGGAATCGTGATTTTCGTGCTCCTGCTCGAAATGGTGCACGAACGCCATGCCGGGTGGCGGATGAACAAGCAGGAGTTCGCCACCGACCTCTACTACTCGGTGCTGAGCGCGACGGTCATTTCCTGGCTGACGGTCAAGCTTGCCGAAGATCCGCTCAAGGCCGCCAAGGCAGCGATCGGCATCCACACCGAATGGATCGTGCAATTGCCGTGGCTGGTGCAGGTGGCGATGATCGTGTTCATCATCGAATTCGGCCAGTACTGGATGCACCGGCTGATGCATAACTCGACGCCGTTCTGGCTGACCCATGCGCCGCATCACCACATCACCCAGCTCAATGCCGCCAAAGGCGCGGTGGGCAATCCGATCGAGCTTTTCCTGATCAGCCTCAGCGTGCTGGCACTGTTCGATTTTGACAACACCGCGCTGTTTGCCGCGTTCAACACCACCGGGGTGATCTCGACCTTTGCCCATGCCAACGTGCGGTCGAACCCGCCGATATGGTATTCCTACGTCTTCACGACGATCCGTCACCACAGCCTGCACCACTCGACCGACTACGAGGCGACGCGGTGCAACTACGGCAACTCGCTGATCCTGCTCGACCGCATGTTCGGCACCTACCGTGAAGGCGAGGGCGTGTTGGTGGGGCAGGATGACCGCAAGCGCCTTTCGATCCGGGAGCAGACGATGTTCCCGTTCCAGCCCATGATCGACAAGTTCAAGGAGCGCCGGGCTGCGCGAAATGACAATGCAGGCGGCACGGCGGCAGCATGATCGCCACGCGCTCCGGACAGATCGAGGCAGCGCGCGCCGCGCTGGTCCGGGGCGATCTGGACGGCACGCGCAAGCTGGCGTTGGCGCTGGTGGCGGAAGCGCCGGCCGGTGCCGAGGGGTACT
>JAZKBJ010000147.1:1633-5420 GCA_040388685.1 Pseudomonadota bacterium
GCGGAGGCGGGATTGGGCCGGGTCCATGCCGGTATCGAGCAACTGGTTCGGGCAGTGTCGCTCGACCCGCAGGGAGAATACCGCGCGCATCTCGCCCGGCTCTATTCGGTGGTGCGCCGTGATGGCGATGCGGCAGCCACCTTGCGCGATGCAGAATCGGCACTGCCTGCGGACGCACTGAGCCGCGATACGATGGGCTGCGTCTATGCTCGTCTCGGCAACCACGCGGCTGCGATGGACCATTTTGCCGAGGCGGTGAGGTTGCAGCCAGGCAATACCGAATATCGCTACAATCAGGCTGTCACGCTGAACTTCCTTGGGCGCACGGAGGAAGCCGACGCGGCCCTTGAGGCACTGATTGCGCTCGACCCGGGTCACGCGCGCGCGCATCATCTCCTTGCCCGGCTGCGCAAGCACAGCGCCGAAAGCAACCATGTGGAACGGCTCGGCCTGACTCTGGCGCGTGCGAATGTGGCCCGCGACCGCCTGCTGCTGGGATATGCGCTGGCGAAGGAGCTGGAAGACATCGGCGAGCCGGACGAGGCGCTCGACCGGCTTTGCGCGGCGAACGCGGAACACCGCCGGACCTTGCCCTATACTTTCGCGCGTGACGCGGCGGCGTTCGATGCCATTGAGGCAAGCTGGCCCACTCTTGCCACTGCTCCAGCGAACACGCCTCCGGCCGACGCGCCGATCTTCATCATCGGTATGCCGCGCACGGGCACCACGCTGGTCGACCGCATCCTGTCCTCGCACGCCGAGGTGGAAAGCGCGGGCGAGCTGCAGGCAATGCCGCTCGCGGTGAAGAAAGCGGCGGGCACGCGCACGCCTACGGTCATGGACCCGGAAACGATCGCGGCTGCGGCGCGCATGGACATGGGCGAGATCGGGCGAGACTACCTGCTGCGGGCCAGCCACCATCGGCGCGATCCGGCCCTTCGCTTTACCGACAAGTTCCCCGGCAATTTCCATTACGCCGGTTTCATCGCGCGGGCTTTGCCGAATTCCAAGATCGTGTGCCTTCGTCGCAACCCGATGGACACGGTGCTGAGCAATTTCCGCAACCTGTTCGCGGTGAGTTCGCGCTACTACGACTACAGCTACGATCTGCTTGATATCGCTGCATACTATGTCCGTTTCGACCGGCTGATGGCGCTGTGGCGCAAAGCCCCGCCCGGACGAGTGCTGGAGCTTCGTTACGAGGATTTGATAGCCGATCAGGAAGGCCAGACGCGGCGGTTGCTCGACCATTGCGGGCTGGATTGGTCGGACGATTGCCTAGCCTTCCATACCAACACTGCCCCCGTTTCCACCCCCAGCGCCGCACAAGTGCGCCGTCCGATCTACGCGGACTCGGTCGCGCGGTGGAAGCGCCATGCCGAGGTTCTGGCACCGGTGCAGCGCTTCTTCGAACACCACGGCATCGCGGTCGATTAGAAGGAAATCAGGGTCATGCGACGGTTCCGGACATTTGCTCTCGCGACGATATTGCTGACCGGCATCGCGTCTCCTGCCATGGCCGCCAGCCAGCCTGCCACGCGGTTGGTCGAATGCGGGTCGGAAAGCTGCCTGCTCGTTTCAGGCAGGCGGAATGGCGCGGGCGAGACAGTCTCTATCGCGGGCCATGCGGTGAAAGTCGAAGGCGGGCGCAAGTGGCGTGTTCGGCTGCCGGTGGCGACGGTGCGTGCGTGGTCGGAACCATATGCGCGGACGATCGAAGTGGCGACTGCCGGAGTTGCCGAAGACGCCGATCTGCCCATCGGGCTGCTGGGCCGCGCCGAGAACCTTGCTATGGTTATCGTCCGCGTGAAGTAATAACGTTTCTAGACATCAGTAATAAAACAACAATTTTCGGTTCAATATTGAAAGTTTCATCGCCTGACGCTATGTGGACCATAGTCGCCGCAGAGTGACGCTCGTTCCACGTACAGGAGATGACGATGAAGATTGGCCTCGTGGCTCTTGCCACGCTCGCGTTCGCGACCTCGGTTTCTACCGTATCCGCCGCAGAAAATCCCTTCGCTCAGGACAAGGCCGTCCTGAATCTCAAGGATCTTGACCTTGCATCCGGCCGCGCGCGCGGTGTGCGGTGACGGTCTGGCAGGCGTTCATCTTGCGCTCGAAGCCAAGTCGCAGGAATGCCGCGCCGCCGTCACGGCTGATGTCCGCTCGCAGATCGAAGCGCGTCTGGCCAGCGGCGCTGCAATGTCGTCGGTCCGGCTCGCCTCACTTCGCTGAGGCTCAAACCCTGTCTCGCAGCCGGGGACACGCCCGGCTGCGGACTGGCGAATGCTATTTGACGAACTGAAGTGGCTCCGGCCACCATGTCAGGGTGTGGACGTCGTGGGCCGATGTCCAGATGCCGGTGCTGGTGAAGCGAAGCGCGCCGCTGCCTTCCGCCTTGCCCACGCGGGCGCGAACTTCGAGCGTCGTCGGGTCTATGACAACGAAAGTCTGGTCCTCGGTGGTGCGCAGCCACACCATGCCCGCGCCAGTGTCGATGTCTCCCCATTTCAGCACAGGCCCGATCTTCGCCCGGCCGGTCACGTCACCGGTTGACGGATCGATGCGCGCTACCGTGCCGTCGCCCTGTTCCTGAACCCAGACAGCGCCTTCACCGGCGGCGAGAAAGCCGGGTTGCTTGCCGAGCGCGGTTGTCTTTGAGACAGCATTCGTTTCGGGATCGATGCGCTGGACCGTCTTGCTCTCGCTGCTGACTGCCCAGAGCGCGCCATGGCCGAATGCAAGATAGTGCGTGCCCGGACTGACGGTGATTGCCGTGATGACCTTGTTGGTTGCGGGATCGATGCGGGACACAACGCCCTTCTGGTCGCTTGCCACCCAGATTGACCCCGCGCCCGCGACGACATTGAGTTCGCCCTGCGGATTGGCGATACCGGTGGGGATCGTGGCCAGCTTCTGCGCCGTTTGCGTATCGATGCGGACCAGTGCGTTTTCCTTGCAATCGGCAACCCACAGACTGCCGTCGGAAATGGCCATGGCCCCGCAGGGCTTGGACATGGCGACCCCTGCCAGCTTGCCCTGACGCGTCCAACGCTCAACCCGGCCATCGTTCGTAGCCCAGACGCTGTCGCCATCGACGGCGAGGAAGTCGGCGAAACCGGGCACCTCGATCACCTGCTCCTGATGGGCCATGGCAGAGGACGAAATCGCGGAAATGCCTGCTGCCATTGCGGTGGCCACTGTTCTGAGCTTCTGCATCGTTTGCCCTTTCGTCCGGCGAAGTGAAATCAGGCTTTTTGCGCGATATAGGCGCGCCAGCCGCCAAGTGCGGTAATGTCCTCGGCCCCGGTCAGGGCGCGGGGTTCGGCGACGAAGCCCTTGACGCTGGTGCCGTCGGACAAGGTCACCGTACCGATGGCGAGAGGAGCGGGGACTTCGACTACGAAGCTGCCGAATTCGGCGACCCCCAGTTCATAGACTTCGAGCGCGATGGCCGCGCCGTCCTCGTTGTGCACCAGGGCTGGCTTGGGGGGCACGCTGTCCGCCATGGCGTAGAGCCGGTAGTTGGGCGCGGTCTCGAACGCGCCGACGAACGTGGCGTCGCGCGACGTGAGTTGCCAGTGGAGCGGCATGTCCTTGAGGTGTGCGCCGACAACGGCGAGTTTCACGGTCTGCATTTTGCCCTCCAGATCGAGCGGGGGTAGGGGTGGCAGGTCGGCCACCGCGAGATAGGCGTCGGCTGCGTCGAGTAGCGCGGCGTCGGTGTCAGCGGGGCCGATCAGGGTGATGCCGAAACCTGTCGCGTTGGAACGCACGCCTGCGG
>JAZKBJ010000148.1:0-1178 GCA_040388685.1 Pseudomonadota bacterium
ACGCGCCGGATATGTCACCACGCTTGCGCAGCAATACCGTAGCTCTCCACATCACTGTTGCCCTCTCGGCCTTGGTTGATGGATCATGCTGACCAGCCCCCCCGGGTGCAGTTCCAAGCCCTGAAGGGTGTCAGCAAAGCGCCGCATGTGTTCCAGAAAGCCCCTGACAGCACCCATCATGTGCATGGTCATGAAACGCCCATCGCCTCCGTGTAATCGGGGTAAGCGAGCTTGCCGGTGGCGCCCCCGTCGACCGGTATGGTTGCGCCGGTGATGAAACTGCTGCGGTCAGACAGCAGAAACAGCGCTGCCTCTGCCGCCTCGGCATACTTGCCGACCCGTCCGGCCATTGTCGTTGCTGCGATAGCGCGATCTAGCGATCCATGATTGAAGCTATCGGGAAGGGTTGAAACATCGCCCGACTGCGGCCTGACCGTGCCCACCTGCAGATTGTTGCAGCGAACGCCATGGCGTGCGTAATCGTTGGCGACTTGCCGGCCGAGCGCTTCCAGAGCCGCCTTGGACATCGCATAGGCCCCCATCAGCGGGATGGCTCGCGCCGCGGCAATCGCAGAAATGTTGACAATGGCTCCACTGCCTTGCGCCATCATGTGGTGCAAGACGGCTCTGCAGCACAGCAACGCGCCCGTGGCCCCGACGTTCATCGCCTCGGCAAATGCACTTGCGGGAAGTTCGTGGACAAGCCCCAACCCGAAAGTGTCTCCCGATGGTCCCGCATTGTTGACCAGAAGCGTTGGTGGCCCGAATTGGCTTGCCGCTCGTGCAACCAGTTCTGTCACCGCCGCTTCGTCTGTCACGTCTGCTTGCAGGAATGCAGCCTTTCCGCCCGACTGCTTCAATGCCTCCTGCGCCGCGAGGCCGGTTTGGGCGTTGCGCCCTGAAATCACCACGGCAGCGCCGCTGGCTGCAAGTCGGGTCGCTATGGCAAAGCCGATACCGGAACTGCCGCCCGTCACAATCGCCACGCGACCGGTAAGGCCGTCCGCACCCTCACCTTGCGTCATGTCGATTCCTCCTCGCACCAGTCCAAGCAGCGCCGCTCACCGGTTCCTTGCCAGCGGGCAGAGCCGAACAGTGTCCGTCGTGCTGCAGCGAGGTAACCTGCCCTCCGCTAGGTCGAAGCACCTAGGCTGTTCTTGTCGCCTACATCAAGCCTT
>JAZKBJ010000148.1:1188-2108 GCA_040388685.1 Pseudomonadota bacterium
CGCCCTTGGGTTTTTGCGGAAGATTGTCTCCACTGTCGTCCGGTAGGAACGGCCTGTGATCCTTCCATGCATGATGGCCGAAACTGGGAGACCCCTATGCGCGAAGTCCGTTCCTTTTGCCGGTTCTGCATGGTCTTTTGCGGCACCCAGGTCACGCTGGACGACAACAACCACGTAACCGCCGTGCGTGGGGACCGTGATGACCCGATGAATCAGGGGTACAGTTGCATCAAGGGATTGGAGGCAGCGGGTGCTTACTACGCGCCGGACCGTCTGCTCCATCCGCTCAAGCGGATGCCTGATGGCAGTTTCGTGCAAATTCCCCTCGAACAGGCGCTCGATGAAATTGCCGTCAAGATGCGTGAGATCATCGAACGCGATGGCCCGGAAGCCATAGCCGCGTTTCGCGGGGCTGGTGCAATGCTCAACGCCTCGGCCATGGCGATGGCGCCAGCCTTCCTGTCCGCGATGGGATCGCACAAGAATTTCACGACGCTGACAATCGACCAGTCTGCTCACATGATCGCGGCCGGGCGCATCGGCATGTGGTCTGCACCCCGCCACCCGCTGCATGACAGCGACGTGCGGATGATGTTCGGCACCAATCCGCTCGTCGCGCTGACCTGCACAGATTTCGACATGTCGAACCCGACCAAGGCGATGAAGAGGGCGCGCGCACGCGGACTCAAGCTCATCGTCATCGATCCACGCCGCACCGAAACCGCGAAGTTCGCCGATGTTTTCCTGCAGCCCTATCCGGGGGAGGATGTGACCATTGCCGCCGGCATGCTCAACATCATTCTAGCGGAAGGCTGGCAGGACCACGCGTTCTGCGCGGCGCACGTCGCCGACCTTGAAGCGCTGCGCGCGGCTGTCGCGCCATTTACCCCGGAATACGTGGCACGCCGTGCCGGGATCGA
>JAZKBJ010000148.1:2118-6398 GCA_040388685.1 Pseudomonadota bacterium
TACCGGCGTGTGCATGGCACCGCACTCCAACCTCGCCGATCATCTGGTCGAAACCATCAATGTAGTGTGCGGCCGGTTTCAGCGCGCAGGCGAGCGCGTGGTCAACCCCGGCGTGCTCCGGGCACGGCAGCCCCGGCGCGCGCAAGTCATGCAGATCGGCCGTTCATGGGAACAGGGATTCAAAAGCCGGATCGGCAACTACGGAACCCTTTGGGGCGAGATGATGAGCGGCATCCTTGCCGATGAAATACTGGCTCCGGGCGCAGGCCAGGTTCGCGCGCTGATTTCGCACGGGTCCAACCTTGCCAACATCATGCCCGATCAGCGCAAGACAATCCGCGCACTCGAATCGCTGGAACTTCTGGTCAACATCGACCCATTCATGACCGAGACCTCCAAACTCGCGCACTACATCCTGCCAACGCGCATGGGCTACGAGCGCGCCGACCTGACCATGTACATGTACGAAAGCCTCTATACGCAGCCCTATGCCCGCTACACGCCGGCTATTGCGGCACCGCCGGCCGGGTCAGACCTGCCCGAGGACTGGCAGATCTATTGGGGCCTCGCGCAGCGGCTGGGGCTGGCGCTCGAATTCGATGGTGTTCCGCTCGACATGAGCGGATCTATGGATACCGACAGCCTGCTCGCCATTGTCGCACGCCATGCACCGGTTTCGTTTGAAACGATGAAATCCTACGAGCTGGGCCACATTTTCGACAGCGAACCACAATATGTCGAAGCAGCCGACCCCGGCTGCACGGATCGCTTTACGGTTGCCACCGATGATGTCGTGCTGGAATTGGCGCAGGTCCATGCCGAGTCCACGCAACCGGGGGCCTGGGCGAGCAATGGCGAAAGCTTTACCCATAAGCTGACCTCGCGGCGACTGCGTGAAGTGCAGAACAGCTCGCACCGCAATGTGCCCGCCTTGCGCAAGCGCATGCCCTACAATCAGGCATATCTGCATCCCGACGAAATCGCAGCCATGGGCATTTCGGCTGGTGACAAGATCATCATCACATCGGACGCGGGCAGTATCCCGGCCATCGTCGCCGCCGAACCTGACCTTCGGCGCGGCGTGGTTTCAATGAGCCACGGCTGGGGCGCGCTGCCGCAGGACACGGTTTATGAACGGGACGGAGCGAATACTGGCCTGCTCATCAGCACCGACCGCGATCTCGACCCGATCAATGCGATGCCGCGCATGACGGCAATTCCGGTTAGGCTTGAGCCGTTTCCCCTCGCTGTCGCTGCGGAGTGACGGCGGTCGGTCGCACCGGTCAGCCCTCACCCTATCACTCCCAACCCGAATTGGTCTTGACCCTTCAGGAAATTAATGAGAACCTTGATTCTAATAAAGTAGCGGCAATACGTCGCCAGGCAAACGGACCTTGCTACAAGGTCGTCGTGGGGCCGCCGATTGGGAGATCGACGTGCCAGTTACGATTGCGAAAAATACACTATCCTCATGTATCGAATGGCAATTCGCTGAAGCCGGCGATCTTGCAGCGCGTATCCACGCCGCCAAGGCAGCGGGCTTCAAGGCCGCCGAATTCCATCTTTGGCGCGACAAGCCTATGGAAGGGATTGCCAAGGCAATCGCCGAAACCGGCCTCGGGCTGACCGGCGTCTGCGTTGATCCCCGCCGCTCGATTGTCGATCCCGCCGAACGCGCGGAAATGGTTACCGCTGTGCGCGAAACGATTGCCGCAACCGCCAGCCTTGGCAAGCCTGCGCTGATCGTGGCGTCCGGCTTCCGCGTCGAGGGTATGAGCGACGAGGACCACTTCGCCAACGCCGTTGCCGCGCTTCAGGAAGCAGCGGCTCTCGCTGAAGAAGCAGGCGTGATGCTGCTGCTTGAACCGCTTAACACCCGTTTGTTTTCGGCCATGTATCTGGTCAGCACGACGCTGGGCCTCGATCTGGTCGAAACGGTGGGCAGCCCCAACCTGCGCCTGCTCTACGATGTCTGGCACAGCGCCGTAATGGGCGAGGATATTGCTCAAGTGCTGGCGGGACGCATGCATCTCGTCGCGCATATCCAGGTGGCCGACATGGATGATCGCCACGAACCGGGCACCGGCAGCGTCGATTGGGCGCACGTCACCGCGACACTGCAACAGCTTGGATATCAGGGCGCGGTCGGGATGGAATACTTTCCAACCCTGCCCATGCCGCAGTCGCTGAAGTTGACCCGCGAAACGCTGGGCCTCTGACGTATAATTTCCGCTGCATTCCGGGAGAGGGATCGTGGCTCAAGACCGACTGACCGTTACCGAACGCCTGAGCTATGGCCTGGGCGATATGGGAACCAGCCTTGCCTACAACATGGCAAGCGGGTTCCTGCTGTTCTACTACACCAACATCGTCGGGTTACCGGCGGCTGGCGTGGGGACGGTGTTCCTTGTCGCCCGCCTGCTGGATGCCGTGATCGACGTCTGCGTCGGCATTGCGGTCGACAAGACCCGCACTAGCAGGGGGCGCACGCGGCCCTATTTCCTGTTCACCGCCCTGCCCTATGCCGCCGTCACGATTGCGCTTTTCCATGTGCCCGCGTGGAGCCAGGGCGCGCAGCTTGCCTACGCCTTCGTCACGTTCAAGGCGCTGGGCATTCTGATGTCGCTGCAGGCGATCCCGTTCACCGCGCTTATGCCGATGATGACGCGCAACCCGGACGAGCGGCTGAAACTTTCCGGCATGCGTTCGGTTGGCACGTCCATATCGGTTGTGCTGGGGACGGCTGCCACGCTGCCGCTGGTGGGCCTTTTTGGCGGCAGCGATCAGCAACGTGGCTTCCAGTCGGTCGCCATTCTGTTCGCGGCGATCGGATTTGGCTGCACGGTTGCCCTCTATCGCAATTGCAAGGAGCGCTACGAAGACAGCGCCCCGCGCGACTTTGCGATCATGCCTGCGGTGCGTGAAATGCTGCGCAACAGAGCCTGGCTTGTCGTCTTCGCATCATGCCTGCTCTATTTCATCAGGTTTGGCGCAATGATGTCGTCCACCGCCTATTTCGCGATCGAAGTGCTTCGCAAGCCGTGGATGATCTCGGTCATGCTTCCGGCGGTGTCGGGAATGCTGCTGCTGTCCTCGTTCGTCGGCCCGCCGATCCTTGCGCGAACCGGCCTGCGCAAGGGCAGTGCCTTCGTGCTTGCCCTTGCAGCAGTGTTGTTCGCGGCGCTCCCGCTGGCCGAGGGCAACGTGCCGTTGTTCCTCGCACTCTATATCGCCGCGTGCCTCGCGACGTCGATCACAATCACCGCAGCATTCGCGATGATTGCGGCCACCGTGGACTATCACGAATGGAAGTTCGGCGCTCGCCGCGAAGGCCTCCTTTCCGCCGGAATCAGCCTTTCGACCAAACTCGGCATGGCCTTGGGCACGGCCGGTTTCGCCTTCCTGCTTGGCGCTGTGGGATATTCTCCCGAGACAGTCAGCGACACCGCAAGAGAGGCGATCCGCTGGGCCTATTATGGCAGCGCGGTGGTCCTGCTGGTGCTGCAGACCATCGTCGTCCTTATGTGGCCGATGGACGGCCTGGACGAGACGATCCGCAGCGATGTGGCGTCACGAGGACTGGCGGCGGCGGAGTGAAGTAGGGTCAGGATCTGATACGTCCTGACCCTACATCAGCCCAAGCTTGCCCCCGCTCTGCGCATAAGCCTGGAATGCCTCGAAGCGCGCCGGCGTGGAAACCGCGGGACGCAGCGCTTCGCGATCGCCGAGGCCCATGACTGTGGTCGTCGTGCGTCCGACACGCGGCCATCCCTTGCCGGGCGTGCCGTTGCGCATGAACGCCAGGAGCACGTCCTGCCACTGCTTGGCCACGCGGGCATCTGCCGGGCCGAACGTCCGGTCACCCAGCCCGATATTGCCGAAAACATAGGGCAGGTGCGAAGAGTGGAACGCGCCCCACGATTGTCCGCCGCGCACCGGCGGATAAGCATGATCATAGAGATAAGCGAAAATCGGCTGCGCCGCCGAACGCGTGCGCTCCTTCGCCCAAATCATCAGGCCGGACATATAACGATCGCGCGCCAGCAGTGCATTCGACGCCACTGCCTCGGCAGCACTGGCGTGAGGGTATAGCGCCAACAGACGGTCCGCGAATTCGCCATAGCGCGCGCGCACCGCCGCTTCGAACTGAGCAGGGGTTTGCACCGAAGCATCGATCATCTCGGCACTGTTGTACCCAGTCATCAGCGGCACGGGGCTCATCACCGGACCGCTGGCGCGGACCGGATCGAAGGGTACGACCTTGCCGTCGACATTGGGCA
>JAZKBJ010000149.1:0-6461 GCA_040388685.1 Pseudomonadota bacterium
CATATCAACAACGCCTTCCGCCAGCTCGTGATCATTCGAGCGATGGATACGATCGAGGGTGGCTGGCCCGATCCCGCCTATGCACACATTCCGCTGATTCACGGCGCAGACGGGGCGAAGCTGTCCAAGCGTCACGGCGCCCTGGGCGTCGATGCCTACCGCGACGAGATGGGACTGCTGCCCGAAGCGGTATTCAATTACCTGCTTCGGCTCGGCTGGGGCCACGGCGACGAGGAAATCATCAGCCGCGAGCAGGCGACCGAGTGGTTCGACATTGGCGACGTGAACAAGGGCGCATCGCGCTTCGACCTCAAGAAGCTGCTTAATCTGAACGGGCACTATATCCGAGAAGCGGACGACGCGCGACTGGCAGGACTTGTGGCACCGCGCATGGCGGAACTGGCTCCGGCTTTTGCTACGGAGACCGGACTGGACCTGCTCACGCGCGCCATGCCGGTGCTGAAGGTCCGCGCGGCTGACCTCAATGAACTGGCGCATGGCGCGGTGTTCCTGTTCGCACAGCGACCCTTGCCCATGGCCGAAAAGGCCGCCGCGATCCTCACCGACGACGCACGCGCGATCCTGGGCAAGGTGACGGCTGTGCTTGAAGCTGAAAACGGCTGGACAACCGAAAATCTGGAGGCCACGGTGAAGGAAATGGCCGAGGGGCTCGGGTTGGGACTGGGCAAGATTGCCCAACCGTTACGCGCAAGCTTGACGGGACAGGCTACCTCACCAGGAATTTTCGACGTATTGGCACTGCTCGGCAAGGACGAGTCGTTGGCGCGCTTGCGCGACCACGCGGCCTGAACGCGAGCAGGTATTAGTAATAACATGGAACAGGAGGGCTAAGGCGTGAGCGATAACCAGGCTTCTTTGACCGCTGGCGGCAAGACCATCGAGATGCCCGTAAACAGCGGGACCATCGGCCCCGATGTCATTGATATCCGCAAGCTCTATGCCCAGACGGGGATGTTCACCTACGATCCGGGCTTCACCTCGACGGCGAGCTGCGATTCCGCAATCACCTATATCGATGGCGATGAAGGCGTGCTGCTGCACCGTGGTTACCCGATCGGGCAACTGGCCGAGCATTCGTCGTTCATGGAAGTGAGCTATCTGCTGCTCAACGGCGAACTGCCGAGCGCGACGGAGCTGGCCGATTTCAGCCGCACGATCACGCGCCACACCATGCTGCACGAACAACTGGCAACGTTCTATCGCGGTTTCCGCCGCGATGCGCATCCGATGGCGATCATGTGCGGTGTGGTCGGGGCGCTTTCGGCGTTCTACCATGACAGCACCGACATTGCCGACCCGGTGCATCGCAAGATCAGCTCTCACCGCCTGATCGCCAAAATGCCGACGATTGCGGCGATGGCATACAAGTATTCGGTCGGTCAGCCGTTCGTTTATCCAGACAACAAGCTGTCCTACACCGGCAACTTCCTCAAGATGACCTTTGGCGTTCCTGCCGAGGAATATGAAGTCGTTCCCGAAGTCGAAAAGGCGATGGACCGCATCTTCACGCTCCATGCCGATCACGAACAGAACGCTTCGACCTCGACGGTGCGTCTTGCCGGGTCGTCAGGCGCCAATCCGTTTGCGTGCATCGCGGCCGGCATTGCCTGCCTATGGGGTCCGGCACATGGCGGGGCGAACGAAGCCGCGCTCAACATGCTCAAGGAAATCGGCACGCCTGATCGCATCCAGCACTACATCGACCGTGCCAAGGACAAGAACGATCCGTTCCGTCTGATGGGCTTCGGCCACCGCGTCTACAAGAACTACGATCCGCGCGCGACGGTGATGCAGTCGACCGTGCGCGAAGTGTTCGCCGCGCTCAACGTGCAGGATCCGCTGTTCGAAACCGCGTTGCGGCTTGAGGAAATCGCGCTGAGCGATCCCTATTTCGCGGAAAAGAAGCTGTTCCCGAACGTGGACTTCTATTCGGGCATCATCCTTTCGGCGATCGGCTTCCCGACGACGATGTTCACCGTGCTCTTCGCGCTTGCCCGCACTGTCGGCTGGGTGGCGCAGTGGAACGAAATGATCAGCGATCCAGGCCAGAAGATCGGCCGTCCGCGCCAGCTTTACACTGGCCCGACGGCGCGCGATTATGTGCCGGTGAGCGAACGCTAAACTAAAGGAACGGCGGCGATGACGATGCTTCTGCGAGTTTTCGGTATCGCCGCCCTCCTTATGGGCGGACTGTGGGTCGGCCAGGGGACGGGCGTGATCATGTGGCCCGCCTCAAGTTTCATGCTGGCACAGGGTCAATGGGCCTATATCGGCGCAGGCCTGATGCTCATTGGGGCCTTTGCGCTTTGGCGCAGCGGCAAGCGGCGCTGAAAATCTAGCCTGCCGCGGTAGCCTGCGCGGCGCTGTCGGCTGGCAATGTCAATTCAAAGCGGGCGCCGCCACTGGCAGCGGGCGAAACCGTCAATTCGCCCATCATCGCGCGCGCCAGTTTCCGCGAAATATAGAGGCCGAGGCCGCTTCCACCGTCGTTGCTCCGCCCGAGCCGTTCGAACTTTTCAAAGACTTTGTCTGCCTGCGGGGCGGCAATCCCCTCCCCTTCATCGCTGACCGAAACCCACGCCGACTGACCTTCGCAACCGGCTTCGATTGTCACCGTGGTGTGGCCGGGTGTGTAGCGGATGGCGTTGCCGATCAGGTTCAGCAGAATCTGCAGGACACGTCGGAACTCGCCGATGGCTGGCGCATGTTCGTCAAGTCCGGGGGTCACGAGCACGATGCTGCGCTCCTGCGCGCGAACTCCGAGAATACCGGCAGCGCGGCGTGCGCAATCGGCAAGGTCGATATGATCGGGCGCTGGCTGAAAATGCTCGTCCTCGACCGTTTCGAGATCCGACAGATCCTCGACCAGCCCGAGCAAGTGACGTCCCGCCTCGGCAATGTCGCCAGCGTAGCCGACGTACTGCTCTGCCAGAGGTCCGGCGAGGCGCGTGCGGATCGTTTCGGCATTGGCGACAATGCGGTTGATCGGTTGCCGAAGCGCAGGCGCAAGGTTACGCCCGAGCAGTCCTCTGAAATCCGGCAATGCGGCCGTCGGTTGGGCGGCAAGCTGTTCCGGTCCCATAACCGTGTCCGCTACGAGGAGAAGTTCGAACCCACCGGCACGCAAGGGCAGCAGCCGCGCTTTCCAGCGCCGCTGCGAGCCAGCAATGTCGAGTTCGGCATCGTCAAGCAGGCGCCAATGAAGCGGCTGGCGATGGGAATTGCCCCGCAGCGTGACCAGGTCGGTCCAGAAACGTCCGAAACCCTGACGCAGGATAGTGGCAAAGTCGTCAAGGTCTCCGGGCTGCGTGGTTGCCGATATTACCCGCTGCTCCGCATCAAGCACGACATGCGCCTCGGCCAACTGACGCAGCAACGCTTCTGCCACGGCCCCGTCGTCCGCCTTCCATGCCTCGGCTGCGAGTTGCCAGTCGGTGATTTCGAGCCTGGTGCCGGTGCCGTCTGGAACAGCCCGGGCGTGGAAGGATACCGGGCGGCCTTCGTCCTGCACGGTCAACAGCGTGGCCAACGGCACGCCGGAACTGCGCACCTTGCGAACAAGCGCAAGCAGGCCAGGAATGGCGAGCTGGCCGGGATAGCTGCCGCCGAGCCGCGTCTGCAAGCCAGCAAGCGTCTCGTCTGCCTCGAAAAGGCAGTCGGTGCCATCACATCGGGCGAGGATTGGCCCGGCAGCGGTCAAGGCAACACGGCTCGCATGTCAGCCCCGCGCATTCGCCTGCGAAGAAGCCAGCATTGCCGCTGCGCGGTCGGGGTGAAGTGCTTCCAGCGCAGGCGGAAGGGCAATGTCGGGATGAAGCGCCGCAAAGGTTTCGACCAGCCCATCGCGGCCAATTCCGGCCGCGGCGAGCGACAGCGCAAGGCGAGGCATCTGGCTTTCCGTCGTGCACATGACGGCGGTCTCACGAGGCAGACCCGCACCCGCTCCCAAGGCAGTCAGGAACAAGGCAACGCCTGCGTTGTGTAGTGAAAGTGCGGCCGATGACGATGTGCCCGATGCGCTGATGGCGTAGCTCAGCAGATCGATGCGCGACGCCGCCCCTATCCGCGCCTTGTGCAGCGTCAGCTCGGCCAATTCAGCCGCAGCCACGCCCGATGGATCGTCGGCAACATAGGCGCGCATCTTTGCCAATGCGGCACGATGCAACTCGCCTGGCAGTTCGGTGAGCGGAATCTGCATGCGGCGGATGGCCTGCCCGAAACGGGCCTGCGCCGCGAGCAGGTTCATGCCCCGCACCGCGATGTCAGGATCGGCCGACGCAATAAGATCCTGCAGAAGCGGCGTCAGGACAGGGTCGATCCCTTGCCGCCCCTGAAGCTTTTCCGCCAACTGCCATTCCACCGCCAGCATGTGGAGATGGGTGAGCAGTGCCTGATCACTGGCCAGCATCTCGGCAAGCCCGGGTCCTGCCTCGCGCGCCCAGGCCCCAGCGTCGGCATGACCCGCAGCCTCGCCCATGGCCTGCACGAGCTGGCGTGCAATGTCTGCAAACATACCGCGCACGCGCGCGATGATCTCGTCACTGAAGATCGAGCTGTCGTCGTTGCGCAACAGATGCTGGAGAATCGGAGCCATGTGCAGGATCGCCTGATCCGCATGGAAAAGGTCGTCACGCAACAGGGTTTCAATCGCTCCGGCGTCCATGCCGGTAGGTGCGCTCAATGCCATGCGGAGGTCTTACTGCCGACTGGTTAACCGGGGGTTAGGCGAAACGCTTTCAATTGCCCTCTGGCCAATTTGCAAAGCCACAAGGCAGGTGCCTGCCAGAGCCACAACGGCAAGCCCCATGCTGACGTCGAATGGCAGAAATGCACTGGCGGCGGCGATGAAAACGCCTATGAGCAATCGATCTTCGAGCCAGTGCGACCAACTTTTCCCTGGCAACGCCAACGGAACGATCCGCGCAAGGATCACCAACAACAGTGGGGCGAATGCCGCAGCCCCGACAGGCACTGCCGGGCCGGACGGAAGTTCGCTGCGCCATGCGGACAGAACGACGAAGCCTGAATCGACGAGGAGGTGAAATACAGCCACGCTTCGCACCGCAAGGCCGGACGCAAGCAGGGAATCGCGCTCGACCTGGCCCAGCAGGCTGCCTATCCGCTCGACCAGCCATGCAAGTCCGAGCAGCACGAAACCGGCCGCAAAGCTGCCGAGCCAGCCCAGCCCTCCGCCGAGTAACCCGATCAGCCCGGCGGCCAGTCCAACCAGCGCAGGCCGTGTCCCCGCATGGAGCATCGCCGGCCCGAGTCGACGCACCGTCGCCATGGCCAGCATGTCACCGGGAGAACCGGCGCCTTGACCGGCAACACTTGTATGCAGCCGCAGCCAGCGCCGCTCCGCCAGTTGCGCCTCGTCTTCGCTGCGGATCACACTCCAGCGACCGTCATCGAGCAGACTGACCGGGACGCTGCGGTGGCTCACTCGCGCCTGAATCGCGAGCCTGAGCAGGGCAGACTGGACGTTCCATTCCGGCGGCAGATCGGCCAAAGCAGCGGCGATGCGCCCCGGAAACCGCATGGCGGCAGCGAAGGCATTATTGATATCGATCCGTTCGAACCCCAGGGGCAAGCCGGTTTCGACGGGCAATGTCAGCAGCACAGGACCGGCTTCGAGCATTTCGCGCAGCGCTTCGGGCATCGCCAGCAGACCATCGCCGAGGACGAACACATCATCCTCGGGCTGCAACAGTGGTACCAGCGCCCGGGCCGTGGCAATCACGTGGAATTGCGCGCCACCTGCTTCAGATACATGCTGGAGCGCCACGAGTTCGCCGCTGATGCCTTCGGCCATGACGATGATGCGCTTGCAGCCAAGCGACAGCGCAAACCCGATCTGATGACGCAGGATCGAGCGCCCGCCGATCGGCAGGTATCCGCGCAGCGCGCCCGGTTCGGCACCGGCGGCCTCGATCAATGATAGAACTGCGACCCGCAAGGGCATGCCTCCTGACGATACACCGTAGAGGCTGAGGCTTGCGCTGCCAAGCAGGGCGCACGCATTGGCAGGGGTTAACGAGCGGGCTTTGCCGTTCAGGGCAGCAGCGTGAGGTCTGACAGCATCTGCTGCAAACGGCGCAGGACCAGGGGATCGCCCGGCGCGCTGTCCAGCGCCTCCTCTGCTAAGGCCAGCAGGCCCTCTGCATGAAAGCTGGCGGCAAGACCTTTCAGCCGCATAGCCGCCACCTGCCAGTTGCCGTCACAGCGCGACCGGCCCAGCAGATCGACCTGCCGCTCGGCGCTCTCGATGAACGCCGCACGCAATTCACGCACCAGTTCGGGGTCATGCCCCGCAGCGGCAGCCAGATTTGCGTCGAGAGATCCACCTTCATAGGCCATGTGACACCGCTATGGGCCGAACTGTTAAGGCAGGGTTTATGCGCGTGGCAAAATCATGATAGGCTGCTGCCATGAACGGGGGA
>JAZKBJ010000150.1:0-1862 GCA_040388685.1 Pseudomonadota bacterium
CGGCATCGGCCAGAACGATGTGTCGTCCAGCCTCGAACCCGGTGTCGGCATCTATCTCGACGGGGTGATCCTTGCCCGCTCGACCGGTGCCAATGTCGACCTGCTCGACGTCGAGCGCATCGAAGTGCTCAAGGGGCCGCAGGGAACGCTCTTTGGCCGCAACACCATCGGCGGGGCGATTTCGGTCGTCACGCGTGATCCTGCGGACAAATTCGGCGTGCGGATGCAGGGCACTTACGGCAGCCGCGAACGCATGGAGCTTCGCGGAACCGTCGATATTCCGCTGGTGGAAACGCTGTCCTCGCAAGTCAGCTTCTCGCGCAAGTACCAGAAGGGATACCAGCGCATCATCCCGTTTCCGGGCGATACGGGCGTGAGCGACGAATACAACCTGGGCATCATCCCGCGCAACAAGTCGGATCGCCGTGGCGGAACCGATACTTATACCTTCCGTGGCAAGCTGAAGTGGGAACCCAGCGACCGCGTCACTCTCAGGCTGGCGGGTGACTATTCGCATGCCGACGAGGAAGCGGGAGCAGTTTCGCTGGTGGCGACAGACGTCAACCCGTTCGCCCCTGCGCCCACTTACGCCGCCGTCTACAACACCTGCATCGGCGCGCCGGGGTTCCTGTTCGCGCCGGGCGCACCGCTCGGTTTCCTCGGGCCGATCTGCGGACCGCGCGGCGGCGGGGTGCCGGGGAGCGCGGCACTTCCCGCCCTTGCCGGATACAACTTCGCCAATGCCACCCCGCGCCTGAGCTTCGGTGATCAGTTCATCACCCCGAACCGGGACGAGACTTATGCCAACGGCGCCAACCGCTCGCTGGTAAGCACCTGGGGACTGACCGGGCAGATCGATATCGAACTGGGCGATCACATCGCGCTCAAATCCACCACCGGCTACCGCGAAGTCGATGGCGATCTCGCCAACGACATCGACGGTTCGCCGATCATGATCGCCAGCACCTTGTCGCAACTGCGGCAAAAGCAGTTCTCGCAAGAGTTGCAGTTCAATATCGACACCTTCGACAATCGGTTGAAGTCGGTGGTTGGCCTCTACTTCTTCCGCGAAAAGAACACGAACCTCGAGAACGCCTACTTGTCCGAAGGGCTGGGCCAGTTCTACGGCCCCTACCGCAACGACAACAAGTCCTACGCGGCCTACACGCACAACAGCTTCGCGGTGACCGACCGGTTCAGCCTGACGATCGGCGCCCGCTATACACAGGACAAGAAGACCTTCTCGGCCGGACAGTCGGACATCAACCTGTCGCTGCTCAAGCTCGGGCTGTTCACCGCAGGGCAGTTGCCCGACCCTGCCGACCCGACCCGGCTCTATCCGCTCGGCGTCCAGCGCGACACCTACAACAACTTCGCGATGCGCGTGGGCGCCGAATACAGGATCACGCCCGACGTCATGGTCTACGGCTCGTTCGCGCAAGGCTTCAAGTCCGGCGGCTACACCACGCGCCTGTCGATCCCGACGCCCGGAAATGTCGCCCCGCGCTTCGATCCCGAAAAAGCCGACACTTATGAAATCGGTGCGAAGACCGAGTTTCTCGACCGCCGCTTGCAGCTGAACCTCGCCGCGTTTCATACCGATTACAAGAACCTGCAGGTCATCGTGGTTCGCGGCATTTCCCCGTTTATCGAAAACGCCGGAACCGCGAAGATCGATGGCTTCGAGGCGGAACTGGTCGCCCGTCCCATTCCCGAAATCCGCCTCAACGCCAGCCTTGGCTATGTCGACGCGCGCTATACCGATCTCGATCCTGCGGTGACCTTCACCCGCAACGATTCCTTCGTGAACACACCGAAGTGGTCGGCTTTCATCGGAGCCGACGTCGATCTGCTCGGCGAGC
>JAZKBJ010000150.1:1872-9615 GCA_040388685.1 Pseudomonadota bacterium
GCCGACGGCCGGCACGCTGATGCTCGATGGAGCCGATGCCGTGAACACGCCGGCGCTGATCGCAGATCCGCAGAACATCGTCGGAGCCAGCCTGCGCTGGTCACGCGCGGACGATTTGCTGGAAGTGAAGGCCGGCGTGATGAACCTGACCGACGAACGCTACATCGTAACCGGCACGCAGGTCGGCGCGGTCGGGGCGACCACCGTCACCTGGTCGCGGCCGCGCGAATACTACCTCACCGTCAGCGTCAAGTATTGATCCGGCAGGGAAAGGGTCACCCATGTCCAACCTCGTTCGCAATTGCTGGTATGTCGCCGGCTGGAGCCACGATATTACCCGCGAACCCCAGCAGCGCATGCTGCTGGGGGAACCGGTCGTTCTCTACCGGCGCGAGGACGGGACACCGGTGGCCCTTGAGGATCGCTGCGTCCATCGTCTCGCCCCGCACTCGCTGGGGCGGGTCGAGGGCGACCGGATACGTGGCTTCCAGTTCGATGCCGAAGGACAATGCCGCGAGATTCCCGGACAGGACATGATTCCCGAACGGGCCTGCGTGAAGGCTTACCCGGTGGCCGAAAAGAACAGCTGGGTCTGGGTCTGGATGGGCGAGCCCGCGCTTGCCGATCCTTCGCGCATCGCCAATTCCAAGGCGCTGGACGATCCCCGCTGGGTGCTCAAGACAGGCCATCTGGACTACGATGCCAATTACGAACTGATCAACGACAACCTGCTTGATCTGACGCATCTCGCCTTCGTCCACGCGGGCAGTTTCGGCGCGGACGAGGCATGGTCGCGCAACAGGCCGAAAATCGAACGCATCCCCGAAGGCGTCCGGTCATCGCGCTGGATCGTGGGATCGCCGCCCATCCCGCCGCTGGGGGAAGCGGCCAGCCATGAGCGTGTCGACATCTGGACCAGCTACGACTTCGTCCTGCCCGGCGTGTTCCTGCTCTACACCGCGATGTATGCAGATGGCACGGCGGCGGCCTGCGGGGGCGAGGCGCCCGGTTCCGAATATCGCGTCCTGTTCGATAACTTCACCAGCCAGGCCGTGGTGCCGACATCGGAAAAGACCTCGCGCTATTACTATTCGTGGGGCCCGGGTTCAACGTTCGGTGACGAGGCTATCGCCCAGCTGATGATCGACACGGCAACGCTGGCGTTCAGGGAGGACAAGGTGATGATCGAGGCGCAGCAGCGCGTGATCGATTGCGCCCCCTCCCGCCAGCCGATGCCCGCCACCGCTGACCGGGCCATCACCATCTTCCAGCGCCTGATGCAAAGCCAGGACCGCAGGGAAACCGCCCCGGAAGCGGCAGCCTAAGCCGCAACAGGGTGCCAATGCATGTAGATGCCGCCATATTCCGGCAGGCAGGCCAGCACGAACGGGCGAGGAAAACCGGGAATACGTTCCGTTCGCCCTGAGCCTGCCGAAGGGCCTGTGCGAACCCCGCCTTCACGGCCGTCGCTTGCGCACCGCCGCCTTCTTCGCCGGAACCTTGGGCTGAATCTTCGGCCAGGCCGCCACCACCGCCGCCCGCACGATCTCGCGCCCTTGCATGCCGCGCGCTTCGGGATGCTCGCCAAGATACGCAACCACCACATCGCGCACCTCGCCCGCGCTGGTGCCCACCGGCGTGCGCGGCGGCGCGTCCAGATAGCGCACCCCGTCCATCACCCCCATCACGTAGGACAGGCACATCGCCCGGTCGACCGGCACCGCGCCCAGACAGACCTCCGCCAGCTGCTCGCCGCTCATCCACTCGGCGCGGGCGGGCGCGGCACAGCCTGCAAAAACCATGGCAGCGGCAAGATAGACCTTCATCGGCATTCCTCCATCAACCGCCCAACGCCCCAGCCGCATAAGGGTTCACCACAGGCCCGCGATTACCGCCCCGCAAGCCTCGCCCCCTATCGCACGCTTCAGGTTTTTCCGGAGCGATCATGTCCCCCTTCCCCAAGGCCCTGCTGCCTTGCGCGCTGCTGAGCGCCGCCACCCCTGCCCTCGCGCAAGCGCCGGACGCGGCAGAGCAGCCTTCGGGCGAGATCGTCGTCACCGCCCAAAAGCGCGCCGAACGCGCCGCAGACGTGCCCGTTTCGCTTTCGGTGCTCGGCGCAGAAGCGCTCGAAGCCGCGCGGCTTACCCAGGCCGACGACCTTGCCGCGCGCGTGCCCAACTTGCGCTTCAGCGCCACCGTGGGCGAAAACACCCCGATCTTCGCGCTGCGCGGCGTGTCGATGTCGGACTTCAGCCTCAACCAGTCCGGCCCCGTCGCGGTCTATTATGACGAGGTCTACAAGGGCAACTTCGCCTTCCTCGGCCTAGCGCTCTACGATCTCGAACGCATCGAAGTGCTGCGCGGCCCCCAGGGCACGCTCTATGGCAAGAACACCACAGGCGGCGCGATCAACTACATCGCGGCCAAACCGGCCTTCGCCAATGAAGGCTACCTCAAGCTCGGCATCGGCAACTATGCCCGCACCGAAGCCAGTGGCGCTGTCAACGCGGTCCTGTCCCCCACCCTCGCCGCGCGCGTGGCCTTCACCGCCGCCCGCGCCGATGGCTGGTTCCGCAATCGCCTGCCCGGCGGCCCGGACTTGTCCGCCACCCGCGAATACGCGGTGCGCGGCGCGCTCCGCTGGCAGCCTTCGGACGCCGCCGACCTCACCTTGCGCCTCTCCACCAGCCTGCAGAACCCGACCAACTACGCCAATTATTCCGCCCCCAGCGCAGACGGCGTCGGCGCGGGCGTCTATGAGGCATACGGACAGGGCAGCAGCTACTTCCGCACCGGGCTCGGCGTGCGTGAGGTGGAATCGAACTACACCCCGCGCCGCCACGTGCGCACCTGGTCCGCCGCGCTCACCGGCACCTTCCGGCTGACGGACGCGCTCACCCTCACCAGCGTGACCGGGTGGGACAAGGGCAGCCTCTTCGTGCCCGAAGACACCGACGGCAGCCCCACCCGCGCGCTTGAAATCCCCTACACCGATCGCGGCACGCAAGTGCAGCAGGAGCTGCGCCTCACCCAAGACAATGGCGGCCCGCTCAGCCTCATTGTCGGCGCGCATTACCACCGCGAAACCCTGTTCAACGCCACCGATCTCAATTTCTGGACCGATCTCGATGTCGACGGCAATGGCCGGGTGGACGCGAGCGATTGCACCGCCAACACCAGCCTGCTGGCCTGCGTCATCGGCAACCGCTTCGATCAGAAGAAGCGCAGCTACGCGCTGTTCGGCGATGCCCGGCTCAAGCTGGGCAGCCGCACCACTTTGCGCGGGGGCCTGCGCTTCACCCGCGATACCGGCGCGCAGCTTGGCCTCACCTCGGACATTCGCGGCGTGGACGGCCAATATGTCGCCACGCTGATCGCGCCGACCGACCGCCGCTTTGCCAGCAGCAACCTGTCGGGCAAAGTCGGCATCGACCAGCGACTGCCGGGCGGTGTGCTGCTCTTCGCCAGCGCCAGCCGGGGCTACCGCGCCAGCGGCTTCAACGCGCAGGCGTTCTTCGATGCCTCCGAGGCCGGCGTCGCCAAACCCGAAACGATCACCGCGCTCGAAGCCGGCGCCAAGCTCGGCGGCCCCGCGCTGTCGCTCTCGCTTACCGGCTTTCATTACCTCTACCGCAACCAGCAGTTCCTCTCGGTCAACCCGGCTGACGCCGCGCAGACGCTGGTCAACCTTGACCGCTCGCGCATCTACGGGGCCGAGGCCGAACTCGAAGCCCGCCCCAGCCCGCGCCTCGCGCTGCAACTGGGCGCAGGCCTGCTCCACGCCCGCGCCACGCGCGGCACGATCAGCGGCCTCGACGTCACCGGCCACACCCTGTCCAACGCCCCCGCGCTCACCGCAAACGCCGCCGCCAGCTGGACCGCATGGGAAAGCGGCGCAACGCGGGCCACCCTGCGCGCCGATGCCGCCTACACCTCCGCGCAATACTTCGAGATCGTCAACATCCCCCGCCTGCGCCAGCCCGGCTACGCCCTGCTCGGCGCAGGCCTCGATCTGACCAGCGGCGACTGGACCCTGAGCCTGTGGGGCCGCAACCTCACCAACAAGACCTACTTCACCGCCCGCATCGACCTCTCAGGCTTCGGCTTCGACTACAACCACGTCGGCACCCCCCGCACCTTCGGCGCCAGCGTGAAACGGGCGTTCTGAGGGGGGGTGCCGCGCAGATTGCCGGTCAGCGGCACTCCGCCTTGTGCATTTGCATCAATTTGCGCCGCGCCAGAATTGCGGCCTTGTCCGAGGCAAGGATGAGGGGACGCATGTCCCAGAAGTCTGTTCCGCCCATCGCGTCGGCTTGCGCCGTTATCATCGGCTCATCCTCTTCGAGGAACACGCGCCGCGCCATCGCTTCGGCCTCAGGCCCCGGTTCGTGCGTGAAGAAGTAGTGGGTTGAACCCGGCGTCTCGGGCGTCAAAATATGCGGATTGGCCATTGGCGGAACGAGCGGCTGCGCCGTTCCCGCCTTGCGAATGGCGATGAACAGCGCAAGACTGGCAGGCGGATGCCAACGGATATGCAATGCCTGATCGACGCGATCCCCGTCGTCCAGCATAGGCGCGGCCCAACCGGGCGGGGGTGCAGCAGTCATGTCCCATTTGTTCCAGATGGCCCCGCTCGCGTCCTGCGAGACCGACTGCCTGCCGTGGCTGAACAGGGAACCGTTCGTGCCGAAGCTTTCGACATGGAGAAACTCGGCATGGCTGAGGTCGAGCAGATTGTCGGCAATCAGCTGGTAGTTCACGCCCATGACATATTGCGCGCGCTCGATCGGCGGCCCGGCATCGATAAAGGCGAAGTCGGGGATGGCATTTGCATCGGCCAGTGCGGGATCGCCTGCCCAGAACCACAAGCCGCCGTGGCGTTCAACGACAGGGCATTTGCCTACGCTTGCCCCATTCGGCACTTCCCCGAAGCGATTGCCGACACACTGTCCGCTGCCGTCGAACGCTAGGCCGTGGTAGCCGCAAGTCACCCGTCCATCAGCGAATTTCCCCCGGCTCAACGGCACGAACCGATGGGGGCAGCGATCCTCGATCATGGCCCAGCTATCGTCTGGATTGCGGAACAGCAGCCACGGCCGGTCAAGCAACCGGCGGGCAAGAAGGCCGCTATCGGGCACTTCGCAAACCCATGCGGCCATGTACCAGGCATTCTGGATGAAATCGGACATACTGGTTCTCCTCTGGGGAGCAGGCACCGCCGATTCTTTGATTGCTGCATGCCCGCACCAACACGCGGGCGTGCCCGCATCAAGTTGTTGGGCCTGCAGCTGGTGCCATGTGCACCATCCCAGACCGACTTGCGCCGGTCACCAGGCTGTTGCCCGCAGAAGCGGGCTTTTCTCGTCTAATTAGAACGGAAGTTCGTGTCAAGAACGGCTGCGCCGTCAGGCGAGGTCACCCCGCCGGAAAACTCAGCGTAAACATCGCCCCCTCGCCCTCCACGCTGCGGACCGAAACCTTGCCGCCGTGCATTTCGGTGTAGAACTTCACCGCGTTCAGCCCGATGCCGGTGCCCTTGGTGCCCTTGGTGTTGGCCGCGCGGAAGAAGCGGGTGAACAGGCGTTTCACATCGGCCTGCGGCACGCCGATGCCGTGATCGCTGACCGACAGTTCCACACGCCTGCCGCGCCGCGCGCAGCGCAAGTCCACCGGCTCCCCCGGCGGCGAATACTTGACCGCGTTGGACAGCAGATTATCGAGCGAGCGTTCGATCAGCCCGGCGTCGAGGTTCAGCAGCGGCACATCGCCGAACGCTGCGGTGAACACGCGGTCCGGGTGCAGCGCCCGCTGGCCCTCCAGCGCCTTTGCCGCCAGCGCGCGCAAATCCGCAGGTTCGGGCCGGAAAGCGACCTTGCCTTCCGCGATCGAGGCCCAGCCCAGCGTGCGGTCCACCGCCTCGACCATCCGGCGCGCGGTGGCGCGGATCGTCTCAGCGCGTTCGGCAACCGTGCTGCCTTTCTCCGCCAGCCGCCCGATCCGCCGCGCCGCACCATCGATGATCGTCAGCGGCGTGCGGAAATCGTGACTGGTCACCGACAGGAACAGGCGCTGCGTCTCGGTCACCGCGCGCTCGCGCGCCAGTGCCTTGTGCAGCCGCTGCTCCAGCCGGTGGCTGCGCGTCACATCCTGTTGCGAGATCATCAGCGACAGCCGCCCGCTCACCGGATCGCGCACCGCGCGCATCAGCACATCGTGCATCCGCAAGGCCTTGCCGCAAAGCCGCAGCGTCGCCTGCGCATGGCCCTTTGCAATCGCCTTCGCACGCAGCGCACGCGCCTCATCGGGCACCGCGAACAGCGCGAGGTAATTGTCGTAGTTGGGAATGTTGGCCAGCCCCAGCCGCGCGATCAGCGCCTCGGCGGCCGGGTTGTGCATCAGCCAGTGCCCGCCTTCGGACATCAGCGAGATCATCAGCGGCGATTGCCGCACCGCCTCGATCGCGCGCAGTTCATAGGTAAAGTCACCCGCCTCTGCTGTGCTTTCGCCAGCATCGACCAGCAGGCCGGTGCGGCCGTCCGCCAGCTGCACGCCCGAAAGGCGGCAATCGCGCATGGTGGGCTGGCCGCCGGGATAGAAGGTCCAGCGCTCGTCGCGGCATCCGCCCTGTTCCAGCGCGCGGCGCAAATTCTCCAGCCGCGCCGCCGTGCCCCGTCCCTCGGGATTGAAATCGCGCGCGCACAGCGCCTCGACGCTGTCCGCCCCCCAGAACGCCAGCCCCGCAGGATTGGCCCAAGTCATCCGCGCCCGGTCGACGTCGTAGATCCACACCGGCCGCCCGATCAGCGCGAGCAGCGCCAGCGCCGCGCCATGGCCCGGCGGCAGGGGCGCATCGCTTGCGCGGTCTGGCTGGCGAAGGCTCTGCATGGTGTTTTCCGCTACGTTCCTGGAACCCATATTTAGCAAATTTTACCGATATCCGGACACGTAACGAAAGCGGTGTGCCCGGTGCGTGCAAGTCCCTTCAGTGCCAGCCAGACGAAGCAGGTGCCCCTCGCGCGCTGGCTTGGCGCGTCCTACTTGCGCACCGCTGTCATCCCGCTGTGCCTAATCGAACTGGGCTTCCTCGCCAGTTACTATGCAACGGGTAATTTCACGTACGAGCGCAACGTCGAGGCGGTAAGCAAGGTCTCGGAAAACTACCTCGCCGACATCGCATCGCGGGAGGCCGCCAATATCGACGCCACGCTTTCGGGCGTCGAGGGCCTCGCCCGCGTGTTCGCCGATGAAACCGGCGAGGCGCTGGAAACCCCCGGCACGGTTTCCGCCGCCGAACAGGCCCGCTACCGCCTCGGCGCGGACGGCGCGCTGCGCACCACGCGCGGGCGCGGGCGCGATACCGCCAGCTTCTACAGCGGGTTCCACCCGGTCGGCCCGGCACAAATGGACAAGGTCTGGCGCACCGCGCAGCTCGATCACACCATGCGCCACCTGAAAGACGCATCGCCGCTGGTCCGGCAGGTCTATCTCAACACCTGGGACAGCTACAACCGCATCTACCCCTACTTCGATGTGAAGAGCCAATACGCGCCGCGCATGAACATCCCCTCGTACAATTTCTATTACGAGGCCGACGCTGCGCATAACCCTGAGCGCAAGGTGGTGTGGACCGATGCCTATGCCGATCCTGCGGGAAGCGGCTGGATGGTCTCGGCCATCGCCCCTGTCTACGGCCCGAAACGGCTTGAGGCGGTGGTGGGCATGGACCTCACCGTCGATACCGTG
>JAZKBJ010000150.1:9625-11023 GCA_040388685.1 Pseudomonadota bacterium
ATCCTCTCGCTCGACCTGCCGTGGCAGGGCTACGCCATGCTGATCGGCCGCGACGGCACGATCCTCGCGCTGCCGCCGCAGGGCGAAAAGGACTTCGGCCTGACCGAGCTGAAGCAGCACAGCTACGCCGAGGCGATCCATTCGGACACGTTCAAGCCCGCCAATTTCAACATCGCCCGCCATCGCGGCCTCGAAAAACTGGCCGGCGCGGTGGCGTCGCGGCAAAAGGCGGTCAACCACTTCACCATTGCGGGGCGCGAAATGCTCGCCGCCAATGTCCGCGTGACCGGGCCGGGCTGGACGCTGGTCGTGCTCGCGCCCGCCTCGAAGATCCTTGCCGATGCCAATTCGCTGCACGACCAGCTGGTCAAGGTCGGCTTCGCCATGCTTGCCATCCTCGTCGCGTTCTATGCCGCGTTCTTCGCCTTCCTGCTGTGGCGCGCCCGCGCGATGAGCCGCCGCGTCGCCCGGCCCCTGCTCGCGGTCGAAACCGTGATGGCGCGGATCGGGGCGGGCGATTACGATCACGACGCCCCGCGCTTCGGCGTGACCGAGATCGACAGCCTCGCCGAACGGCTGACCGCGATGGGCCGCAAGCTCGGATCGGCCCACCGCCTGATCGTCGAACAGGACGAGGGCCTGCGCCGCGCGCTTGAAGGCGAACGCCGCGTCACCACCGGCCAGCGCCGCTTCATCAACATCCTCAGCCACGAATTCCGCACGCCGCTGACCGTGATCGACAGTTCGGGCCAGATCCTCCGGCGCCGCGCCGCGCGGCTGACCGAGGATACCGTGGTCGAGCGCTCCGACATGATCCGCCGCGCCGCCGCGCGCATCGGCGAGGTCATGGAAAGCGCGATGCAGCTTATCCGCATGGAAGATGGCGAAACCACCTGCCGCCCCGCCCCGGTCGCCATCGGCAGGCTGCTGCGCGAGGCGGCGGGTTCCGCCGCCGGTTTGCGCAGCGTGGCCATCGACCTGCCGCCCGATGTCGAAGCCGCTTCGGTCTTCATCGATCGCGCACTGGTCCACACCGCCCTTGCCGCAATCATCGAAAACGCCTGCCGCTATTCCCCCGCCGAAGCGCGCGTCAGCATCGCGGCGGCCATCGAAGGCGACCGCGCCACCGTGACCATCGCCGAAGAAGGCCCCGGCATCCCGCCGGAAGACCTGCCGCTGGTGCAGGAGCGGTTCTATCGCGGGTCGAACAGCACCGCCGTCCCCGGCGCGGGCACCGGGCTCTATCTCGCCACCACCCTGCTCGACGCCAATGGCGGCCTGCTCGCCATCCACTCCGCGCCCGGCGCGGGCACCACCGTCACGGTCAGCCTGCCGCTGGCCCGCGCCACCGTTACCGAACTCTGGGAAGCTGCCTGATGTCTGCCTATACGCCCGACC
>JAZKBJ010000150.1:11033-11495 GCA_040388685.1 Pseudomonadota bacterium
GCGGACGGGTCGGCGCGGTGCGTGTCGAGGTAGCCGAGGAGCTGGCCGATCACGGCTTCACCGTGGGTCAGGCCGCCAGCGCCGAGGCGGCGCTCCCGCTGATCGACGCCAGCCAGCCCGACCTGATCCTGTGCGACATGCAGATGCCGGGCATGAACGGCCTCCAACTGCTCGAAACCCTGCGCGCGCGGGCTGACGATCTCGCCAATGTGCCCTTCGTCTTCCTCACCGCCTTCGACGACCGCAAGACCGTGATCGAGGGCCGCAAGGCGGGCGCCGACGATTATCTGGTCAAGCCGGTCGATTTCGACCTGCTGATCGCCGCGGTCGAAAGCCATTTACGCAACGCCGCCCAGCGCGAGGCCGCCGCGCGCAATGCGGTGCAGGCCTCGCCCCTGTCCACCGTGCCGGGCCGTCACGAGCTGATCGAGCATCTCGCCGCCGCGCCCGCCGGGCTGGCCG
>JAZKBJ010000151.1:0-856 GCA_040388685.1 Pseudomonadota bacterium
GATCCGGGTGGTGGTTCTTGCCGCGCAGGGCAAGGTGTTCTGCGCCGGACTGGACCTCAAGGAAATCCGGGGCGAGGACGCACCGCGCGATCCCATCGCCTTCATGCATCTGCAGGAACGGTTCGCCGGACTGATGCAGCAAGTGGCGCAGGCCCGCTTTCCAGTGATCGCGGCCATAGGCGGGGCGGCGGTTGGCGCAGGCATGGGGCTGGCCCTCGCCGCCGACATCAGGGTGGTTGCGCCCAATGCACGGTTTCTGGTCGGCGCGGTGAAGATCGGGTTGAGTGCGGGCGAGTGCGGCATCAGCTATCACCTGCCGCGCCTGATCGGCGCCGGGCGTGCGTTCGAGATCATGCTGACCGGGCGCCCGGTAACAGCAGAGGAAGCCGTGGCCATTGGCCTTGCCAGCACTGCATCGGGTGAAGGCAGCGTGACCGATCAGGCCATCGCGATGGCGCGAATCGTGGCGCAAAACAGCGATTACGCGATCAAGCACACCAAGCAGGTGATGCGCGCCAATGTGGATGCGCCAAGCCTGGCGGGGGCGCTCGAACTTGAAAACCACGTTCAGTGCGTTGCTTTGCTAACCGAGGATTTTCGTGAAGCCTGCACGGCCTTTGAGGAAAAGCGCCCGCCGCAGTTCACAGGGCGCTGACGCCACTTACATTTTTAAACGGACCGCGCCGCAGCGGAGCGTTCGCGCGCGGTGACAAGGAGCCGACAATGGCATTGAAGACCCGCATAACCGATCTGCTCGGCATCGAGCACCCCATTGTCCAGGGCGGCATGATGTGGGTGGGCCGTGCAGAGCTGGCCAGTGCGGTGTCGAACGCCGGAGGCCTTGGCATTCTGACCG
>JAZKBJ010000151.1:866-1247 GCA_040388685.1 Pseudomonadota bacterium
CGTCGCCAATGCCGGCGCGCTCGGGCTGATTACCGCGCTGACCCAGCCGACGCCCGACGATCTCCGCCGCGAGATCGAGCGCTGCCGGACAATGACCGACAAGCCGTTCGGGGTAAATCTTACCATCCTCCCCTCGGTCAGTCCGCCGCCCTACGCCGAATACCGCAAGGCGATCATCGATAGCGGCGTGCGGATCGTCGAGACCGCAGGTTACGCTCCGCGCGAGCACGTCGAGGACCTGAAAGGGCACGGCGTGATTGTGATGCACAAGTGCACCGCCGTTCGCCATGCCGTCTCGGCGCAGAAGATGGGCGTCGACGTGATCAGCATCGACGGCTTCGAATGCGCGGGGCATCCGGGCGAAGAAGATATCGGTGGGCT
>JAZKBJ010000151.1:1257-2195 GCA_040388685.1 Pseudomonadota bacterium
GATTCCCGCAGCGGCAGAGCAGGTGACCGTGCCGATTCTGGCGAGCGGCGGGATCGGCGACGGGCGCGGCCTTGCAGCAGCGCTGGCGCTGGGCGCGGACGGGATCAACATGGGCACGCGCTTCTGCGCGACCGTCGAAGCCCCGATCCACGATGGTGTAAAGCAGCTGCTGGTCGGCAACAACGAACGCGATACCCGCCTGATCTTTCGCGCCTTCAAGAACACTGCCCGCGTTGCCCGCAACCCAGTGTCGGAAAGCGTGGTTGAAATCTCGAGCCAGCCCGGAGCCGTGTTTGAGGATGTCCGCGCGCTCGTTTCCGGCGCTAAGGGGCGCGAGGCATTGGAAACGGGCGATATTGGCGCTGGCCTGATCTGGGCGGGGCAAGTGCAGGGGCTGATCCACGACATTCCCACCTGTGCCGACCTGCTCCGCCGCATGGTCGGCGATGCGATGCAGATCATTCGCAGTCGGCTGGCCGGAATGCTGGCCTGAACCGCGAAAAATAAAACACACTTGCAATCCAGACCGAATCACTCCACTTTAGTCGAGCGGACCGGGCCCCTCTGGCGCGGCGATTTGGCCAGTGTCGGCAATCGCTGCGTGATGTCGGACCGCATCGGGTGAAGCCGATGTCTTGTGGTCCGGGTCTTGCAATTCCCCCTCCTTCCGGACCGTAAGTGGCCCAAGATGTCGGCGCACCCGATCGTTGCAACACGCTTCGATAGGGAGCTTAAAATGTCCGATCGTTATTTCAGCCTGCTTGAACGTCACCAGAAGCTGGACGAGGCGTTGCGCCTTGCCCGGCGCAAACGCTGGGTCGACCCGTTCGAGATCGCGCGGATCAAGAAGCTCAAGCTGACCGTCAAAGACCGTCTTTCCCGCCTGCTGCCGCGCCGTTCGGCAACGCTTTGACATAGAGGAACGCCGCCCGTTCCGG
>JAZKBJ010000151.1:2205-3741 GCA_040388685.1 Pseudomonadota bacterium
GCGGAGCAGACACATGGAAATTCTCTTTGCCGACTGGCTGCTTTCAGACTGGCTGGGCACGCCCGCGTGGTTCTGGCTGGCCTTCATCGGCCTCGTCGTCGCCCTGACCGCATTCGACCTTGGCGTCCTCCACAAGGAGGACAAGGCCATGGGCATCGGTGAATCGCTGAAGCTGACCGCGTTCTACATCACCATCGCCCTCGCGTTCGGTGCCTGGGTCTGGGCCGAAAAGGGCGCGGATCTGGGGATGAAGTACTACACCGGGTTCTTCATCGAGAAGGCGCTGTCGATCGATAACGTCTTCGTGATCAGCCTGATCTTCACGTTCTTCGCCATCCCGGCCAAGTACCAGTATCGCGCGCTGCTTTGGGGCATCGTCGCGGTGATCTTCCTGCGCGGCGGCATGATCGCTGGCGGCGCGGCGTTGGTCGAGCAGGCCTATTGGGTGCTCTATATCTTCGCTGCGTTTCTGGTGTTCACCGGGATCAAGATGTTCTTCACATCGGACCACGATCCCGACATCGGCAACAACCCGGCGGTGCGCTGGATCAGCCGCCACATGCGCGTGACCAAGGAACTGCACGACCAGCACTTCTTCGTGAAAGTGCCGGATGAGAAGACCGGCAAGCTGGTCAACGCGGCGACGCCGTTGTTCCTCGCGCTGGTGGTGATCAACCTCGCCGACCTTGTGTTCGCGGTGGATTCGGTGCCTGCGATTTTCGCGATCACCACCGATACCTTCGTGGTCTACACCTCGAACATCATGGCGATCCTGGGCCTGCGTGCGCTCTACTTCGCGCTGGCAGCGATGATCGACCGCTTCGCCTATCTCAAGTATGCGCTGGCGGCGGTTCTGGTGTTCATCGGCTCGAAGATCTTCGTTTCGGACTTCCTGCTGGGCGGGGACAAGTTCCCGCCGATACTGAGCCTTGGCGTGACCATCGCGCTGATCGCAGGTGGCGTGGTGTTCTCGCTCTACAAGACGCGCGGACAGGTGGCCGTAGTGGCTAAAACTGCCGAATGACCTCAAGGAAGCGGTCGCCATAGGCTTCCAGCTTCCGCGCCCCTACCCCGCCGATCTGCCCGAGTTCGGACTGGTCGGCGGGGCGGGATGCCGCCATTTCGCGCAAGACCGAATCGTGGAAGATGACGTAGGGCGGCAGGCCTGCCTCGCGCGCAATGTCGCGGCGCAGGTTACGCAGGGCGTCGAACAGCGGATCACCGACGGGATTGAACGCCGCACCGGGAGATGCCTTGCGCCTGCCGGTGCGTTCGCGCTTGGGCACGACGACCAGCGGAACGTCTGCCTCACCCTTGAGGATCGCGCGGGAATCGCCGCCAAGCGCGAGGCCGCCGTGTTCGGTGGCGATTAACGCTCCGCGCGCCTGCAGTGCGCGGGCAAGCGGACGCAGCAGCGGGGCTTCGTCTGCGGTGACGATACCGAACACCGAAAGCTGATCGTGGCCGCGCTGGGTCACGCGCTCGTCGGCAACGCCGGTCAGCACTTTCTCGATATACCCGAAGCCGAACGACTGG
>JAZKBJ010000151.1:3752-5701 GCA_040388685.1 Pseudomonadota bacterium
CGGCAGACAGGAGCTTGCGCGCGACTTCCGTGGCATCGGTAATGCCCGGCGCTTCAAGGCAATTGTCGCAATTGCCGCAGGTAGCGGGCGGGTCTTCGCCGAAATGGCGCAAGAGCAGTGCGCGGCGGCAGTGGGGCGTTTCGACCAGCATCGCCAGCGCATCGATTCGCGTGCGCTCGCCTGCGCGGCGGTGTTCCTCGACCTCTGACAGGCGCTGCCGGGCGCGGACGAAATCCTCCGCTCCCCACAGCATGACCGCCACTGCCGGATCGCCATCGCGCCCGGCTCGGCCGGTTTCCTGATAATAGGCCTCTATCGATTTGGGGCAGGCGGCATGCGCGACGAAGCGCACGTCGGGCTTGTCGATGCCCATCCCGAACGCGACCGTGGCGACCATGACCATGTCTTCGGACGCCACAAACACGGCCTGATTGCCGGCCCGCACCGCCGGGTCCAGTCCGGCGTGATAGGGCAGGACCTTGCGACTGCCGGTGCTCAGCTGCCCGGCCAGCTTCTCCACTTGCGCGCGGGTAGGCGCATAGACGATGCCGGGGCCGGAATGCTCTTCCATCAGCTGCTTGATCTGGCGCAGCGGGTTGTCGCGCGGGCGGATGGCATAGCGGATGTTGGGCCGGTCAAACCCCGAGACGATCAGGCCTTCGGCGGGAATGCCGAGCTGTTCGAGAATGTCGGCGCGGGTGTGGCGGTCTGCCGTGGCGGTCAGCGCAAGGCGCGGCACGTCCGGGAAAGCGTCCATCATCGGGCGCAGCAGGCGGTAGTCGGGGCGGAAATCGTGGCCCCATTCGGATACGCAGTGCGCCTCGTCGATCGCGAAAAGCGAAATGCGGCCGCGCGTCAGCAGATCGCGGAAATGGGTCTGGCTGGCGCGTTCGGGCGCGACATAGAGCAGGTCGAGTTCTCCATTGCGGAAGCGCTCAATCGTCTCGTCGCGGTTGGTATCTACGCTGGTCAGCGTTGCCGCGCGGATGCCGTTGGCGGTGGCGGCGCGCAACTGGTCGTGCATCAGCGCGATCAGCGGCGAGACGACGACACAGGTTCCGTCCATCATCACCGCAGGCAACTGGTACGTCAGCGACTTGCCCGCACCAGTGGGCATGACCGCCAGCGTCGATTGCGCGGCGAGCACGCGGTCCACCACCAATTCCTGCACGCCGCGAAACGCGGGGAAGCCGAACACCGCGTGGAGCGCTTCGTTGGCATCCGCATAAGTGGCACGCGGGGGCATTACAGGCCGGGGCGCCGGGTGTTGAGCCTCGTCGGGAAAGCCCGCGTATATGCCCTCTTCGAAGGCATCATCGGGCAGGTAGTCGAGCTCGTAGGGTCTGTCGCCGGAAGTCACGCCAAGGCCTATGCCAGATCGCGGGCCTCAAGCAAAACCCGCATCACCCCAAAATAACGTGGAGACGGCTGATGCGGCTGGTGACGATCTTCCAGCCGTCCGCCTCCTTGCGGTAGGTCTCGTGATAGTGGCCCATACCGTGGAGCACGACGGCCTCGCCCGCCCCGTCCCAGATCTGGTCTTCCATCGCAATCACGCCGCGCGCTTCTGTTTCCGACAGGATCTCGATCTCGTGGCAATGGCCGTGGTGAACGGTGCGCAAGGGCGCGACGGCCGTTTCGACGAAGGCCGCGATGGCATCGCCGCCGCTGTGAATCCACTGGCCGGCATCCTCAGCCGGTTCGAGACCGAGCGAACAGCTGGCGTCGAACACCGCATCGTCGGCAAAAACCGTGCGCAGGTTCGTGAAATCCTTGGTGTCCATCCAGCGGAAGTAGCGGGCCTTGAGCTGCTTGATCTCCTCGATGGCGATCAGGCGGGCGACGGGGTCGATTGCGGTCACGGGCAGGCCTCTCGGATTATGATTGGCCGTGAACCTAGGCCAAGCGCCGCCTGGTGCCGCCTGTCATTTTGGCGAGAGGCCTAGCCT
>JAZKBJ010000151.1:5711-6855 GCA_040388685.1 Pseudomonadota bacterium
CCTGCGCAAGCGCGGCGTCACCAAGGGCACGGTCAACATCGTGCTCATCACCGCCATCAGCAGCAGCGCTGTGAACGTTTCGTTGGTGATCACACCCTTGTCGAGCAGGACGTTGACGAAGATGATCATGATCAGCGCCTTGGTCTGGAGCATCCAGCCGATCAGCCCGGCCTCACCCCTGGCCCAGCCGAGGATACGGCCCGCGATGTGCGTGCCCGCAAGCTTGCCCGCGACCGAAGCGATGAGGAACAGGAACGCCGCGCCGAACACGGCAAGGCCGCCGACGTCCCATTTGGTGCGCAGGCCGGTCGACAGGAAGAACACCGGCATGACCGAAAGCAGGAGGAACTGGCGAAAGCCGTCGAGCCGCTCGCGCGTGTACCATTTGGCGTCAAGCACGGCGCCCGCGAGAAACGCGCCGACCATGAAGTGCAGGCCGGACCAGTCGGCCGCAAAGCCGACGACTGCAAGCCAGATCAAAGAGATGTGCCAACGATCCTCCTCGCGCAGACGGGCGAACAGCTTGCGCATCGCCCAAGCGGCCACGGCAAATGCAGCGAGGAAAATTGCCTGCCGCCCGACGCGCTCCCAATCGACGAGGATCAGCGCGAGCACGCCCCAGATCGCCACGTCGTCAAGGCTGGCGTAGCGCAGCAGCCGTTGGCCGAGCGGTTCGCGGAAGATGCCGAGCTTTTCCATCAACAGCACGAGGATCGGCAGCGCCGTCACGGCGCAGGCCATGCCGACGCCCAGCACCGCTTGCGGGTACGTGCCGTTCGGGCCGATCCAGCCGGGCGAACGCAGGAGCCATGCGGCGGCGGCAGCCCCTGCCAGCAGCGGCGTGATCAGGGCTCCGGCGGCGGTGATCGTGGTTTCGCGGCGGTTGGCCCAGGCATCGGAAATGTCGAGTTCGAGCCCGGCCACGAACACGAACATCATCACGGCCCACCATGCGATACCGTTCAGCGCGGTGGTGACCTGCGGATTGAACACGAAGGTGTAATAGTCGGGAAAGGCCGCGCCGAGTACGCCAGGGCCGAGCAGGATGCCGCCGACGATCTGTACCACGACCAGCGGCGCCCAATAGTCGGTACGCAGCACGCGCCAGGCCAGCCAGGGCACGGCGAGGATGATCACAAGCGCG
>JAZKBJ010000151.1:6865-13217 GCA_040388685.1 Pseudomonadota bacterium
GGTGGTGCCCATTGCCTGCATGCTGCCCTCGCCCATTGCCCGCACTTGTTGAGCCGTGCGGCTGATGACGGGGTATCCTGTACCGGCAAGTCCGCCAATGGCTTTGGGCCGGGAAGACGCCGCTCTGGGTAGAAGAATACGAATACGCGGGGGCGAGCGGGTTGCAGCGAAAGGCTTAGTTCTACCCAGCTGCCCCCCGCGAAGGCGGGGGCCTCGGTGGTCTTGCGCAACGTCGCATTATAACACTGAGGTCCCCCCCGTCGCGGGGACGCAAGATGTTTGTTCAGTCGAGGTTGGGCCTGAGCCAACGCTCCATCGTGGGCAGATCCATGCCGCGCCGTCCGGCGTAGTCTTCCAACTGATCGCGGCCAATCGTGGCGACGCCGAAGTACTGGCTTTCGGGGTGGGCGAAGTAGAAGCCCGAGACCGCCGAGGTGGGCAGCATGGCCTGCGATTCAGTGAGCGTGATGCCGGCCGTTCGGGTGGCATCAAGCAAGTCGAACAAGATCGGCTTGAGCGTATGATCCGGGCACGCGGGATAGCCGGGCGCGGGGCGGATGCCGCGGTACTGCTCACGGATCAGCGCTTCGTTGGTCAGTTGCTCGCCCGGGGCATAGGCCCAGAGCGTTGTGCGGACGTACTGGTGCAGACGCTCGGCAAAGGCCTCGGCGAAACGGTCGGCCAGCGCTTTCAGCAGGATGTCGGAATAGTCGTCATTGTCCGCCTTGAAGCGGGCGAGGTGTTCGTCGATGCCGTGGATGCCGACCGCGAAACCGCCGATCCAGTCGCCTGCCGGATCGATGAAATCGGCGAGCGAAAAATTGGCGCGGCCACGGCTCTTGATAAACTGCTGGCGGAGGAACGGTAGGCGCACCGAGCGCTCGTCGTCGTTCGGGTGGATCACCACGTCGTCACCATGACGGGCGCAGGGCCAGAACTGGGCGACGCCCTTGGCGGTGAGCCACTTCTCCGCAATGATCTTTTCGAGCATCGCGCGTGCGTCGGCGTAGAGGCCGCGCGCAGATTCGCCGATCACCTCGTCCTCAAGAATGCCAGGCCATGTCCCTGCCAGTTCCCATGCGCGGAAGAACGGGGTCCAGTCGAAGCAATCGACCAGATCATCGAGATCCCAGTCCTCGAACACATGACGGCCGGGCTGTTCGGGCGGCGGGGCCTTCTCCGAAAAGTCCGGGGCAAAGGCGTTGAGGCGCGCGTCATCGAGGCTGAGCAGCTTGCTCGCGCCCTTGCCTGCGCGGGCATCGCGGACATGCTGGTATTCCGCCGCCGTCGCCTTGATGAACGGATCGGCTTGCGTATCTGACAGGAGCTGCGAGGCGACGCCGACAGCGCGGCTGGCATCGAGCACGTGGACTACCGGGCCGTTGTAGGCCTGATCGATGCGCAGCGCGGTATGGACCTTGCTGGTCGTCGCTCCACCGATCAGCAGAGGGATCGACATTTCGGCGCGCTGCATTTCCTCGGCCACGGTGACCATTTCGTCCAGCGACGGGGTGATCAGGCCCGAAAGGCCGATGATGTCGACGCCTTCCTTCTGCGCGGTGTCGAGGATCGTCGACCACGGCACCATCACGCCCAGATCGAGCACCTCGTAACCGTTGCATTGCAGGACCACGCCGACGATGTTCTTGCCGATATCGTGGACGTCACCCTTGACCGTGGCCATGATGATCTTGCCCTTGGCCTTGGCACCCGGCTCCTTCGCCGCTTCGATATAGGGGATGAGGTGGGCAACGGCCTTCTTCATCACACGGGCCGATTTCACCACCTGCGGCAGGAACATCTTGCCCGAACCGAACAGGTCGCCGACCGTGTTCATGCCTTCCATCAGCGGACCTTCAATCACTTCGATAGGCCTGCCGCCGCGCGCATCGATCATCGCACGGGCCTCTTCGGTGTCATCGACGATATGGGCGTCGATGCCTTTGACCAGCGCATGTTCAAGACGGCGCACCACATCCCAGCCGCGCCATTCCTCCGCTGCCTTTTCGGCGACCGCGTCCTTGCCCTTGTAGCTTTCCGCAAGCGCGATCAGGCGCTCGGTCGCGGTCTGGTCGCCGCCTGCGGCGGGCATGCGGTTGAGCACGACGTCCTCGCAGGCCTCGCGCAGCACCGGATCGATCTGATCGTAGATGTCGAGCTGGCCGGCGTTGACGATGGCCATGTCCATGCCCGCCGGAATGGCATGGTAGAGAAACACCGAATGCATCGCGCGGCGGACGGTTTCGTTACCGCGGAAGCTGAACGACAGATTGGAAAGACCGCCCGAAATATGGACGTGCGGGCAGCGCGCCTTGATCTCGGCCGTGGCTTCGATGAAATCGAGAGCGTAGCGGTCATGCTCCTCGATGCCGGTGGCGACGGCGAAGACATTCGGATCGAAGATCACGTCCTCGGGCGGGAAGCCCATCTCGGTCAGCAGCTTGTAGGCGCGGGCGCAGATTTCGACCTTGCGCTCCTTGGTATCGGCCTGGCCCTTTTCGTCGAACGCCATGACAACGACAGCAGCGCCATAGTCCATGCATTTGCGAGCGTGGGCAAGGAAGGCTTCCTCGCCTTCCTTCATCGAGATCGAATTGACGATGGGCTTGCCCGAGACGCACTTCAGGCCCGCCTCGATCACGTCCCACTCGGAACTGTCGATCATGATCGGCACGCGCGCGATGTCGGGTTCGGCGGCAATCAGCTTGAGGTAGGTGGTCATCGCCTCGACCGCGTCGAGCAGGCCCTCGTCCATGTTGACGTCGATCACCTGCGCGCCGTTCTCGACCTGCTGGCGCGCAACTTCGACCGCCTTGGGATAATCGCCCGCAAGGATCAGCTTCTTGAACGCGGCAGAGCCGGTGACGTTGGTGCGTTCGCCGACATTGACGAAGCGGGCGGATGAATTGGTGGTCATTCTTTTATCCAATTCCCCTCCCATTTGCGGGAGGGGTTAGGGGAGCGCTTGTTTGTTTAGGGGCAGGGCTTGGTGACAGGCCCTCCCCCAGCCCCTCCCGCAAGCGGGAGGGGAGAAGATCATGCAGCCATGATGAACGGTTCGAGCCCCGCAAGCCGCGTTGCCGTTTCCGGCGACGGCAGCTTGCGCGCGGGCAGGCCTTCAACAGCCTTGGCCATCGCCGCGATATGTTCAGGGGTCGAACCGCAGCAGCCGCCGAGGATGTTGACCTGGCCGTGGTCGGCCCATTCCTTGACGAGGCCTGCGGTGGTCGCCGGAATTTCGTCATATTCGCCCAGCTCGTTGGGCAGGCCGGCGTTGGGATAGACCATGATCAGCGTGTCGGCGATTTCGGACAGCGCCTTTACATGAGGGCGCAACTGGGTTGCACCGAACGAGCAGTTGAGCCCGATGGTGATCGGTTTGGCGTGGCGTACCGCATACCAGAACGCCTCGACCGTGTGGCCCGAGAGATTGCGGCCCGAAAGGTCGGTCAGCGTCATCGACAGCATGATCGGGATTTCGCAGCCGAGCGCCTGCTCGACATGGCGCACCGACATGACCGCGGCCTTGGCGTTGAGCGTGTCGAACACCGTTTCGATCAGGATGAAGTCCGCACCGCCTTCGATCAGGGCGTGGACCTGCTCGGCATAGACGTCGACCATGCCGTCCCAATCGACTTCGCGGAAGCCGGGGTCGTTGACGTCGGGGCTGAGCGAGAGGGTCTTGTTGGTCGGGCCAATGGCACCTGCGACAAAGCGCGGGCGGCCATCCTTGGCGGTGAATTCATCGGCCACGCGGCGGGCGAGCTTGGCCGATTCCACGTTGATTTCACGCACAAGGTGTTCGGCGGCGTAATCGGCCTGGCTGATGCGGTTGGCCGAGAAGGTGTTGGTCTCGGCGATGTCGGCCCCGGCGGCGAAATAGGCGCGGTGGATCGATTCGGGCACTTCGGGCTTGGTCAGCGCGAGAATATCGTTGTTGCCCTTCTGGTCCTTGGCAAGGCCGAGCGTGCCCGCATAGTCGGCTTCGGACAGCTTGAAGTTCTGGATCTCGGTGCCGAACGCGCCATCGGTGATGAGGATGCGTTGGCTCGCCTGCTCAAGCAGGGCTAGGCGGGCGAGTGATGGCGTCAACGTCACGCGGCTTTCTCCAGCGCGGATTTTGTCGGGCGAAGGCCAAGCAGATGGCAGATCGCGTAGGACAGTTCGGCGCGGTTGAGGGTGTAGAAGTGGAAATCGCGCACGCCGCCTGCATAGAGACGGCGGCAGAATTCGGCAGCGATGGTGGCGGCGACCAGCTGGCGTGAGCCGGGGTGCGTATCGAGGCCTTCGAACAGCCCGTCCATCCACGCCGGGATCGCGGCACCGCAGGCAGCGGCGAACTTGCGGGTCTGGGCGACGTTGGAGACAGGCAGGATACCGGGCAAGACCGGCGCATCTATGCCCGCCGCCGCCAGCTTGTCGCGGAAGCGGAAGAAGGTTTCCGGTTCGAAAAAGAACTGGCTGATGGCGCGGGTGGCCCCGGCATCGAGCTTGCGCTTCAGGTTGTCGATATCCGCCTGCTGGCTGGGCGAATCGGGGTGGGATTCGGGATAGGCGGCGACCGAGATTTCGAACGGCGCAATCGTCTTGAGGCCCGCCACCAGTTCGGCGGCAGTGGCGTAGCCTTCGGGGTGCGGGGTGAACGGCACGCCGGGCGCGCCCATATCGCCACGCAGCGCGACAATGTGGCGCACGCCCGCTTCCCAGTAGCTCTCGGCCACTTCGCGGATTTCCGCCTTGGTCGCATCGACGCAAGTCAGGTGCGCCGCGGCGGGAAGCTTGGCCTCCTTGATGATCCGCGCGACGGTGCCGTGGGTGCGGTCGCGAGTAGAGCCGCCCGCACCATACGTTACCGAGACGAACTTGGGCTGGAGCGGCGCGAGCGTTTCGACCACGTCCCACAGTTGCGTCATCAGGGCATCGGTCTTGGGTGGGAAGAATTCGAACGAGACATTTATGTCGCCCGGCAGCCCGGCAAACAGCGGGGTATCGAGCGCGGTGCGGGCTTCGCGGAGCTGGTCGTAACTGGCATTCATGGTGCTTCAGGCTTTCCGGGTCTGCCGAGTGTCTAATTGGGTCACGCTGTCCTCTCGGCGCAGGCCGGTCCACAGCTTGACGACGAGTTCGTGGCCCGCGAGCGCACGAGTGGCCTGCGGCACGAAACCGCTGTCGAGCAGCATCGTCTCGATCTGCGCGTCTGAAAAGCCGAGGCGGGCGTGGGCGTGGGACTGGCGCAGGTCTTCGCGATCGTGCGCCGCGAAATCGACAATGGCGATGCGGCCACCGGGCGCGGTGACGCGCGCTGCGCCTGCCAGCACCGCTTCGGGGGCCTGGGCATAGTGCAGGACCTGATGGAACAGGACCGTATCGAAACTGCGCGGAGCAAAGGGCAATTGCGCAAAATCGCCCTGCACCAGCTCTACCGAATCCGCAGGCAGATGCTGGAGCCTGGCGCGGGCAATGCGCAACATGTCAGGGCTTTTGTCGAACGCGACCACGCGGGTCGCCTGCGCGCCCAGCAATTCGGCAATACGCCCGGTGCCCGTGCCGACGTCGAGCAGGCGACCAAGCGATGCGCCATCGCCCAGTTCCGCCAGCATTTCGGTCAGCGCGGCTTCCACCGGACCGTCGGCAATATGCAATGACCGCAGTTCGTCCCATTCTTCGGCGTGGCGGGCAAACCATTCGAGCGCATGCGACTGGCGCGCGGTGCGGATGGCCTCCAGATGCTGGCGATCTTCGGCGCAGCGACGGCCAAAGGCGCTGTCTTCGCGCTCGGCCACGGTGAGCAATCGGGCGATGGCAGCGGCGAGCGGCAGTTCGGAGCCTTCACCCACCGAACTGCGCAGAAACACCCAGGCCCCTTCCTTGCGCCGCTCTGCCAAGCCCGAATCGCACAGGATCTTGATATGACGCGAGACTCGCGGCTGGCTCTGGCCCAAGACTTGCGCAATTTCGCCCACCGCCAGTTCCATGCTGGCGAGCAGGCGCATGATGCGCAGGCGCGTCGAGTCATCGAGAGCGCGGATGGCGTCGTGGATAGTCATTGCAGCCAGCATATAAAGAAGTCTTTATATGCGTCAAGGCGCTTAAAGATGCCTTTATATCATATGTTAGCATCTGCGATTATGCCGTGCATATGATGCATTTGCCTTCGCACGCCCCCGCCGGTAGAACACGGCGAAGCGCGCCAACGGGACTTGCCCGCGGCTGTTTTCGTCGATTGGCGCCGGTTACCCAAGAGAGGGAATTCGATGAAGAAGTACGCCAGCCTCGCGATCGTCGCCGCAGCAGCACTCGCAGTCTCGGCCTGCGGCCGTTCAGACGATGCTTCGGAAGCCGCGTCGGAAGA
>JAZKBJ010000152.1:0-1882 GCA_040388685.1 Pseudomonadota bacterium
GGTCCGCAAGGTGATGAAGATCGCCAAGGAGCCGATCTCCCTCGAAACGCCGATTGGCGACGAGGAAGATTCGCACCTCGGTGATTTCATCGAAGACAAGAACGCGATCATTCCGGTCGATGCGGCCATTCAGGCCAATCTCAAGGAAACGGTCACCCGCGTCCTTGCCAGCCTGACCCCACGCGAGGAACGCGTGCTGCGCATGCGCTTCGGCATCGGCATGAACACCGATCATACGCTGGAAGAAGTCGGCCAGCAGTTCTCGGTGACCCGCGAACGCATCCGCCAGATCGAGGCCAAGGCGCTGCGCAAGCTCAAGCACCCGAGCCGCAGCCGCAAGATGCGCTCGTTCCTCGACCAGTAAGCGTCCGATGACCGACCAGACGAACACCCCCGGACCGGCTTTGATCCGGGGGTATCGTCCCGAAGCCTTGCTGCTTCGCACGGCCCGGAGGCAATTGCGCGATCTGCAGACGCACTTTCCTAGTCTACGTTCGGCCAAGGCAGCGGTCTACAATGCGGCAACCCGGCATCTTGGGTGGTTCGCCGATCCCGAATTCCGCCTGCTTGCGCGCCTCGCCCCGGTTGGTCTGGCCATCGACATCGGCGGCAACTGGGGCCAGAGCGTCCACGCGCTCAAGCGTTACGCACGTCCGGCGCGCATCGTCACGATCGAGCCGATCCCGGCGCTGGCCCACCGCCTCGAAGCGGAATTCGCAGGCGACAGCAGCGTCGAGGTCCTCGACATCGCGCTTGGCCCTGTTCGCGGTCGCCAATTACTGCACATTCCAAAATACCGCAATTACAGCTACGACGGTCTCGCATCGCTGGATCATAGCGCAGCCGCGGGCTGGCTGACATCGGACCGCATGGCCAGGTTTGATCCATGCCTGATGCAGGTCGAAAGCTGCGAAGTGGCCATCGAACCGCTCGATGCGCTCGGCCTCTCGCCCGACGTTATCAAGATCGATGTACAGGGCTTTGAAGCCCAAGTGCTGATGGGCGCGGCCGAGACGGTCCGCCGCAGCCAGCCGGTGATCATAGTCGAACGTCCTTACGATGCCTTCATCCATATTGCTGGCAAGCTTGGCCTGCGTCCGTATGGATGGGATGGGCGCAAGCTTGTCGCTGGCGACCTGACTCGAAAGAACACGATGTTCCTAACTGAACGCCATGTCAGCTTGTTGGCGAGCTAAGGCAACGGCGCTCCACGACTGTCACACCTGTTAGAGTAGGCCCCAACGGGCAGCCCCACCGGCGCGATTTGCGGTGGCTTGTTGCGATGTGACAGCTTATGGGGCCGCCAACGATTCCCGTTTAACCGCAATCGAAACGGATCCCATGCGCATCGCCATTGCTTCAGATCACGCCGCTGTCGACCTCAAGGCGACCTTGCGCGAGTACCTGATCGAGCAGGGCCACGAGGTCGCCGACCTTGGTCCTGAAACCGCCGACCGGGTTGATTACCCCGACTACGGCTACAAGCTTGCCTCGGTCGTGGCCGATGGCACCGCCGAATATGGCGTGGCGCTGTGCGGCTCAGGCATCGGCATTTCCATCGCAGTCAATCGTGATCCCGCCTGCCGCTGTGCATTGGTGTCCGAACCGCTCTCGGCGGCGCTCGCCCGCGAACACAACGATGCCAACGTCATCGCCATGGGCGCACGCCTGACCGGTGAGGACATGGCCAAAGCCTGCCTCGACGCGTTTCTCAGCACTGAATTCGGCGGAGGCCGCCACGCAGGCCGCGTCGAAAAGCTTTCCAATCCCGTTTTCTGAAGGAGCCCCATACGATGACCACTGCAACCGCAGCCCCGGAAATCCGCAAGGCCGGCTTCTTTACGCAACATCTGGAACAGTCGGACGCCGAAGTTTTCGCCGC
>JAZKBJ010000152.1:1892-5724 GCA_040388685.1 Pseudomonadota bacterium
AAGTGACCGAGGAGTCCGCCGCATGAGCACCGTCACCGATGCCCCGATCCGCTCGGCCGGATTCTTCAGCGCCAACTTGGAACAGGCCGATCCCGAAGTCTTCGCCGCCATCCGGGGCGAGCTCAAGCGCCAGCAGACCAAGATCGAGTTGATCGCGTCGGAGAACATCACCAGCCTCGCCGTGCTCGAAGCCACCGGCTCGGTCTTCACCAACAAGTATGCCGAGGGCTATCCGGGCAAGCGCTACTACGGCGGCTGCGAATACGCCGACGTGGTCGAGACTCTGGCGATCGAGCGCGCCAAGCAGCTGTTCGGCTGCAATTTCGCCAACGTCCAGCCCAACTCGGGCAGCCAGATGAACCAGGCCGTGTTCCTTGCGCTGCTCCAGCCGGGCGACAGCTTCATGGGGCTCGACCTGAACTCGGGCGGACACCTCACTCACGGTTCGCCTGTCAACATGAGCGGCAAGTGGTTCAAGCCGATCCCTTATGGCGTGCGCGAAGACGATCACCTGATCGACATGGACGAAGTTGCCCGCCTCGCCCGCGAGAACAAGCCGAAGCTGATCATCGCTGGCGGCACCGCCTATTCGCGCATCTGGGATTTCCAGCGCTTCCGCGAAATCGCCGATGAAGTGGGCGCATGGCTGCTGGTCGATATGTCGCATTTCTCCGGCCTCGTCGCCGGCGGCGCGCACCCCTCGCCCTTCCCGCACGCACATGTCGTGACCACGACCACGCACAAGAGCCTGCGCGGCCCGCGTTCGGGCGTGATCCTGACCAATGACGAGGATCTGGCCAAGAAATTCAACATGGCGGTGTTCCCCGGCATGCAGGGCGGTCCGCTGGTCCACGTGATCGCCGCCAAGGCGGTTGCGTTCGGCGAAGCGCTGCGCCCCGAATTCAAGGCCTATGCCGCGCAGATCGTCGCCAACGCCCGCGCGCTGGCCGATGCCGTGAAGGCTGCTGGCCTCTCCGTCGTATCGGGCGGGACGGACAACCACCTGATGCTGGTCGATCTTTCGGCCAAGGATGTAACCGGCAAGGCCGCCGAGAAGGGCCTCGATCGGGCCTGGCTCACTTGCAACAAGAACGGCGTTCCGTTCGACAAGCGCTCGCCCTTCGTCACGTCGGGCATCCGCCTCGGCACGCCTGCGGGCACGACGCGCGGTTTCCGCGAGGACGAATTCCGGCAGATCGGTGCACTGATCGGCGAAGTCGTAGATGGCCTTGCGCGCAATGGCGAAGAGGGCGATGGTCAGGTGGAACAGCGTGTGCGCGACCGCGTTGCGGATCTGTGTGCACGTTTCCCCATCTATCCGGAGCTTTGACCCCATGGACGACAACAACGATCTTGCCACCCGTGCCAAGGATGAGTTCTCCGCCATGGCCAAGCAGGGCATGTCTCATCCGTCGACCAAGCCGGTCCTGACCGGCGCGGCAATCGGCGCGGTTGCGGGCGCGCTCCTGCCGGTCGTGTCGCTGCCGCTCGGTCTGGCAGTGGGCGCGGGCTTTGCGTTCTGGCAGCGGATCAAGCGCTGATCTGATCGATGCGTTGCCCGTTTTGCGCCCATGACAACAGCCAAGTAAAGGACAGTCGGCCGAGCGAGGATAACACCTCGATCCGTCGGCGCCGCCAGTGCGAGGGCTGCGGCGCGCGCTTCACCACGTTCGAGCGCGTCCAGTTGCGTGAGGTTCTCGTGGTCAAAAGCGGCGAGCGGCGCGAGCCGTTCGACCGTTCGAAGATCGAGCAATCCGTCTCGCTTGCATGCCGCAAGCGGCCTGTCGCGCAGGAGCGGCTCGATCAGCTCGTTTCGGGCATCCAGCGCCAGATTGAAACGATGGGCGATGCGGAAGTGCCATCCAAGGCCATTGGTGAAATGGTCATGGAAGGCCTGCGCCAGCTCGATTCGGTCGCCTATATCCGCTTCGCCAGCGTTTACCGCGATTTCGCCGAAGCGCGCGATTTCGAGGAATTCGCCAGCAGCGTCCAGGAAGTCAGCGGGCTTGGGACCGACGACCGGTGACCGGCCCTGAAAGCCGCCAGCCGGTCATAGTGCTGGTGCGTCCACAACTGGGCGAGAATATCGGCAAGGCCGCGCGTGCCATGCTCAATTTCGGGCTCACCGAATTGCGGCTGGTCTCTCCGCGCGATGGCTGGCCCAACCCGTCTGCCGGCCCAGCGGCAGCAGGCGCCGACGTGGTGCTTGAGAAGGCGCAGGTGTTTGAGACCCTGGCTGAAGCCGTATCGGACTGCGCACACGTCTATGCCACGACCGTGCGCAAGCGCGGCGTGTCCAAGCCGGTGGTGACCCCTGAACAGGCCGCCACGGCCATCATGACTGCTCCTGGCCGCAGCGCCTTTGTGTTCGGGCCTGAACGCTCAGGCCTTGAAACCGAGGACGTGGCGCTGGCCCGCGCCATTGTCACCGTTCCGATCAATCCCGAGTTCGGCTCGCTGAACCTCGCGCAGGCGGTGATCCTGTGCGCCTACGAATGGTCGAAGCACGCCAACGATCTGGTGCAGCCGACCGTCGAGGATATCCTGCCCCCAGCCCCGCAGGAAGAGTTTGACGGCATGTTCGACCAGTTGTGCGCCATGCTCGAACCGCGCGGCTATTTCGAACCGGAAAGCCGCGCCGCCACAACGAAGCGCACGCTGCGCTCCGTCCTGACCAAGCCCGGCTGGAATCACCTTGAAGTGCGCACCTTGCGCGGCGTGCTCAGCGTGTTGCGGCGCAGGCCCGGCTCGAAGCCGGGCGATCCTCGGGATTAGGACCTGAACGCCTGATCGCGCATCGCCAGCGACGCCTCGGCCATCCTGTCCCAGAAATCCGCCACCAGCCCCACCGGCACGCCCAGTTCGAAGGCGCGGCTCCGGATCGCGGAAATGGCCTTGCGCCGATCATCTGCATCCTCCCAGCCCCCTGCGCCAACGGCGCGCGCCAAGGCAAAGCGCTGGGACAGCAGTTGCAGGATTTGCTGGTCGATCGCCTCCACACCGCTGGAAACAGGGTCCAGCGGCGCGCAGTGTTCAGGACGAGGCGGCCTCTCGTGCATCATTTTCAACAGCACCCTATATTCGGCGGTCTGTCTATGCCCGCTGCCCTTGACAATGAATTAAATCTCTGTTCTTGGCCGCGCTTCGCAATTGGCCTCGCACTCCCGGTGAAGCGGTGGCCGCATTCTGCATATCGGCAGAATGGTGCGGTTCCGGGACTTGAAGCATCGGCGCATTTGCCGGTGCGTTGCAAATTGAAGGATAGCGCATGTCCAAGCGCAAGTCATCGAAGTACAAAATTGATCGCCGCCTTGGCGAAAACATCTGGGGCCGTCCCAAGTCGTCGGTCAACCGTCGCTCGTATGGTCCCGGCCAGCACGGCCAGCGCCGCAAGAGCAAGGTCTCGGACTTCGGCATCCAGCTCCGCGCCAAGCAGAAGCTCAAGGGCTACTACGGCGATGTGACCGAGAAGCAGTTCAAGCGCACCTACCAGGAAGCGTCGAAGATGAAGGGCGATACCGGGCAGAACCTGATCGGCCTGCTCGAACAGCGCCTCGACATGGTCGTGTATCGCGCCAAGTTCGCACCGACCGTGTTCTCGGCCCGCCAGATCGTTTCGCACGGCCACATCTACGTCAACGGCGTGAAGTGCAACATCGCCTCGCGCCGCGTTCGCCCCGGCGACGTGATCAGCCTCGGCAAGAAGGCCAAGGAAATGGCCCTGATCGCTGAAGCGCAGACCCTGCCCGAGCGTGAAGTGCCCGATTATGTCGCCACTGCCGAGGGCGACAAGGTCACCTTCACCCGCGTACCGACGCTTGATGAAGTGCCT
>JAZKBJ010000152.1:5734-11500 GCA_040388685.1 Pseudomonadota bacterium
CTACTCGCGCTGATTTCAGGTCCTTTCGGAACACGAGAAGGCGGGGCGCAAGCTCCGCCTTTTTTCGTATCGGAATTTGCACATATCCGGCCACTAACCCGCCAGTTCTTGATTACATATGGTCAAACCATCGCTGGAAGCGCCGAAATTTAGCGACCGATTTAGAACGCCCAACATTATCCTTGCAAATTCACTTCAATTTGAGATTTTAAAGAAAAGGCGACGCTTGGAATCGGCACTGCGATGGATCCAGAGCTTGAAAAGTACGAGGCATTAATAAGCCGCTACCTTAAGTTTTACGAAGACCTGCATTATGGTCGGTTGCGCATAACAAGTGCCCAAAGAAGATCATTCATTGGTATGATCCGCGGTGAGAACGCTCCCGAAGGTGATCATGAAAAAGCTTACGCTTATCATCTTGCGAAAAAGGGCACACCCGTTCGAACGAATGGTTCGCTACTACCTCCAAATATCCGAATGGGGCCGTACGATGCCTATGAGAAGTGGGACAAAGCAATCGTCAACATGGCAGGTTGGCGATGGTGGAATGACTGACGTCGATGAAAGCCTATCTTCCGACAGAATTGCTGCGCCGCGTTAGATTCTGTTTTCGCAGCGTAAATTTGACGTGTGACGGGGAACTTACGGCCCCGCAGGCCATTGCACAGGCATGTCGCACTATCGCTTCGTCACCCCGCACCGCACCGGCAAATGGTATCCCGATCTGCTCACCGCCCAGCGTCAGGCCTTCGCCATCGGCGCCGGATTTCTCGAAGAGCGAACGGGGATGTTCTACCCCTACAAAGACACGCGGCTTGAGGTTGGCCAGCCGGGCTTCGAGGATGACCCGCAAGGCATCGCCGCTTAACGCACGAAATAGTCCCGTCGGAAATCCGCAGCGAAACCAGCGAACCGTCGTTCGGCGATCGCCGCGCGCATGCCTGCCATCAGTTGCTGATAGAACCACAGATTATGCTCGGTCAGCAGCATCGCACCGAGCATCTCGCCGGACTTGTGCAAGTGATGCAGGTAGGCACGGCTGTACTTTGAGCAGACCGGGCAAGGGCAGCGTTCGTCCAGCGGCCCCATATCCTCGGCATGGCGGGCGTTGCGCATGTTAAGCGGCCCGTTCCAGGTGAACGCCTGCCCATTGCGGCCCGAGCGCGTCGGCAACACGCAATCGAACATGTCGACGCCGCGCTCAACCGCGCCCACGAGATCGTCCGGCTTGCCCACGCCCATCAGATAGCGCGGACGATCCGCTGGCAACTGCTGCGGCGCAAAATCGAGCGTGGCGAACATCGCCTCCTGCCCCTCGCCCACGGCCAGCCCGCCAATGGCATAACCGTCGAACCCGACATCGATCAGCGCGTCGGCACTGGTCTTGCGCAGACCCTCGTCCAGCGCCCCCTGCTGGATACCGAACAGTGCCGAGCGCTCGGCCTGCTCGCCGCCTGCATCGAACGCGTCGCGGCTGCGCCGTGCCCAGCGCATCGACATTTCCATCGACTTGGCGATCACCTCGCGCGGCTGGTCCGCACGGGGGCATTCGTCGAAACACATGACGATGTCCGACCCGAGCAGGCGCTGAATCTCCATCGAACGTTCAGGGCTGAGCAGGTGCCGTGATCCGTCAAGATGGCTGGCGAAGGTCACGCCTTCCTCGGTGATCTTGCGCAAGTCCGAAAGGCTCATCACCTGATAGCCGCCGCTATCGGTCAGGATCGGCCGGTCCCAGCCCATGAACTTGTGCAATCCGCCCAGCCGCGCAACGCGCTCGGCGCCGGGGCGCAGCATGAGGTGATAGGTGTTGCCCAGAATGATGTCTGCGCCCGCCGCGCGCACATCCTCGACCTTCATCGCCTTGACCGTGGCGGCCGTGCCCACCGGCATGAACGCGGGCGTGCGAATATCCCCGCGCATCATGCGGATCGTGCCGGTGCGGGCCTTGCCATCGGTGGCATGGATATCGAATGCAAAACGGGTCATCGGGAACGTGCTCGGCAAAAAGAGTTTGCGGCCCTTAAGCCTATTCGCCAAGGCGCGCAAATGCTTGACCCCTTGCAACTCGATCTGTGGCTATATCCCGCGCTCACCCTCGTCGCGGTGCTGACCGGCTTCATCGATGCTGTTGCAGGCGGTGGCGGCCTCGTGATGATGCCCGTCCTGCTATCGACCAACCTGCCCCCGCATGTGGTGCTCGGCACCAACAAAATCCAGTCCATGAGCGGCACCGCGATGGCGACATGGCGCTATCACCGTGCCGGGCTGTTCAGTTTCCGCAAGAATGCACCAACTGCCGTGATCGTTTTCATCGGCGCGATGCTCGGTTCGCTCGCGATCCAGCGGCTCAGCGCCGATGTGCTCAAACTCGTGGTGCTGACCCTGCTGATCGCCGTGGCGCTCTACACGGTGTTCTCGCCCAACATGAGCGATGCAGACCGCCACGGCCATCTCAGCGAACGCGGCTACATGCCGGTTGGCGCCGGTGTCGCGTTCTACGACGGGTTTTTCGGCCCTGGCGCTGGCCAGTTCTTCGCCACCACGCTCGTCGGCCTGCGCGGCCTCGGCCTGACCCGCGCGACGGGCCTGACCAAGTACCTCAACGTCACCAGCAATCTTGCCAGCGTCATCGTCTTCACCATCGGCGGACAGGCGATGTGGGTGCTCGGCCTGTGCATGGGCGCAGGCGCGATGACCGGCGCATGGATCGGCTCGCACTACGCCACGAAGTTCGGCGCGAAAGTGATCCGGCCATTGCTGGTCGTCGTCAGCCTCGGCCTGACCGTGCGCCTGCTCTGGGGCTGGTTCTCGGCCTAGATTACACCTGCCACACCAGCGGGATCGCGGTGCACGCCCCCACGTTCCCGCCCTTCATCCGCACCGGCTGCGCCGGGTCGAGCGTGAACTCGGGCATCTGTGACAGCCATTCGCGCAGGAACACGATCACCTCCATGCGTGCCAGCCCCGCGCCGACGCAACGATGCGCGCCCACGCCCATCGTAGTATGCCGGATCGGGGTCAGATCACGGTCGAAATCCACGGCATCTGGCGCATTGAAGCTGGCCGGATCGAGATTGTGCAGAATGCTCGGCAGATAAACCAGATCACCCTTGCGGATTGTCACCCCGTCAATCTCGACATCGGCCACGGCATTGCGGCTGACGCCAACGGTGGGGTAGCGCCGCATCAGTTCGTCGGCAGCCGCGGGAATCAGATCCGGATTTTCACGCAACAACCGCTGGTCTTCGGGATGCCGCGCCAGATGCAGCGCGACCATGCCGAACATCGCCGCCACCGTATCCAGCCCGCCGAACAGCAGGTTGCGGCACATTCGCCGCGCCTCGTCCTCGGTCCACGCACGGCCCAGCACCGGCTCGGACAGAATGCGGCTGAACAAGTCGTCGCCCGGCTCGGCCATGCGCTTCTGGATGAACGGCCAGAGGTAATCGTCAGCCGCCTGCTTCAATCCCTCGACGGTCATCGTGCCATCGGGCCGCGTGAGTTGGACGCCCAGTTCGCGCAGGCGCGGGCGATCTGCCAGCGGCACATCGATCAGCGTCAGGAAGATGTTGAGCGGCACAATCTCGGCAAATTCAGCGACGAAATCGCAGTGCCCTTTGGGACGCAAGCCCTCGATCAGCTCGCGGGAAATCTCGACGACCTTCGGTTCGAGCGCCACGACGAAGCGCGAGGCCATGCCCTTCATCACCGCCATGCGGAACGCCTTGTGCTCCGCCCCGTCCTGCTGGAGCGGAATGAACTGCATCACCTCGCCCAGCCCCGGCGTCACCGCAAGGCACTCGCTCGACAGGCGTTCGGCATCGCCCCACAGTTCGCGGACGACATCGCCCCGCGCACCGATCCAGTGCCCGCCATTCGCGGTGCTCCACACCAGCCCCGGCCCTCCGAGCAGCGATTTCCATGCCGTGAAATAGTCATCCTCGACGCCGGGCGGATTGAACAGATCGAAATCCACGACTCGGTCGGCCGGTACGTGCGCGGGAACCATGCGCTTTCCTCTCGCTATGCTTTGCGGCAAAGCTAGCGGCGAGGCCCCTGCCCGATACTGCGCTTTATGGCAGGAGCAGGCTGGAATCGCCGTAGGAGTAGAAGCGATAGCCTTGGGCAATCGCATGTACATACACCGCTTGCATGCGCTCCAGCCCCATCAGCGCGCTGACAAGCATGAACAGCGTGGACTTGGGCAGATGGAAGTTGGTCATCAGCCCGTCAATCGCGCGGAAAGTGTAGCCCGGCGTGATGAAGATCGAGGTGTCCCCCTCGAACGGGCGGATTACCTTGTCCTCACCGGTCGCGCTTTCGAGCAGACGCAGCGAGGTCGTGCCCACCGCGATGACACGGTTGCCTGCTGCACGTACCGCATTGAGCCGCTCGGCCGTGGCGGCGTCGATCGTGCCCCATTCGGCGTGCATGGCATGATCGTCGGTATCATCAGCCTTGACCGGCAGGAACGTGCCCGCGCCGACATGCAGCGTCAGTGTCTCGGTCTTCACGCCGCGCCCTGCCAGCGCTTCAAGCAAGTCGGGCGTGAAGTGCAGCGCTGCGGTTGGCGCGGCGACCGCACCATCCTTTGCCGCAAACATCGTCTGGTAATCGCTGCGGTCCTGCTCATCGGTAGGGCGTTTGCCCGCGATATAGGGCGGCAGCGGCATCCGCCCCGCGCGCTCCAGCAACGCCTCGACCGGTTCGTCGCCCGGAAAAAACAGCGTCCAGCTGCCATCGGCGTGACGCACTTCGGCTTGTGCCAAAACGCCCGCGCCGAATTCGATCACATCGCCATCCCGCAGCCTTTTGGCATTGCGCACGAAGGCCTGCCAACGGCGCAAGTCGATGCGCTTGTGCAGCGTCGCGCCGATCCGCGCTTCACCGCGCATGCCTTCAAGCTGCGCCGGAATGACCCGCGTATCGTTGAACACGAGTACGTCACCGGGGTTCAGCAGCGACGGCAGGTCGCGTACGATCAGGTCGCTGAACGAACCTTCCGCCCCCACCGACAGCAGGCGCGCCGAATCGCGCGGCCTGGCGGGCCGAAGGGCAATGTTTTCAGTGGGCAGTTCGAAGTCGAAGATATCAACGCGCATCGGCGCGCCCTAGCCGCAAAAGAGGCTTAGTTCGACCGCGAATTGCTCAGCATGTCAGCCGTGATCGCAGAAGGTGCTGCGGGCGCTGCCGGGGCCGGAGCCGCCTTATGATCCGCCGCGATCGAAGCCTGCACGATCTTGGTCGGATTCGCAGGCGGCTCGCCACGCTGGATCGCATCGACATTGTCCATGCCCGCAATCACGCGGCCAAAGTTGGTGTACTTGTGATCGAGCGCGAAGCGCGGATAGAACACGATGAAGAACTGGCTGTTCGCTGTGTTTGGCTCATTCGTGCGTGCCATCGAAACAGTACCACGAACATGCGGTATCGCGTTGAATTCGGCGGTCAAATCGGGAAGCTTCGATCCGCCCTGCCCGGTTCCCGTCGGATCGCCGGTCTGCGCCATGAAGCCATCGATCACGCGGTGAAAGATCACGCCGTTATAGAAGCCTTCGCGCACCAGCGTCTTGATCCGCTCGATATGGTTCGGCGCCCATTCGGGCATCAGCCGGATCACCACGCGGCCACCGTTCGACAAGTCGAGCAGCAGCAGGTTTTCGAGGTCGGCGGTCTGATCGGTATTGACCGCGTAAGGAATGACCTTCTGCGGAACCGCTGCCGGTGCCTCGTCCTTCTTTGCCATGGCAGGCGAGGCGATCA
>JAZKBJ010000152.1:11510-18995 GCA_040388685.1 Pseudomonadota bacterium
CGCAAGTGCGGTAATAAAGCGCGAAACCATGGGACAGTCGAACTCCGGATAGGTTGCAGCGCGGATAGGCCGGTCGCGCTGTCGCTGCAATGAACGATTGCGCATGGCGCGCACGTCGCCCGCGTCAATAATCGCCGAGACGGCCCATCTTCTCAACCCGTGCGGCCACCTCGTCGCGGATGGTCGGCGTGACAAAGTCGGATATGTCACCGCCGAACAGCGCGATTTCCTTGACCAGCTTGGAGGCGATGGGCTGCAAGCTGACGTCGGCCATCAGAAAAACCGTCTCGATCTCGGCGTCGAGCTGCTGATTCATGCCGGCCATCTGGTACTCGTATTCGAAGTCGGCAACGGCGCGCAGGCCCCGTACGATCACACTGGCACCCTGACGGCGCGCAAACTTCATCAACAACGCGTTGAAACCCACCACCTCGACATTGTCGACGCCCTGCTCGGCAACTTCGCGTGCCACGCTTTCCATGCGTTCTTCCGGGGTGAACATCGGATTTTTCGACGGGTTCGTCGTCACTCCGATGATCAACCTGTCGACCAGCTTGGCGCCGCGCCGGATGATATCGAGATGCCCCAGCGTGATCGGGTCGAATGTCCCCGGATAGACGCCGATACGTTCTGCCATCAGTGGTTCCTCTCCACGATGAACCGCGCGAGTTCGCGCAGCAGGTCCGCCTCGGGACCGTAACTTGCGAGTAGCTCTACCGCCTGTTCCACCAGCCGCCGCGCCTGTTCGCGCGCACGCTCGGGACCGAGCAGCGACAGGAAGGTCTGCTTGCCCTGATCGGCGTCCTTGCGCAGCGCCTTGCCAGCTGCCACCTCGTCGCCCTCAAGGTCGAGCAGATCGTCCGCGATCTGAAAGGCGAGGCCGATATTGCGGGCGTAACCGCGCAAATGCGAGCGTCCCTCGATGGGCGCATGCCCCAGGATAGCGCCCATTTCCACCGCCGCGCCCAGCAGCGCGCCGGTCTTCAACTGCTGCAACCGGGTCACCGTCGGCAGATCGAAGCTCGATGTCTCGGCGACAATATCCATCATCTGCCCGCCGCACATCCCGTTCATCCCGCTCGCCGTCGCCAGCGTGCGGATGAGTTCGATGCGTACGAACGGATCGCCGCTGGTGGCCGGATCGGACAGGATCTCGAACGCAAAGTCGTGCAGCGCGTCACCAGCCAGCACCGCCGCAGCATCGTCGAACGCGACATGCACTGTGGGCTTGCCGTGGCGCACGCCGTCGTTGTCCATGCACGGCAGATCATCATGGATCAGCGAATAGACGTGGATAGCCTCGATCGCCGTTCCGACCCTTACCGCCGCTTCGCGCGAAACGCCGAACAGCGCGCCGGTGGCGCAGACCAGCAAGGGCCGAATGCGCTTGCCGCCGCCCATCGCGGCATAGCGCATCGCTTCGACCAACCGGTCGCGCGGATCCCCCGGCATCGGCAGGAGCAGATCGAAGCTGTGATCGATGTCCTCGGCAATCGACGTCAAAGCAGGCTTGAGCAGACCGGTGGACATGGGGTCGCCACTCAACCCGCTGATTCGTCGAATGGGCGAAGGCCCTGCGGCTTGCCGTCACGGTCGGCCACGATGGCCTCGATTCGCGCTTGCGCCGCATCGAGCCGCGACTGGCAATGGGCGCGGAGCTTGTCGCCCATCGCGTAAAGTTCGATCGATTCATCCAGCGGAGCGTCACCGCTCTCAAGCCGTCTGACGACGTTTTCGAGTTCTTTCAGAGCCTCTTCGAAGCTGAAGCTCGCGATATCCGGTACGGTTCCCATTGGGGCAGCATTGACGGCGCACGGGGGGCGGGTCAAGCTTCGATCAGCAATTGCCCGGGAGGTAAGAAGGCCATGCAATACGTCATCGCCTATGTTGCCGCCGCCGTTGTTTTCGGCGCGCTCGATGCAGTCTGGCTCGGCTGGGCCGGATCGAAGCTCTACCGCCCCGCACTGGGCGATCTGCTGGCGCCCACATTCCGAATTGCTCCGGCGCTTGTGTTCTATGTCCTGTACCTTGTCGGGATGATGTGGTTCGCGGTGCGCCCCGGCCTATCGCAAGGGTTGGGCGCCGCCGCGCTCAATGGCGCGATCCTCGGCGCGATGTGCTACATGACCTATGACCTCACCAGTCAGGCCGTCCTCGCGCGATGGCCCGTCCATGTCACGGTGATCGACGTGATCTGGGGGACTTTCGCCACTGCTGTCGCCGCCACCGCCGCAACATGGGCTGCAACCAAGTTTGCGGGTTAGGACTAGCCACTTTCGCCCACGCTCGCTAAGGCGCGGGCCATGTCCGAGATCACCGCAGATGTCGTCGCCGCCCATGGGCTGTCCGAGGAAGAGTACCAGCGCGTCCTCAACGCGCTCGGTCGTGAACCGAACCTTGTCGAACTCGGCATATTCTCGGTCATGTGGTCGGAGCACTGCTCCTACAAATCAAGCCGCATCCACCTCAAGAAGTTGCCGACCTCGGCCCCTTGGGTGATCTGCGGCCCCGGCGAGAACGCGGGCGTAATTGACATCGGCGATGGACAGGCTGCCATCTTCAAGATGGAAAGCCACAACCACCCCTCTTACATCGAACCCTACCAGGGTGCAGCCACGGGCGTTGGCGGCATCCTGCGCGATGTGTTCACGATGGGCGCACGTCCGGTCGCCAACATGAACGCGCTGCGCTTCGGCCGCCCCGATCACCCCAAGATGAAGCACCTCGTGCAGGGCGTCGTCGCGGGCATCGGCGGCTACGGCAACTGCGTCGGCGTCCCGACCGTGGGGGGCGAGACCAATTTCCACCCCGCCTATGATGGCAACATCCTCGTCAACGCGATGACCGTTGGCGTAGCCGAGCAGGACAAGATTTTCTATTCCGCCGCCACCGGCCTTGGGAATCCCATCGTTTATGTCGGATCGAAGACCGGGCGCGACGGTATCCACGGCGCGACAATGGCCAGCGCCGATTTCGGCGAGGATTCCGAAGCCAAGCGCCCCACCGTGCAGGTCGGCGATCCCTTCACCGAAAAGCTGCTGATCGAGGCCTGTCTCGAACTCATGGCGACCGACGCCATCGTGGCGATTCAGGACATGGGCGCGGCGGGCCTCACCTCCTCGTCGGTCGAAATGGCGACCAACGGCAAGGCCGGCATCATCCTCAACATGGACAATGTGCCCTGCCGCGAAGAGGGCATGACCCCTTACGAGATGATGCTCTCGGAAAGCCAGGAGCGCATGCTCATGGTGCTGAAGCCCGGCAAGGAGCCGATGGCCGAGGCGATCTTCAAGAAGTGGGAACTGGACTTCGCGGTGATCGGCGAAGTGACCGACACCGGCCACATGGTCCTGACCTTCAAGGGCGAAACGGTCTGCGATATTCCGCTCGGCCCGCTCGCCGAAGACGCCCCGCTTTATGATCGCCCCGCGCTCAGCCTTGCCGATTACAAGGCCTGGGCCAATGTCGCGCCGCTTGGCAGCGTGGCGGAAAGCGCGGACCTCGGCGCTGATCTGGTCAAGCTGATCGGCTGTCCGGACCTCGCCAACCGCCGCTGGATCTTCGAACAGTACGATTCGCAAGTTGGCGCAGATACGATGCAAAAGTCTGGCGGCGATGCTGCGGTTGTGCGCATTCACGGCACGCAGAAGGCGCTCGCCATGAGCACCGATTGCAGCCCGCGCTATTGTTATGCCGATCCTTACGAAGGCGGCAAGCAGGCCGTGGCGGAGACCTACCGCAACATCTGCGCGGTCGGGGCGCGTCCGCTGGCGATCACCAATTGCCTCAACTTCGCCAACCCGCAGCGCCCCGAAATCATGGCGCAGATCGTTCAAGCCCTTGAAGGCATGGGCGATGCCTGCCGCGCGCTCGACTATCCGATCGTCTCGGGCAACGTCTCGCTCTACAACGAATCGAAGGCGACCGGCGGTGGCTCGGCCATCCTGCCAACGCCCGCCATTGGCGGCGTCGGCCTGATGCTCGACCACGAAGTGATGGCCACGGTGGCATTCAAGGCCGAAGGCGATGTCATCTGGCTGGTCGGCGGCGAAGGCACCCACCTCGGCCAGTCGCTATATTTGCGCGAAATCGCTGGCCGTGAAGCTGGCGATGCTCCCAAGGTCGATCTTGCTGTCGAACGAAAGAACGGCGAACAGGTCCGCGAATGGATCGCAGCGGGCAAGCTCACTGCCGTACACGACATTTCCGATGGCGGCCTTTTGGTCGCGCTCACCGAGATGGCGCTGGCGAGCGACAAGGGCTGCGTGATCGACGTGAAGCTCGATACCGCCAAAGCATACGGCGAAGACCAGTCGCGCTATATCGTGACAACTGCAGCGGGCGAAGCACTCGAAGGCGCGATCCGCATCGGCACCGTTGGCGGCTCACAAGTTGTGGGCGTAGAACTCGCCGCCTTGCGCGAAGCCAACGAAGCCTTCTTCCGCGAGTGGATGGAAGCATGAGTTCCGGGTCCATCCGCGTCGGTATCGGCGGGTGGACTTACGAACCCTGGCGCGGGGGTGTCTTCTATCCGGAAGGCCTCCCGCAAAAGCGCGAGCTTGAATACGCTGCGAGCAAACTGACCTGCATCGAGATTAACGCTACGTATTACGGCTGCCAGAAGCCGGAAAGCTTCGCCAAATGGGCCGATGCCGCGCCCGATGGTTTCCGTTTCAGCCTCAAGGCCTCGCGCTTCACCACGCAGCGCAAGCTTCTGGCCGAAGGCGGCGATTCCATCGCCACTTTCATGAATCAGGGCTTCACCCGGTTGGGCGACAAGCTCGGCCCGATCCTGTGGCAATTCCGCGACGGCAAGCGCTTCGATCGCGATGACTTTGCCCGGTTTCTCGACCTGATCCCAGCTTCGCAGGACGGCATTGCGCTCCAGCACGTGATGGAAGTGCGCGACGAAAGCTTTCGCGACCCGGCCTTTTTCGATCTGTGCCGCACCCGCAATATCGCGGTTGGCTTTGCCGACAGTACGGATTTCCCGTGCATCGACGAACAGACTGCCGATTTCACTTACGCCCGGCTCCAGCAATCGGCGGATGACTGCCCAACCGGCTACGGTGATGCAGCTATCGCTTCATGGGCAGAGCGTGCCCGCGACTGGTCGGCGGGAGCACGCGACGTCTATATGCTGTTCATTTCGGGCGCGAAGCACCGCAATCCCGCAGCGGCGCAAGCGCTAATCGCCGCGCTCTGAAATTAGGCTGCCAGTTTGGCGCTTTTTCCCAGCAGGTCATAGGGATCGATTCCCATTCCGCCCCAGATCGTGTGCGCGTCATGATAATGCACAGCAGGTGTTATGTTCAAACGTTGGCGGACTTCCTCAATCGGCAGCGGCAGCAATTCGGTGATCGACTGCTCACACAGGCGGGGACACGCCTTGCCCAGCTTCTGCCCTTCGCGCACCGCCCGCAGCACCGGCGCGCTGCGCCGCGTCTGCTTGTTGATGTTCAGCCCGGCCATGTACCCGATGAACAAATGCGCAGGTGATGGCTGCTGGCTGTAGGTGAACGCCAGAACGCAAGCCTCGCCCAGTGCATCGCGGCCATAGCCGGTCAGCACATGCAACATGTCGTGCACGTCGCGCATGCGGTTAAGATACCACCTGAACTGGTCGTCGAATTGCTCGCGCTTGCTGGCGAATTTGTCGAATTCATCGACCAGGCCTTGGGCGGTCAGTCCCTCGCGCTCCATGAAATCGCAATAGGCGTGCGCCAGCGAACCGGCAGGCATTTCCCGCAGCGCCACGTGATCGTCGAGAATCGCCGGAAGGTAGAATTCATTCACGCGCAAGGCCTTCCCGCGCTCGGAGCGCAGGAAGCTCTCCGCCGAAGGTCGCAAGTTCCGCCATGGCAGGGACTCAAAGATGTGAAACACCTCCTCGGTGTTTTCCTTGTCCTTCAACAGGTTCTGGAAGTGCCGCCACGCCTTGACCGGACGCAGGCGCAACTCGGGGCGACGCTCGTCATAAATGGGCAAGTCAGCCTGCAACGCGCCGGTCATGGCATTCACGGCGTATTCTCCCGAATATTCTGCATCATCAAACTAACAGGTGTGTAAATACGCCGTCAATCCAGTACCCAATCCTCGCGCCTGACCCCCAGCAGCGAAAGGATCGCCGTCAGGTCTCCCCTGTCGATCCAGCCATCTGCCGCCAAGCGCGCTTTTGGCTTCGCGCGATAGGCGATGCCGAAGCTCGCCGCCTCAATCATTGGAATGTCGTTCGCGCCATCGCCGGTAGCCAGCGTCAACGCTTCCTCGCCCAGCCGCGCGGCTTCTTCCAGCAGGACCGCCTTCTTCACCGAACTGTCGACGATGCCGCCGACCAGTCCGCCGGTCAGCACACCATCGTGCAGACCGAGACGGTTGCCGACCACCCGGTCAAAACCCAGCAATTCAGCGACCGGATCGGCAAAGGAATGGAAGCCACCGGTCACCAGCACGGTGTGGCAGCCACGCGCCTTGAGCGTGGACACCAGCGTCCGCGCACCGGCCATCGGGCGAATGCGCTCATCCAGGCACTGGGTTATCGCGGCCTCGGGAAGATCCTTGAGCAAACCGACCCGCTCGCGCAGCGCCGATTCGAAATCGAGTTCGCCCTGCATCGCGCGTTCGGTAATCGCGGCTATGCGATCCTTGAGCCCTGCAAAATCGGCCAGTTCATCGATGCATTCCTGGCCGATCATGGTCGAATCCATGTCGGACACGAACAAGCCGGGCACATCGATCATGCCTTCACACAGCAGCAAATCGCTTTCGGGGAAGCACTGATCGAGGATCTTGCGGATTCCCGCCGGATTGCCTTCCACCACTTCAAGTTCAAGCACATCCTCGCACGTGTCGAGCATGCCAGCGCCGGCCACTTCCCAGTCACGCGCCTCGATCATTTCCATGGCGAGCGCAAGATTGTCACCAAGCGTCTCTTGGTCTGCTATCAGCCGGGCAATGATCACCGGGAATTCCTTTGAAGACAAAAACGCGAGTCCAGCGGCCGGACGGCCAAGGCTCGCGCTAATCGCAGGGCCGACGGCCAGCGGCAAGAGCGATCTGGCGGTAAAACTCGCCCTGCGCGCGATGGCGCGCGGGCAGGAAGCCGTCATCATCAATGCCGACAGCGCACAAGTCTATGCCGACTTGCGCGTGCTGAGCGCCCGTCCGTCCGAAGAAGAGATGCAGGGCGTGCCCCATGTCCTGTTCGGCGCATGGGATGGTGCGCAAGCCTGCTCGGCGGCAGACTGGGCCAATGCCGCTAAACGCGAGATCGCCGCTGCCCACGCGCGCGGTGCGCTGCCCATCCTCGTCGGCGGCACCGGCCTTTATATACGCACGTTGCTCGATGGCATCGCGCCAGTGCCCGAGATTGATCCGGACGTGCGCGCTGCCGTACGTGCGATGCCGGTGGAGATGGCCTATCAGGCTCTGAAGACTGTAGATCCCGAACGCGCCGCCCTGCTCGCCCCTGCAGATACACAGCGC
>JAZKBJ010000152.1:19005-27290 GCA_040388685.1 Pseudomonadota bacterium
TCTAGAAGTCGTGCGCTCGACCGGACACTCGCTTGCCCATTGGCAGCAGCGACTGAGCGGCGGCATAGGCGCGGACGTCGACCTCGCGCCGATCATCCTCCTGCCCGAGCGGCAATGGCTCTACAAACGCTGCGATCTGCGCTTCGAATTGATGTGGCAGGGCGGCGCGCTCGAAGAAGTCGAGGCGCTGCTCGCGCGTAATCTCGCTGATGACCTGCCGGTGATGCGCGCCATCGGCGTGCCTGAGATCAGAATGTTTTCCCGGGGAAACATTAGCCAAAATGAAGCGATCACCGCCGGGCAGCAGGCCACGCGCCGTTACGCCAAGCGGCAATACACTTGGGCAAGGAACCAGAATCCGGAGGATTGGCACCGGCTTGAGTACGAAAATTCCATTGACAGCGGTCATGTAGCAAGTTTATTGCGCATATAGCCGCTTGACATAGCATTTTGTGTCAAGTAGCAGGCCGTCAATTGCCTGATCCATCTCGCATGTCGATCAAGCACCCGAAAGGGAGAGACGGCCCGGCGCAGTTCGCTGCAGCCGGGCCGATATTTTTGACGGTTCAGACCGGCCCAATTCACATCGGCTGGCCTGAATTTTTTTGTTTTTCCTGCGTGGCATCGGGGGTATCGGCCCCGGCACGCGAACAAGGATGAAGTAACGTGACAAGCGAGCGCAGCGGCGCCGAGATCCTGGTCGAAAGCCTGGTCGCCAAGGGAGTCGAATTCGTGTTCGGCTATCCGGGCGGCGCAGTCCTGCCGATCTACGATGCGCTTTTCGGTGACGAGCGTCTCCGCCACATCCTCGTCCGCCATGAAGCCGGCGCGGCCCACGCCGCCGAAGGCTACGCCCGCGCCACCGGCAAACCGGGCGTCGTACTGGTCACGTCCGGTCCGGGCGCGACCAACGCCGTCACCGGCATTGCCGATGCCTTCATGGATTCGATTCCGATGGTCGTCATCACCGGACAGGTGCCGACTGGCCTGATCGGATCGGATGCGTTTCAGGAGTGCGACACGGTCGGCATCACGCGCCACTGCACCAAGCACAACTATCTGGTGAAAGACCCGTCGCAGCTCGCCGCGATCATCGACGAGGCTTTCCGCATCGCCACTGAAGGCCGCCCCGGCCCGGTCGTGATCGACATTCCCAAGGACGTCCAGATCGCCACGGCAACCTGGACCGGCGGCGCACCGCAGCAGCGCAACCGCTACAGTCCGCAGACCGAGGGCGGTGCGAAGGAAATCGCCGAAGCCATCGAGATGATCGCAAACGCCAAGGCACCGGTATTCTACACCGGCGGCGGCGTGATCAATTCAGGGCCAGAAGCGGCCCGTCTGCTGCGCGAGTTGCAGTCACTCACCGGCGCGCCCGTCACCTCGACGCTGATGGGCCTTGGTGCCTTCCCGGCTGATCACCCGGCGTGGCTGGGTATGCTGGGCATGCACGGCACTTACGAAGCCAACATGACGATGAACCGCGCCGATCTGGTCGTGTGCATCGGCGCGCGCTTTGATGACCGGGTCACCGGGCGGCTCGACGCCTTCGCGCCGAATTCCAAGAAGATCCACATCGACATCGACCGCGCCTCGATCAACAAGACGGTGCGCGTCGACCTGCCAGTCATCGGCGATTGCGGCAAGGTTCTGGCGCAGTTGATCGAAGCATGGCTGCAGCGCGGCTACAAGGCACAGGACCTTGCCGAATGGCACAGCCGCATCGACGGTTGGCGCGCACGGCAGAGCCTGTCCTATCCGCGCAAGGCGGCGGAAATCATGCCGCAGCTGGCCATCGAGCGGCTTTATGAGCTGACCAAGCATAAAGAGCCGATCATCAGCACCGAGGTTGGTCAGCATCAGATGTGGGCGGCACAGCACTTCCACTTCATGAAGCCGAACAAATGGCTGACGTCAGGCGGGCTGGGCACGATGGGTTACGGCCTTCCCGCTGCCATCGGCGCGCAGGCGGGGTTCCCCGATGCGCTGGTGATCGACATTGCAGGCGATGCCTCCATCCAGATGAACATCCAGGAACTGGGCACGGCGACGCAGTACCGGCTGCCGGTCAAGGTCTTCGTGCTCAACAACGAATGGATGGGCATGGTTCGTCAGTGGCAGGAACTGACTTACGAGAGCCGCTTCTCGAACTCCTATTCCGACAGCCTGCCCGACTTCGTAAAGCTGGCCGAAGCCTATGGCTGGAAGGGTATCCGCATTTCGGACGAGAGCGAACTCGATGCCGGAATTCAGGCGATGATCGATCACGATGGTCCGGTCTTTGTCGATTGCCTCGTTGCCAAGGAAGCCAACTGCTTCCCGATGATTCCATCGGGCGCCGCGCACACCGACATGCTCCTTTACGGAGACGAGGTTGCCGGAACGATGGACGACGAAGCCAAGGCGCTCGTTTGAGAAAGCCCCAGACATGATGCATATTTCCCCCGAGGCGCAGGAGCGCCACGTTCTCACGATCACGGTCGACAACGAGGCAGGCATTCTTGCGAAGATCGCAGGCCTGTTCACCGCGCGCGGCTACAACATCGACAGCCTGACCGTGGCCGATATCACCGATGGCCACGACGTCAGCCGTATCACCATCGTGACGCATGGCCCGCCAGAGATCATCGACCAGATCCGTGCGCAGCTGGAACGGCTGGTGCCGGTCCACAAAGTTACCGACCTCACCGAGGTCGGCCCTTATGTCGAACGCGAGCTGGCGCTGGTCAAGGTATCCGGCAAGGGCGAAAACCGCGTCGAGGCACTGCGCCTTGCAGATGTGTTTCGCGCCAAGGTGGTCGATACCACGACTTCAAGCTTCATCTTCGAACTGACTGGCGCGCCGGACAAGATCAACAGCTTCGTCACGCTGATGAAAGAACTCGGTCTGGTCGAGGTCGGCCGGACCGGCATCGTCGGCATGATCCGCGGCGCATCGGTCGCCTGACAATTTCACACTCCATCCAGTTACGGTTTCAATAGGCCCCGAGCGGCCACAACAAGATTGGGAACGACATGAAGGTTTATTACGACGCCGATTGCGACTTGAACCTGATCACGGACAAGAAGATCGCGATTCTCGGCTATGGCTCGCAGGGCCATGCCCATGCGCAGAACCTGCGCGATTCGGGCGTCAAGGACGTGGCCATCGCGCTGCGTCCGGGTTCGGCCAGCGCCAAGAAGGCCGAAGCTGCAGGCTTCAAGGTTCTTGCCAACGCCGACGCGGCTGCCTGGGCCGACGTGCTCATGATCCTCGCGCCTGACGAACATCAGGCCGCGATCTACGCCGACGATCTGCACGCCAACCTGAAGCCCGGCGCGGCAATTGCCTTTGCCCACGGCCTCAACATCCATTTCGGCCTGATCGAGCCACGCGCCGACATCGACGTGATCATGATCGCGCCCAAGGGCCCCGGCCACACCGTGCGCAGCGAATACCAGCGCGGCGGCGGCGTGCCCTGCCTGATCGCGGTGCATCAGGACGTGACCGGCAACGCGCACGACGTCGGCCTTGCCTACGCTTCGGGCGTTGGTGGTGGCCGCAGCGGCATCATCGAAACCAACTTCCGCGAAGAGTGCGAAACCGATCTGTTCGGCGAACAGGCCGTGCTCTGCGGCGGCGCGACCGCACTGGTGCAGGCAGGCTTCGAAACGCTGGTCGAAGCCGGTTACGCGCCGGAAATGGCCTACTTCGAATGCCTCCACGAGCTGAAGCTGATCGTCGACCTGATGTATGAAGGTGGCATCGCCAACATGCGCTATTCGATCTCGAACACCGCCGAATACGGTGACATCACGATCGGGCCGCGCATCATCACCGAAGAAACCAAGAAGGAAATGAAGCGCGTTCTGGCCGACATCCAGTCGGGTCGCTTCGTCAAGGCCTTCGTGCTCGACAACCGCGCAGGTCAGCCGGAACTCAAGGCAGCGCGCGGCCTCGCCCGCCGTCACCCGATCGAGGAAACCGGCGCCAAGCTGCGCGCCATGATGCCCTGGATCGGCGCGAACAAGCTGGTCGACCAGACCAAGAACTGATCCCCTCAACGGCTCAAGGCAAAAGGCGGCTCCATCCGGGGCCGCCTTTTCCATGAACGGTATAAAGCACCCGACGAAAGCGGTGGACGCAGCCGCTGCCGGTGATACTCCTCCAAAACGGACAAAATAATCCGAAAAGGGTTCGCACCTTGCTCAAGCCGTCGATCTACACGACAATGCTTTGCGCGGCATTTGCTGTGCAACCGGCGTTGGCGCGCGTAGACGACTTGGCAGCACGGCCTGCCATCCCTGCCCAAACTGGCCACCGCGACCAAGTTGCAGAGTGCGGCGCAAGCGCGGCCGCCCGCTTCATCGGCGCCAGCGCCGCTTCCGAAGTGCGGGCTGCCATCGCCAGTTCAGTGGGCCACGCCCGCATCCGCTGGATCAGCCCGGGCAGCACAGTAACGCAGGACTACAGACCAGACCGGCTCAACGTAATTGTCGGAAGCTCCGGTCGCGTGATGACCATGCGCTGCGGTTGACGAAGCCGACGCCCTCTTGTGTCAAAGCAAGCGCTCGGGCATTCCACGGCGGCATCAAAGATTCAGGAGATCCCGATGACCGTCCTCCCCAAGGTTCCACGCGCTTTCAAGATCGCCCTTCCGCTCGCCCTCGCCGCAGCCGCCGCCCCGATGCTCGCGCAGATGCCAGAAACGCCGGGCAAGGCCGACAAAGCCCGGGTCGTCGCAGGCTCCTATGCCGCCGATGCCGCCCACTCGCTGATCGGCTGGAAGGTCAACCATCTCGGCTTCAACGACTATTTCGGCCTGTTTGGCGATGTCAGCGGCACGCTGGACATCGATCCGGCCAACCCATCGGCAGCCAAGGTTTCGGTCAAGATTCCGGTCGCGAAGATCATCACCGCCAATGCAGGTCTGACCGCGCACCTGCTCAAGCCCGCCGCTGACGGCAAGCCTGCCGACTTCTTCGGTGCCGCCCCCGCCGATGCGACATTCGTCTCGACCAGCGTCGTGCCTGCCGCTGACGGCATCTCGGCAACGGTCAATGGTGACCTCACGCTCAATGGCGTGACCAAGCCGGTCGCCATTGCCGCCACGTTCGCTGGCGCTGGCGCCAGCATGATGACCAAGGCCCCCACCCTCGGCTTCCATGGCACGGCCACGATCAAGCGTTCGGACTTCAACGTGAAGTATGGCGTTCCCTTCGTCAGCGACGACGTGAAACTCGACATCACGATCGCATTCGAAAAGAAGTAACCTCCTACCGCATCAGGGAAAACGCAGTCCGAAGTTCCTTCACAAAGGCTTCGGGCTGCTCCCATGCGGCGAAGTGTCCACCCTTTTCGAGTTCGCCCCAATGGACCAACTGGCTGCAGTGGCGCTCGAACCACTTACGCGGTGCCGGGATGATTTCCTTGGGGAATATGCTGGCGGCCAACGGAATGTCGATCTGCGCCGCGCCAAAGCTGGCGAAACTTTCCCAATAGAGCCGTGCTGACGAAGCACCCGCTGCGGTCAACCAATAGAGCATGATGTTGTCGAGAATGTCATCGCGGGTGAGCGCGTCCTCCGGAGCGCCGTTGTTGTCGGTCCACGCCCACATCTTTTCGTGGATCCATCCGGCAAGGCCGACCGGTGAATCTACGAGCGAATAGCCCACCGTCTGCGGGCGCGTGGCCTGCTCCTTGGAATAGCCCGAGTCCCAGTCCTGATAATGCTGGAGCGCCGCGAGCGCCTTGAGCTCACCCGCATCCGGTGCGACCAGATCCTCGGGCAATGGCCGCGCGATCGGCATGTTGAGATGGACGCCGATGCAGCCTTCGACCTTCATCGCCGCGATCGCAGTCGTCACCGCAGAGCCCCAGTCGCCACCTTGCGCCAGCCACTGATCGTAGCCAAGCCGCGCCATGAGTTCGCCCCACACCGCCGCAATCTTCTGCACGCTCCAGCCCGTGACTGACGGCTTGCCCGAGAAACCGTAGCCCGGCAGGCACGGGATCACGAGATGGAACGCGTCATCAGCGGTGCCGCCATGCGCCAGCGGATCGGTCAGCGGATTGCTGAGTCGATCGATGACTGCGGAATTCAGTTCTATTCGATGATGGAAGCGGATCGCAAGCCCATCGATCTCGGTCTCGAACATGCCCCAGCCATTGAGCAAGCTCTGGCAGGCGTACCAGTCGTAGCCACTGCGCCAATAAGCAGCGAGTTCCTGCAGCGCTGCCAGCGGCGTGCCTTGCGACCAGTCGTCGACCGGCTCGCGCTCCGGCCAGCGCGTGAGATCGAGCCGCAGATGCAGGTCTGTGATGGCAGAGACCGGAATATCGACAACGAATGGCTTGACCTGCATGACTTCACATCTCTCCCAGGCATGTTTTCGTGCATTCATTCTGGACAATCGCGCAGCAAATCACCATAGGCTTGAGCCATGACCGCTCGACTGGATCTTACCCTGCGACTTATCCGCCCTTGGGCGTGAGCTGACGTGTCGCACTTGCGGCGCGGGACGGCGCCCAAGGGAAGCTAAACCCCAAGTGCAGGAATTGCTGGCCCTTTGGCCCGCCAGATCGAGTAGAATTCCCATGACAATGCTGAAAAACCCTTCGGCCAAGTATCGCGCGTTTCCGCAGATCAACCTGCCTGACCGCCAGTGGCCATCGCGCGTGATCGAAAAGGCCCCGCGCTGGCTGTCGACCGACATGCGCGACGGCAACCAGTCGCTGATCGATCCGATGGACGCCGAGAAGAAGGCGCGCTTCTTCGACCTGCTGGTCAAGATCGGCCTCAAGGAAATCGAGGTCGGCTTCCCCAGCGCTGGCGCGACCGAGTATGATTTCATCCGCGGACTGGTTGATCAGGGCCGCATCCCGGACGACGTGTTCGTGCAGGTGCTCACCCAATCGCGCGAAGACCTGATCCGCACCAGCTTCGAAAGTCTGGCCGGCGCGAAGCAGGCAATCGTCCACGTCTACAACGCCGTCTCGCCGCTGTGGCGTCAGGTTGTGTTCGGCATGGACAAAGCCGACGTGCGCAAGATCGCGCAGGACGGGGCCAAGTTCCTGCGCGACCAGGCTGCGCGCTTCCCGCAGACCGACTGGCACTTCGAATATAGCCCCGAAACCTTCTCCACCGCCGAAGTCGATTTCAGCATCGAGTGCTGCGAAGCGGTGATGGAAGTGCTGCAGCCGACGGTCGATCACCCGATCATCCTCAACCTGCCCGCAACGGTCGAAGCATCGACGGCCAACATCTATGCGGACCAGATCGAGTATTTCTGCCGTAACCTGCCCAACCGCGACCGTGCGGTGATCTCGCTGCACACCCACAACGATCGTGGTACCGGCGTTGCAGCAGCGGAACTGGGTCTGATGGCAGGCGCAGACCGCGTCGAAGGTTGCCTGTTCGGCAATGGCGAGCGCACCGGAAACTGCTGCCTCGTCACCGTCGGCCTGAACCTCTATACGCAGGGGATCGACCCGGAACTGGACTTCTCTAACATCGACGAAGTGATCCAGACGGTCGAATACTGCAACCAGCTCCCCGTCCATCCGCGCCACCCCTATGGCGGCGAACTGGTGTTCACGGCGTTTTCCGGCAGCCATCAGGACGCGATCAAGAAGGGCTTTGCCGCACAGGAAGCGCGCAACGACCTGATCTGGGACGTGCCTTACCTGCCGATCGATCCCAAGGATCTGGGCCGCGACTATGAGGCGGTGATCCGCGTCAATTCGCAGTCGGGCAAGGGCGGCGTCGCCTGGGTATTGCAGCAGGACAAGGGCTTCAAGCTGCCCAAGCGGATGCAGGCCGATTTCAGCCGCGTGGTGCAGGGCATGGCCGACCAGTCCAGCCGCGAGCTCAATGCCGCCGACATCTGGACCGCGTTCCAGGACCATTATCATCTGGGCGGCGAACAGGCCTATCGCCTGATCGATTATCAGGAAGGCGGCGCGGCAGGCGACCGCATCTTCACCGGCAAGATCGCGCACAAGGGCGGCGAACGCTCGATTTCGGGGCGTGGCAACGGCCTGCTGTCGTCCGTTTTGGCCGCGCTGCGCGAGGAACTGGGCGTCGAACTGGAAATCGCCGACTATAGCGAACATGCGATCGGATCGGGCAGCGACGTGAACGCCGCCGCCTATGTCGAATGCCGCACGCCCGATGGGCGCACCGTGTTCGGCGTGGGGACTGACGCCGACGTCGCGACGGCTTCGGTGCAGGCCGTACTGTCGGCTGCCAATGCGGTGGCGCGGGGGTAATAGCCTCACCGTTCGGGCTGAGCGAAGCGAAGTG
>JAZKBJ010000152.1:27401-27770 GCA_040388685.1 Pseudomonadota bacterium
CAGCGACTCCCCGATCCCTGCGACCGGCACCCGCTCGTACAGGCCGTGGGCAAAACCCACCTCCCCCTTCATGAACAGGCTGGAGACGCCGTAGCTCGGCACCCCCAGCGCGCGGAAATAGAGGCTGTCGGTTGCGCCCGCCGACATGCCGGGCATGACTATGATGTCAGGCGAACGGGCGGTTACCGCGTCGCGCACCACCTTCATGACGTCGGTGCGAAGGGGTGACGCATCGCTGGCCAGCGGATCGCCCAGCGTTTTGACGGTCGCGCTGCTGTCAGCGATGACTTTCACCAGTTCCGCCTTTACAGCCTCAATAGCCACGCCGGGGAAGATGCGACAATTGACCATCACCTTGGCGCTTTGCGG
>JAZKBJ010000152.1:27780-28113 GCA_040388685.1 Pseudomonadota bacterium
TCCGCCGCCGCCGCATCGCCCGTTTCGGCATAACGCCGCATCGCCGCGCCAACCTCCCCGCCGATCCGGTTCGCCGACAGCGCCAGCGATGCCCTGGTCAGTTCATTGCGCATTGCAGGGAATTGATAGGCGGCGATCCTGTCGATTGCTTTGGCCAGCCGATAGATGGGATTGCCCGGCGTCGGGGCGCTCGAATGCCCGCCCGGATCGGTGAAGGCGATTTCGAAATCGGCATAGGTCTTCTCACCGGCCTGCAACTGATAGAGGACCGGCTTCCCCTCCTCATTCAGCAGTCCGCCGCCGCCATCGCCGTTCAGCAGCATATCCGCGTCC
>JAZKBJ010000153.1:0-215 GCA_040388685.1 Pseudomonadota bacterium
GGTCGACAAGGGCGACACCACCTGGATGCTGATGGCATCGGTGCTCGTCCTGCTGATGAGCGTGCCTGCTCTTGCACTTTTCTATGGCGGCTTGGTCCGCACCAAGAACATGCTCAGCGTGCTGATGCAGGTGTTCATGATCGTTTCGGTCGCAGCGCTCGTCTGGGTGAGCTGGGGCTATTCGATGGCCTTCACCAGCGGCAGTGAGTTCGTTG
>JAZKBJ010000153.1:225-1052 GCA_040388685.1 Pseudomonadota bacterium
CGCTTTCGTGATCTTCCAGATGACTTTTGCCTGCATCACGCCGGCGCTGATCGTCGGCGCATTCGCGGAGCGCGTGAAGTTCACGCCGCTCATGGTCTTCACCGTGCTGTGGCTGACCTGCATCTACTTCCCGATGGCGCACATGGTATGGTACTGGGCCGGCCCGGACTTCCTGGCTGATGCTCCGACCGACTATGGTTACCTGTGGGGCATGGGCGCGCTGGACTTCGCTGGCGGCACCGTGGTTCACATCAACGCCGGTATCGCTGGCCTGGTCGGCTGCCTCATGATCGGCAAGCGCGTCGGCTTCGGCAAGGAAGCCACGCCGCCGCACTCGCTGACCATGACCATGATCGGCGCTTCGCTGCTGTGGGTGGGCTGGTTCGGCTTCAACGCCGGTTCCAACCTTGAAGCCAACGGCGTGACCGCTGTCGCCTTCATCAACACCTTCGTCGCCACCGCTGCCGCCGCCGTCTCCTGGGCGATCGTCGAGCAGATCCACCACGGCAAGCCTTCGATGCTCGGCGCTGCAACGGGTGCCGTCGCCGGTCTCGTCGCGATTACCCCTGCATCGGGTTACGGCGCGCCGATGACCTCGATCGTGCTCGGCCTGATCGTTTCGCCGATCTGCTACTTCTTCGTCAGCACGGTGAAGAACAAGCTGAAGTACGACGATACGCTCGACGTGTTCGGCGTGCACTGCATCGGCGGCATCGTCGGCGCAATCGCAACCGGCGTGATGGCGGCTCCTTCGCTGGGCGGCCAGGGCGTGTTCGACTACACCGTGTTCCCTGCCGGCTTCGACGCCGCCAGCTATGACATGGGCA
>JAZKBJ010000153.1:1062-8546 GCA_040388685.1 Pseudomonadota bacterium
TCATCCAGATCAAGGCTGTCGTCATCACCCTGCTCTTCTCGGGCATCGGTTCCGCGATCCTGTTCTTCATCGTCGACAAGATCTTCGGTCTTCGTCCGACCGAAGAAGCAGAGCGCGAAGGCCTCGACATCTCCGAGCACGGAGAGCGCGCCTACAACATGTAATTCAACGAGATTGGCGGGGTGGGGGAACCAGATCCTCTCCCTCTCATCCTTCACCCCGCCAAACCATGTTCCTCCTGCGAACAGACTCAAGGCCGGAAGCGCTAGCCCGCTTCCGGCCCTTTTTTCGTCTGTGATCCGGGTTCGCTTGCCGGAAACCGGCGCAATCACTAAGGCGCGAGCCACTATGGCAAACGCTCCCAAACCCAAGGACTGGATCCTCGGCATTCACGCCTACGTCCCCGGCAAGTCGACCGGGACGGACGGCAGGGTGCTGACCAAGCTTTCCGCCAACGAAAATCCCCTTGGGTCGAGCGCGGCGGCCATCGCTGCACGGGGCCACGCGGGCGATCAGGCGCGCTATCCCGATCCCGACAGCGTGGAACTGCGGCGCGCGATCGGCGAGGTTCACGGGATCGATCCCAAGCGGATCGTCATGGGTACAGGGTCTGACGAACTGCTCAATCTGGCGGCGCAGGCCTATGCCGGACCGGGCGATGAAGTGCTCTACGTGCGCTATGGCTTTTCGGTCTATGATATTGCCGCAAGGCGGTGCGGCGCAGTGCCGGTGGTGGCGCCCGACGCGGATTACGGCACCGACGTGGACGCACTTCTGGCTTGCGTGACCGAGCGGACGAGGGTGGTGTTCCTCGCCAATCCCAACAATCCGACCGGAAGCTGGTTGCCGCGTGCCGAAATCGCGCGCCTGCATGGCGCCCTGCGGCCCGATATCCTGCTGGTGCTGGACGGCGCCTATGCTGAATATCTCGATCCTGAGCATGACGACGGCGCGCTGGAACTGGCGGCTTCTGCGGCCAATGTGCTGGTGACGCGGACGTTCTCGAAGATCTATGGCCTCGCGGGCGAGCGAATTGGCTGGGGCACGGGCCATGCCGACGTGGTGGATATGCTCAACCGCATTCGCGGGCCGTTCAACGTGTCGCTCAGCGGACAGGCGACCGGGCTTGCCGCCGTGCGCGATCAGGCGTTCGTCGAGGCATCGCGCCGTCACAACGCTGCGCAACGCGCGCGGTTCGTGGAAAAGCTGGAGGCGTTGGGCAACCATGGCGTGCGCCCGCTGCCCAGCCAGGCGAACTTCGTGCTGATCCTGTTTGAGGGCAGATTGAGCGCGGAAGCGGTCTACCTTGGGCTGATGGACCACGGATACATCACGCGCTGGTTACCGGGGCAGGGGCTGCCGCAGGGCCTGCGCATCACCATCGGGACGGCGGCGCAGATGGACGAGATTGCAGCGGCAATCCGCGCAATGTGCGAGGCGGCAAAGTGAGCGGAGCGGCGTTCAAGCAGGTCACGATCGTCGGCTTGGGATTGCTGGGCGGGTCGATTGGCCATGCGGTGCAGGCGCACTTGCCGGGCGTGACCGTGGCCGGGTTCGATGCCGATGCCGGTGTGCGTGAAAAGGCGCGTGAACTGGGCCTTGCGCATAACGTCGTCGATACGGCGGCGGAAGCGGCACAGGGGGCAGACCTTGTGATCTTGTGTGTTCCCGTGGGGGCGATGGGCGACGCCGCCCGCGATCTTGCGGCAGGGCTGTCACCCGATGCAGTGATCAGCGACGTCGGTTCATCCAAGGGATCGGTCGCACGGGCGCTGGCTGAGGCACTGCCGGGCCATCACGTGATTCCGGCGCACCCGGTTGCGGGCACCGAGCGCAGCGGGCCGGAGGCGGGCTTTTCCTCGCTGTTCCACAATCGCTGGTGCATCGTTACGCCGCCAGCCGACGCGGACGCCGTCCAAGTGGCGCGGCTGGTCGCGTTCTGGGAGGCGCTTGGCGCGCGCGTCGAGACGATGGAGCCTGATCACCACGATCTGGTGCTTGCCGTCACCAGCCACCTGCCGCACCTCATCGCCTACACCATCGTCGGCACCGCCTCGGATCTTGAGGAAGTGACGCAGAGCGAGGTGATCAAGTATTCGGCGGGCGGCTTCCGCGATTTCACCCGCATCGCCGCATCGGACCCGACGATGTGGCGCGACGTGTTCCTGTCGAACCGCGATGCGGTGCTGGAAATGCTCCAGCGCTTCACCGAAGACCTGACCGAGCTGCAGAAGGCGATCCGCAAGGGCGACGGTGACACGCTGTACGACCACTTCGCCCGTACCCGTGCCATCCGGCGCGGGATCATCGAGATGGGTCAGGACGATGCACGGCCGGACTTCGGACGGTCGGATCATAACGGCAGCAAATAGCGCTCACCCAAAGAGGAATAGCAGCGCGATTGCCCACATCACGGCGGTGGAGAGCCATCCGCCGAAAGCGAGTTTGCGCGAGATCGTCAGGTGGCCCATGGCGCGCGGGTTGCGCGCGATCAGCATGGTGACCACCATTAGCGGCGGGGCGAGCAATCCGTTGACCACGGCGGCCCAGTAGAGCGCGCGCATCGGGTCCAGCCCGGTGAAGTTGAGCGCGACGCCGCCGAGCGTGGCCAGCGCTATCACGCCGTAGAAGGCCTTGGCCTCGCGCGGTTTGCGGTCGAGTCCTTCGGGCCAGCGGAACGTTTCGGCGACGGCATAGGCGGCGGCGCCTGCGAGGACTGGAACAGCGAGCAAGCCGGTGCCGATGATGCCGATGGCGAAGAACGCGAAGGCCAGATTGCCGGCAATCGGGCGCAGCGCGTCGGCCGCCTGCGCGGCCGAGGTGATATCGGTCACGCCATGCGCGTTGAGCGTGGCGGCGGTGGCGATGATGATGAACAGCGCAGTCAGGTGCGAAAAGCCCATGCCGACCAGCGTGTCTGTGCGGATACGCTTCAGTTCCGGGCCTGCGGCGCGCGGCGACACGTGGAGCGGTTTTGTGTGACGGCGACGCTGTTCCTCGACCTCCTGCCCCGCTTGCCAGAAGAATAAGTAGGGGCTGATCGTGGTGCCGAACACCGCAACGAGTGCCATGGTGTGCTCCTTGTCGAACGCGAACGACGGGATCACCACGCCGCGCAATGCGTCCCACCAGTTGACCCCGGCGACGAACACCACCGCGACGTAGGAGAACAGCGACAGCGTCGTCCATTTGAGGATGCTGGCGTAGCGATTGTAGCTGATGAACACTTCGGCCAGGATGCTCAGCACACCGAACGCTACAGTGAAGGCAAGGACCGGGCCGGGCACGAGCAGGCCGAGCGCCGCACCCATCGCGCCAAGATCCGCGCCCAGATTGATGACATTCGCGATCAGCAGCAGGGCGACCATCGCGCGCAGAAGCGCCGGTGGATAATGGCGGCGCAGGTTGTGGGCGATGCCGCGCCCGGTCGTAGCCCCGATCTGGGCGCAGATCGCCTGAATCGAGGCGAGCAGCGGAAAGCCGAACAGCATTGTCCAGGCCATGCCATAGCCGAACTGCGCGCCGATCTGGCTGTAGGTGCCGATGCCCGAGGGATCATCATCCGCCGCGCCCGTAACAAGGCCGGGGCCGAGCACGGACATGAGCGGGCGGGGTTCGGCCTCGCTCATGCGTTGAGCGCGTTGATCGCGGCCTCGACGCGGGCCTCGATGTCCTCGCGGGGCAAGCCGGGGGGGATTTCCTCGCCGAAGCGGTAGCGCACAGTTCCGGCCCGCTTCCAGCGGCGGTGGTACAGCGGGCCGCTGTCGACCGCGACCGGGATGACCGGCAGGCCGAGCAGCTTGTAGATCCCGGCAAATCCCGATTGCAGGGGGCGGCGCTGCCCGTGCGGGATGCGCGTGCCTTCGGGGAAGATCACCAGCGGGCGGCCTTCGGCAATACGCTGGCGAGCCTCCGTGAGCATGGCGCGCAGCGCACGCGCGCCGCCATCCCGGTCAACCCCGATCAGGCCAAAGCGCGCACCGGCGAAGCCCCAGCCGGGAATGCGCAGAAGTTCGGCCTTGGCAAAGACCACCGGGTTCAGGAACAGCCACGGCATGTCGATGGCTTCGAAGAAGGCTTCGTGCTTGACCGCGTAAAGCACGCCGGATCGGAACGCCGGGGCTTCCAGCTCAACATGGATGCCGAGAATATGGTGGCAGCACAGCCGGTGCCAGTGGCTCCATTCGCGCACGACGCAGCGAAAGGCGCTTTGTGAAACCTTCATCAAGCCGAGCGCCGCCAGCACATAGGGCACCGAGCCGGTGTAAAACACGGCATAGAATACAAGGCTGCGGGTGATGGACGCCAGGTTGCGGAGCATTACCAGCCAATAGCCCATGCAAGGAGCCGCGCCACCAGCTTGTTGTATTCAAGGAACAAGATGCGGAAGCTGGGGCGCGATGGCACGGCGTCCTCGATAATGACGGTGCCGGGCGGTGCTTCCTCGGCGAGGTCGAAGGCGGCGCGGCGCATGTGCCAGTCGGTCGTGACCAGACGTACCGATTTGAGCTTATTCTGCCTGATCCAGCGCGTGGATTCGACGGCGTTGGTGCGGGTGTCGACCGCATCGTAGCCGAGCATGATGCAGCAGCCCATGAGCCGTGCCGGAACTTTGTACTCGACTGCGAATTCGCGCGGGCGCACTTCGCGGTCGACGCCCGAGACGAGCAGGCGCTTGGCAGCGCCGCGCTCAAGTACGCGGATGGCATGAGGGATGCGTCCGCCGCCACCGGTCAATGCGATCACGCCTTCGGTTCGCACCGGTTCCGCCAAAGGGCGGGGGAGGAAGGTGGCAAACCAGATGAAGCCAAGTGCCCAGCCAAGCAGCAGGAGCGAGAGCAGTCTCCGGAAGATGCCGCGCTTCGTCACAGCATCCGCCTGAGCGCGTTCAGCACCGTGTACCTTGCGGTCAATACTGCCAGCAGTACGCCTGCAATCGGGATGGCGCAGATCACCAGCCAATCGCTCCAGTCGAGGCCGGAAGAGGTCATCATGCCTGACCCCAGCGCCGCGAACTGCCGCCCCAGTAGCGCGGTGGCGACCACGCCGAGCAGAAGACCGCCAATGCCGCCCGCCGCCGCGTCGACCGCCATCGAGCGCTGGAAGATCCGCGCGATCTGGCTGTCGGTGCCGCCGAGCATGTGAACGATTTCGATGGTGGTGCGATGATTGCCCAGTGCATTGCGCGAGGCGAGCAGGACGGTGGCGATGGTGGCAAACGCGAGCAGGGCAATTAGGCCGCCTGCGAGCCATTGCAGCGTGACGATCGCCTGGAATACGGGTGCGAGCCAACTGGCCTGCGCATCGATCCGCGCGGCAGGCGCAGGCGCCTTGAGGCGGCTGCGCAAGGCCGCGAGGTGCGCATCGTTCGCGCCTTCGGTGAGGCGCACGTCGATCAGCGCGGGGATGGGCAGGGCGTTGATGTCGTCACCCGCCGATGTGCCAAGCCAGGGTTCGACCAGTGCGTCGAGTTCGTCCTGCGGCACCAGCCGGGCCGAGGCGACGCCGGGTGTTGCCTTGATCACGGCAAGTGCCGCTTGTGCCTGCCGGTCGCGCTCACGCGGGGCGCCGTGGACGATCTGCACGGTTACGCCGCCGGCAACGTCGGCACTGGCGACATTGGCGGTGTTGCGCAGGGCGAGGCCGCTGGCGGTGGCGATCACGGTCAGGCCGATCATGATCGCGATGACCCATGGCATCGGCCCGGACAGCTTGCCTTGCGGCAACAGGCGGTTTTCCGCGCTGGCGCGGTCACGCCATTGTCCGCGCAGGGCGTCTACCACGGCGGGAAGCACGCTCATGCCCCGAGAACGTCCAGTCGCGGCGTCTGGGCCGCGCGACGCGGGGGATAGCGCAGGGCGCCGGTCGGATCGGACAAGCGCCCCTTGTCGAGCCGCATGATCAGCGATTCGGGCATTTTCTGGATCAGGTGAATGTCGTGGGTGGCGACGACGACCGTAGTGCCTAGGCGGTTGAGCGCTTCGAACAGGCGCAGCAGCTTTACCGCCATGTCGGGATCGACGTTACCGGTCGGCTCGTCTGCAACCAGCATGTCGGGGCGGCCGATTACCGCGCGGGCAATGGCGACGCGTTGCTGCTCCCCGCCCGAAAGCGTGGCGGGCCGGGCGTGGCTGCGATCACCCAGGCCGACCCATTCGAGCATGTCGGTTACCGGGCGGATGATGTCGCGTTCGGGCACGCCCGCGACGCGCAAGGGCAGCGCGACATTATCGAACGCGGAAAGATGGGGCACGAGGCGGAAGTCCTGGAACACGACGCCGAGGCGGCGGCGGAAGCCGGGCAAGCGTTCGCGCGGCAGGGTGATCGCATCGGTGCCGAACATCCGGATCAGCCCGCGAGACGGCCGCTGCGACAGGTAGAGCAGCTTGAGCAGGCTGGTCTTTCCCGCGCCTGAAGCGCCGGTCAGGAAGTAAAAACGTCCAGAATAGAGCGTGAAGCTGACATCGGTCAGCACTTCCTTGCCCGTGCCATAGCGCAGGCCGACATTGTCGAACTGGACAATCTCCGCATCGTCGGGCTGGTTCATGATCGGGAGACTGTATCCGGTTGTTGTGCGCACAATCGTTATGCGGAAACGGCTATACGCGGCAATCCATGTGGAAAAAAGGCCACAGAAGCGTTTCTTGTGGTGTGAAGCTATTGTTTCGGCAGGCCTGCCCATGCTTAACCCACAACCATGATCATTGCGTGCCCCGCCTGCTCGACGCGCTATGTCGTTCCCGACACCGCAATCGGCGTGGAGGGCAGGACCGTGCGGTGCGCCCGCTGCCGCCATTCCTGGTTCCAGAACGGTCCCGAACTTGCCGAACGGCCTGCCGCTGCCGAGATGGCCATGGCGGAGAGCGCGCCCGTCAGTGTGGCGAAGCCGACCGTGGCACAAGCCGAAGCCGCGCCCGTCGCCAACGCGTCGCCGCCGGAAGCGCGCCTGCCCGAACCATCATTCGGCAGCGCGGATGCAGAACCGCCCACACCGCCGCCGCTGCCTCGGTCATCGCAGCGCGTCGCCGAAGCTGTGGTGGACGATACGCATTCGCCCTTCGATCATCAGCCGCCGTTCCGCCCGCGCCGCAATCCGGCAAAGCTGTGGACAATTGCCGCGGTTGCCTTCGCGCTGTCGGTTGCCGCGCTGGGCGGTGCTGCATGGTACTTCGGGCTCCCGCAGTGGCTTCCGGGCGCCGGGCAGACCTTCGGCGCGGACCGGCCCGACCTCGAACTCTCGTTCCCGCCCGAAAAGCAGGATCGCCGCCAGTTGCCCAATGGCACCGAGTATTTCGGCGCGAGCGGGACGGTGAGCAATGTCGGCAAGGATGTGCGCGCCTTGCCCGCAATCCTGATCGTGCTGCGCGATTCGAAGGACAAGGTTTCCTATATTGCACGGCGACAGGCGGCACGGGACCGCGCTCGCCAACGCGCGGGGGAATTTCCGGAGAGACAGTTTCGACCCGCGCGAGCGGATCAGTCCC
>JAZKBJ010000153.1:8556-12970 GCA_040388685.1 Pseudomonadota bacterium
GATCGTGCTGCGCGATTCGAAGGACAAGGTCGTCAAGACCTGGGAAGTGCCGCCGCCGCAGGACGAACTGGCCCCGGGCGAGAGCGTGACGATCAACGCGGCGGTGACCGACGTGCCCAAGACGGCGAAGGTTGCGGAAATCGGCTGGAAGCCCGACTGATCGGCCAAGAAGCGGATCGAAACGTAAAAAAGTTCCGATCCTTGTTGCGCGCTGCAAACCTGTTTGCTAGGGGCGCGCTCCTACCCCCCACGGGGAGCCTTTCTTCAGGTTTGGCACCCCGTCTGATTATGCGGTCGTGGCGGAATTGGTAGACGCGCAACGTTGAGGTCGTTGTGGGCGAAAGCCCGTGGAAGTTCGAGTCTTCTCGACCGCACCAGACAGTCCTGAAAAACTCCCCCACGGGGGGTCTAGCCCGAGACAGGCCCTGAAACTGGCGCAGTTCCGAGCGATTTCGCACGTGCGGTAAACGCTGGTGCAGTCAGAGACTGCTGCAGTTCACGCAACATCCGGCCGAACAAATGCCGCCGTCTCCGGCCGGAAAATCCTGACTGCAGTTGGCTGCAGGAGTTTGGCTCAGGCGAAGCCGAGCAGTGCGCGCTGGTCAGCCCAGCCAAGCGGCAGTTCGATATCCTGCAGCCTGCGCGCAGTCAGCGTCGGCGGCTGACGCCCTTCGACGATGGCGGTGACGATGTCAGGTGCGAGGCAGGACAGTGCCGCCAGCTTGCCCAGTCGCGTCCTGCAGCGGCCTTGGCTGGCGGCGATGCTGGCGACGGACTGCACCGGGCTGGCAAGGATGAGCTTCCGCGCTGTGTGCGCCTCTGCAAGGAGCGCGACGAGTTTTTCATCGCGTGTGGCCGGCGCGATGGCGAGGATGTGCGGCCCCGGAATGATCAGCCGCAGTTGATGCCCGCGCCGCACCCTTGTCGCAGCCAGTGTCAGCACCATTGACCTATCCGCAGGGGCCGCAATGGCATGGAGGCCGATAGCTGCAGCAAGCCGGATGCTGTCGATGGAAAGGTCGATGCCTTCCTCGTTGAGATCGACGCGCGTGAGAATCGCAGGAAGCAAGGTTGCCTTGTCCCGCGCGGAACCGCTGCGCAGCGTGGCAGCCGCAAGATCTGCTTTGGCAAGCATCTGCCGGATGGTGTCCGCAGGCGCATCGCCTGCGAGGGCACACAGGAAGTGCTGGTCGGTGAGCAGGATTGACAGCCGCTCACACACAAGATTCTCCAGGTCGTGCGCCGACACCCGCCATGCCGGAGTCTCGTTCAGCTGGTCCGGACGGGTAATGTAATAGCGATAGCGCCGGCCGGGCCTGGTCGCATGGGTCGGTGTCATCGACCGACCCTCACCATCGAACACCAGTCCGACCATCAGGCTCGGCTGTTGGCTTCTGAGCCGTCTGGATGTGCCCGACGCGTTGCCCTTGAGCTTGGCCTGTGCGGCCTCCCACAGATCCATCGGAACGATGGCACTGTGCTCGCCCTCGAAGTCCTCACCCTTGTGGACCATCCGGCCGAGATAGATGCGGTTGGAAAGCAGGTGGTAGAGCGTGCCGCGCCGGAAGCTGCAGCCGCCGCGATGCGGGCCACTGGCACGCTGCTGGATCTTGGTCGTGTGGCCTTCGGCGTTGAGCTCATCGGCCAGTTCAACGACCGAGGCCAGTTCCAGATAGCGTCCATAAATATGTCGGACGAGTTCGGCTTCGCTCTCGTTGACCACCAGCTTGCGGGCCTCGACATCGTAGCCCAGCGGGACAGGGCCGCCCATCCAGATCCCCTTGCGCTTGGATGCGGCAATCTTGTCGCGGATGCGCTCGCCGGTCACCTCGCGTTCGAACTGCGCAAAGGACAGAAGCATGTTCAGCGTGAGCCGTCCCATGCTGGTGGTGGTGTTGAACGACTGGGTAATCGAGACGAAGCTGGCGCCGGCCTTGTCGAGCACTTCGACGATCTTGGCAAAATCCGCGAGGCTGCGGGTCAGGCGGTCGATCTTGTAGAGCAGGATGATATCGACCCTGCCCGCAGCAACGTCGGCCATCAGCCGGGTCATGCCGGGGCGCAGCATGTTGCCCCCCGAGAACCCGCCATCATCGTAACGCTCGGGCAATACCACCCAGCCTTCATGCCGCTGGCTCAGCGCATAGGCGGCGCAGGCCTCATACTGGGCATCAAGGCTGTTGAACTCCTGCTCCAGCCCATCCTCGGTCGACTTGCGGGTATAGACCGCGCAGCGCAGGATTTTCTCAGCCACGGCGATTGAGCCCGAAGAAGCGTGGTCCCGACCAGTGCGCGCCGGTGACGGCACACGCAATCTCGCTCAGTGAGCGGTACGTCCGGTCTTCCCAGGCAAAGCCGTCCTCGCGTACCTCGACGGCGACGGTCCTGCCATTCCACTCGCGGATCAGCCGGGTGCCTGGCGTCAACACGACTTGCCGGCGCTTGGGCTCGGGGACATCAGCGTCGATCGCAGCGGACCGTTCAAGTTCGCGCACAACCAGCAGTGGCAGTCCACCATGGCGCTTTTCCTGGTAACGCTGCGCGAGCAGCCGGCGCAGCAGCGGCGTCGGCACGGCCGGGGCAGCCCCCGTGTTCACCTGCGCCCACTGCTCGCGCAACTCCGCCTGCGACATCGTCGCCAGCGCAGTCAGGGCCCTGTCCAGCCGGGTCATCCGGCGAGGACCGGAGCGATCGCATAGCAGGTGATGCCATCGTTGCTGTCGCGAACGATCAGATGACCCTTCCTGCGCAACCCCGACAGCGCGGCACGTGCCGTGTGCGGGAGCCAGCCGGTTGCATCGACAATTGCCGCCATGGACGCTCCGCCTTCCATCCGCAGCAGATCAAGGACCATGTCTGACTTCGATGCGCGCTTCACGACCGGAACCTCCGGCTGCGGCTCCCCGGCATCCGCCACAGCGGTCAGTTGTTCAACATCATCAGTGACCTGAGGTGGACGGGCCATGCGGCGTGGCTTTTGGTGTGTGCTCATGGGTGGTTCTCCTGTCGGGAGGGGCAAGATGCCGCTCCCACCACCCTGAGCCCGCCGGTCACCGGGCAGGCCTCCAGCCAGTCATGCCGGCTGCTGTTCACGGGCACAGCAATGCCCGCGTTACGAACGAAGTCGAGTGGAATGTGGGGGGAAGGGCAGACTTTGCGCCGCCATCCGTGGTTGCGCTCGGTGCGGCTGATCTTCTTTATCCTGCAGGGCTCTGACAGGTGCGGTCTCGCTCGGCCCGGCCGCAGCGCACGCACCGCCAGGCTCCTGCAGCGGGCAAAGTCCAGTCGTTTATCGCGCCTGTCCGCAAAGAATGGACTTGCCTCTTCGCCGCTGTCGAGCAATCTGGCCCCGCTTCCCGTGAAAGCCGGGAAGTGGGGCGTGGAAACCCCTCTTAGCATGCTCGGTCACCAGTTTCTGGAGGCCGGGTGGCATGCGCGCATGTCCAGCCGGTTCGCCGGTAAAGGCGCATGCGCCTATGCTAAGTAGGTTTCCAACATCCGGCTTCGGCCGTCGCCCCGAGAGGACATAGGAGCGACGCGGACTGAAGCCACCGGCACCGTGTTCTCCCTCACCACGGGGACGCGCATGGGCCACTGCCAGACCATCGATCAGGATAGCGCGAACACTATCGCGGCCATCCGGGAACTCCAGACGCACGGCTCCGGCCTTGTCGAGCAGGTGCTGGAGTACCAGTTCCTTGCCGCGCTTACCCCGGAACTCCTGCGGCGGGGCATGCGCTTCGAGGTGCTGCGCGGCGATTTTGATCTCGACGGGCATGACCTTGTGATCGAGGCAGGCGGAACCATGCGCCACATCCAGCTCAAGGGCATGGCATTGGGCGGACGCACGGCCCGGGTGCCGGTCAACACCCGGCTCGGCACCAAGCCATCAGGCTGCGTCGTGTGGATGGGCTATGATCCGCAGAGCTTTGCCATCACGGGCTGGCGCTGGTTCGGCGGGCTGCCGGGCGAACGTCTGCCCGACATGGGTGAGAGGATCGCGCGTCACACCCGCGCCAACAGCGCTGGCGTAAAGGCCGAACGCCCGCACATCCGGATGCTGACGGCGCGGCAGTTCACCCAGCTGCCGGATATCGCTGCACTTGCCGACCAGCTGTTCGGCGCACCCGCTACCGCATCATTGCTGCAACACCTGCAGGAGACAGGGGCAGATGTTTCCTCCGAACCCTGGTTGCCCGCGGTCCAGGTGGGCGTGTTTTCCGCAATCCCGCAAGATCTCGACTGGAACAGTTCTGTCCACCTCGCGCACCTGATCGATGGCTATGCACTGGCGCAGGGGCTCGGCCTAGGTGATCCCATGGCTTACGCGGACCAACAGCTACAGGCCGCGACGGCGACCGGACGCTGGCGCGGCGATGCAGCTGCGCTGTGGATCACGCTGTTTCTCGAACAC
>JAZKBJ010000153.1:13163-24683 GCA_040388685.1 Pseudomonadota bacterium
TCGAACACCGACGTTGGCGGTTCAGCGCGCCATTCGGGCCCGATCCCGCCATGACCAGCCTGCTCGACGGACTGGTCCGCCAACTGCGCACCGCCCTTGTGAGGATTGCAACACAATGAGAAGTCGCGTTGCAGCACTGGTAATCATCGCCGCCATTTTCTCGACCACTGCACAAGCGAAGAAGGCGCCGCCAGCCGTGTGGCAGGTCATGCGCTCGGCAGATCCCGTCACGGGCGTTACGACATGTGCGGTGGTGGCGAGCGACACCGCTGGGGGACTGCGCTTCACGCAGACCGGCGCATTATATCCGGTGGTCGAGATGAACAGCACGCACGGCCTGCTGGTGGGGGTCAGCAGCGGTGGCAGGCTCCGGCTGCCTGTCGGCGATATCCTCTGGAGGATCGACGACCACCCGCACCGGGTTGTCAAAGCGGCGGATAACCCCGCGCTTGCAGGCCAGGCATCCGAGGTTCCTGCGGCGACTGTCGAGGCGCTGACAGCCCAGACAATGCGGATGGTTCAGGCGATGACAGCGACGAGCACGATGGCAGGCGGCGCCGCGGCGCGCGAAATGCTCGACGAGATGTTGGCGGGCCAGACACTGCTGTTCCGTTCGGCCAGTACGGCGCTGCAGATCGGAATACCTGACTACTCGGCCCTCCGCGCCGGGCAGGTCACCGCAAAGGGTATCCGACCCTATCCGCTTGATGCGTCGTTCCGGGCGGGGCTGGTGGCGTGTGGCATAACCGGGTAACCGAACGAGCTGCATTTCGGTGACGCTGGTACTTGGGGCTGTCATTTCCGGCCCAGTCTGCCTCATTATGCACGACGCGAATGACCGAGCTTGCGGACAGTCCGGAAAGTCCGGTTTCAGGAGAGCAGCTTGGGATAGCGGACATCCTGAACGGCGAGCTGGCGTGTCAGCTTGGCGCCCTAATCTCGGTCATTAAGCGCCTTGTGCGCCTTTCCAAAAAGCGGTCATTGCGGGTGCAATAGCGAGCGCCTTTTTAAGTGCGATAGAACACCGCAGCGGTGCCTAGGGCATGTTTTCTCGGCATGGTAATTGCGCGGGCTTTATCACTGGACAATTTCTTTATCGAGTTTGCTGTCTATAAAAGAGCTTTTGCTCAGTCTTTTCGCTTGGTCAGGCTAGATGTTATGATCGTAGTGACTTACTTGGGGGATAAGTAGCGTTAGGTTATCGAAACATCCGGGAGGCTACAGTGATGTTTGATTTTCTCCGCAAGCAGTTCGTCGATGTCATCGAATGGCTTGAGCGGCCCGGTGAACTGGCATGGCGCGTGCCCTTTGCCGATCGCGAAATCCAGCACGGCGCGCAGCTGACGGTGCGCGAGGGCCAGATCGCAGCCTTCGTCAACGAGGGCCGCGTGGCGGACTATTTCGGCCCAGGCCTGCACACGCTGGAGACGGCCAACCTACCGTTGCTGTCCAACCTGATGAACTGGGACAAGGCGTTCAAGTCGCCGTTCAAGTCGGACGTCGTGTTCCTCTCGCTCAAGGAACAGCACGGCCTCAAGTGGGGCACCGCGCAGCCCGTGACGGTGCGCGATGCCGAGTTCGGCGCACTGCGCCTGCGCGCATTCGGCTCCTATTCCTTCCGCGTGAACGAGGTCGCCCCGTTTGTCTCGCGCGTACTCGGGACGCTCGAAGGCGTCGCCGTGCCGACGCTCGAGCCGCAACTGCGCGCCGCGATCCAGACCGCGATGGCAACCGCGCTTGGCGGCAGCGGCATTGCCTTCCTCGATCTCGCCGCCAACCAGCAGGCGCTGTCCGACCGGATCAAGACCGAAGTCGACAAGGCCTTTGCGCAGTGGGGCCTCACCTGCCTGTCGTTCTACGTCGAAAGCGTCTCGCTGCCCGATGAGGTGCAGGCGCATCTGGACAAGGCGAGTTCGATGCGCGTGCTGGGGGATCTGGGCAACTACACCCGCTTTCAGGCCGCTGAAGCCATTGAAGATGCAGCGAACCAGGATGGCGGCGGCGTGGCCGGGATCGGTGCGGGCGTTGCCGCGGCCACTGCGCTTGGCGGCGCGATGGCGCAGGGGCTTGGCCGGGCAGCCGCGCCTTCTGCTCCCGAAGAGGACCCGCTTGCCACGATCGAAAAACTCCACAGGCTCGTCACGCTCGGCGCATTGAGCCAGCAGGAGTTCGATGCGAAGAAAGCAGAGCTGCTTTCGCGAATTCGCTGATTGCCGCAACGGGGGAACTGCAAGCGGTGCTGAACTGTCCGTCGTGCGGAGCGCAAGTGCCGGTGCGCGGGCCGTCCTTGCCCTATGGCACGTGCCCTTACTGTCAGACGCTGATCCTGCGCGAAGGCCTGCGCGTGGAGGACATGGGCAAGGTCGCGGTCCTGCCGTTCGACGTCTCCCCGATCCAGCTTGGCACCACCTTGGTTGCGGACGGACGCGGGATGACGGTCGTAGGCCGGGTGCGCTGGGCGTGGTCTGGTGGATCATGGACCGAATGGCTCGCCATTGCCGAGACCGGCGCGCAGTTCTGGCTGGCCGAGGCTGCGGGCATGTTCATGCTGACCGTCGAATGGCCGCAACTGCTCGATCAGCCCAAGGTCCGCGCTTTTGCACAGGGCGAGGCGATAACCCGGGGCGATGTGATCGAAGTTGAAGGCCGCCAGCTGTTTGCGAGCGATATCAAGCAGGTCGAATGTCTCGGCAGCGAAGGCGACCTGCCGATTTCCACGCTGGTAGGCACGCGCATGACCAGCATCGATTTCCGCTCCGCCAGCGGCGAAGTCCTCTCGCTTCAGCGCGACAAGACCGGGACCACCGCATGGTTCGGCGATAGCTGGGATCTGATGAGCCTGAAGCCCGGCAACTTGCGCCAGCTTGAGGGCTGGACGATCCCCGGAGAGCTGCGGTGAGTGGAGGAAAGGCCATAACCTGTCCGGCCTGCGGCGGCACCATCGAAGTGCGCGCCGCTGGTTTCTCGGTAAACCTGATCTGCCAGAACTGCGGCTCGGTTCTCGATGTCTCGCGGCCAGAAGTCGCGCTCATCCGGCGGCACGAGAAGGCGAAGGCCAGCTTCGCGCTTGAAATCGGCAAGCGCGGCACGGTGTTCGGGCAGGAGTGGGAAGTGGTCGGCGCGCTTCGTCGCAAGGACCAGATCACGATCTGGCAGGAGTTCCTGCTGTTCAACCCCTACCTCGGCTATCGCTGGCTGGTGGTGGCCGATGGCGAATGGCAGTTCGGCACGCCTCTGGCCGACCGTCCGCAGGGCGACCGCAACCGGGTGTTCTGGCGGGGCGAAAACTTCTCTCGGCTTGGGCGTGACCAGTCTACCTCGACCACGGCGGTAGCTGGCGAGTTCTACTGGCGGGTCAAGGCAGGCGACACCGCCAATGCCACCCTGTTCCAGTCGGGCGAGACGATCCTCTCGCGCGAGGTGTCGGACGGCGAGGAGAACTGGACGCAATTGGTCCCGGTTGATGAAACCGAGATCGAGCACGCCTTCGGCCTCAACCGCCGCAGCCTGCCCCGGCGCAAGGCGGCGCAGGGCCTGATGCAGTTCAAGGCGGCACCGGGTATGGAGCAGGACGATCTTGGCCGCATGTTCCTGCTGGCCATGGCGGTCTCGCTCTTCGCCGCCATCGCCATGGCGCTGCTGGCGGGGCCAAGCACGAAGACAAGCTCCATGATCCAGGTCCCGGTCGGCGGGCAGATCGCGCCGGTCAAGATCGGCACGATCACCGTGCGCAGGCCGTGGCAATTCGTCACCGTCAACGCCGATACCAACATGTTCGAGAACCGCTGGGTCGATCTCGAATACAACCTCGTCGACCGTTCCAGCGAACAGTCCATCGACGCGTTCGGTCTCGTCGAGCACTACGCGGGCCGCGATTCCGACGGCTACTGGACCGAAGGCAGCTACCACGGCGACACTATGTTCGGTCACGTTCCGCGCGGCACCTACGACGTCTATGCCAGCGGCACTGCCCATGGCTGGCCGGTCGATCCCGTGCCAAACGACGCCTGGGGGCAGGCCGAGACGATCAACGTCTGGGTCGAAGCCCGCACCGGCGCGATGTCGTGGGGCATGTGGTGGACGCTGGTCATCGCGCTCTTCCTCTGGCCCGTCTCGATCCTGTGGTGGAGGCACCGCGACAAATGACCAAGCGCCTGATCCTGTTCGCGATCCTGTGCTTCGGCCTGCTCGCCGCAGCCCTGTTCGCCGCGTTCAACGCCTACTCGTTCTACAGCGACGACGAGGACCGCCCATCCGCATCCGGCCACGTCGGCCCCACCCACAAGTGATCCCGCGATCCTGAAAGGAGCCTGCATGCTCTCTGCCACCACCATCATCGCCACGATGCTCTATGCCGCGCTCGGCATCGTCATCTTCATCGTCAGCTTCGTGCTGGTGGACCGGCTGACCCCCGGCGAGCTGTGGCGCGAGATCATCGAGCGCAAGAACATGGCCGTCGCCCTGCTGGCTGGCGCGGTTGCCATCGGCATCTCGAACATCATCGCCGCCGCCGTGCATGGATGACATGCCCGAAGCCGCGACGGCAGGCGGGGGCGATGCCGCTCCTGCCTCGCTCGCGGTCATCCTGCTCGTTTCGGTTCTCGTCGTTGCCACTTGCGGTCTGATCTACGAACTGCTGGCGGGCACACTGGCAAGCTACCTGCTGGGCGACAGCGTCACCCAGTTCTCCACGGTCATCGGCACCTACCTCTTCGCGATGGGCGTAGGCAGCTGGCTCTCGCGCCATGTGCGCTCGGGCGAGATGGCGGTGTTCGTGCGGGTCGAGATCCTGATCGCCGCGCTGGGCGGATGGTCGGCGGCTGGGCTGTTCCTGCTGTTCCCGCTCGTCGGCGATTTCCGCGTCGTGCTCTATGCGCTGGTCATGGCAATCGGCGTACTGGTGGGGCTGGAGATCCCGCTGCTCATCCGCATCCTGCGCCACCGCTTCGCCTTCCGCGAACTGGTCTCGAACGTCCTGACCTATGACTACGTCGGCGCGCTGATCGCCTCGCTGCTGTTCCCGCTGGTGCTGGTGCCGCAGCTCGGCATGATCCGCACCGGCTTCGTCTTCGGTCTCGCCAATGTCGGCGTAGCCATCGCGCTGCTCTTCGCGCTGCGCAGGCAGGAGCGCATCGCGCGCGACATGGTGGCCGCGCTGATCGTCACCGCCTCGCTCCTCGCAGGCCTCGCCTTCGCCGACAGGCTCCAGCGCATGAGCGAGGTCGCGTTCTACAACGAGCCGGTCGTCTATGCCCGCTCTACCCCCTACCAGCGCATCGTCATCACCCGCCGTGATGGAGACTTGCGCCTGTACCTCAACGGCAACCTCCAGTTCTCCACGCGCGACGAGTACCGCTATCACGAAGCGCTGGTCTGGCCCGTGCTGGGCCGCGTGGCAGCGCCCCGGCAGGTCCTGATCCTCGGCGGCGGCGATGGCCTTGCCGCGCGCGAGGTGCTGCGCGATGCCCGCGTCGGCCATGTCACGCTGGTCGATCTCGATCCCGAAATGGCCCGCCTGTTCCGCGACACGCCGCAACTTGCGCAACTAAACAGCCAGGCGCTCGCCTCGCCGCGCCTGACCATGGTCAACGCCGATGCCTTCCGCTGGGTGCGGGCGGAGCAACGCCGGTTCGACGCGATCATCGTCGATTTCCCCGATCCGACCGAGTTCTCGCTCGGCAAGCTCTACACCGAAAGTTTCTACCGCGAAGTCGCCCGCCTGCTTGCCCCGCAAGGCGTGATGACCGTGCAGAGCACCTCGCCGCTGATCGCCCCGCGTTCTTACTGGACCGTCGCCAGCACGCTCGAAGCCGCAGGGCTGATTGCGCGCGGCTATCACGCCTATGTGCCAAGCTTCGGCGAATGGGGCTTCACCATGGCCGCGCACCAGCCCATCGGCGATGCCGTGCGACTGCCGCCGCACTTGCGCTTCCTTGATCCCGCAGCCGAGCGCGCAATGTTCGATTTCCCGCCGGACATGGCGCGGCGGCCAACGCCAGTGAACCGGCTCGACAATCAGGCCCTCGTGCGCAGTTTTGCCGAGGAATGGGGACGCTATGAAGGTTGAGTCGACCCGTCGGCAAGTGATCGGCGCGGCGCTGGCGGGATCGGGTGCGGCCCTGCTGTCCGGCTGCACAACAGCAAACTTCCCCGGAGAACTGGGCGGCGCAGATTGGCAACGTGGCCACCTGATCCGCGAAGGTAAGTTTCCCGCCCCCACCGGCCCGGTCGAGGACATCGGCGTGCTGATCGCCGGCGGCGGGATCGCCGGGCTCTCCACCGGCTGGCGTCTGGCCGAAGCAGGTTTTGCCGATTTCATCCTCTGCGAACTGGAAGACACCCCCGGCGGCAACGCCCGCTCCGGGCGCAATGCAGTCAGCGCCTATCCCCTCGGCGCGCACTACCTGCCGGTCCCGAACCGCGAGGCCCGCGCGCTGCGCCACATGCTCAGGCAATTCGGCATGATCGTGGGCGAGGAGCAGGGCGCACCGGTCTATGATCCGCTGCAACTCTGCGCCGACCTTGAGGAACGCCTGCTCTGGCGCGGCAAGTGGCAGGAAGGCCTCTACCCGGCATCCGCCCTGACGCCCGACGACCGCACACAGCGCAACCGCTTCGATGCTGCAATGGCCAAGTTCCGCAGCGCTACCGGCAACGACGGCAAGCCCGCCTTTGCCGTTCCGATGGCCCTGTCCAGCGAAGACCCGAAGTACCGCGCGCTGGATCAGCAGTCCTTCGCCCACTGGCTCGATGCACAAGGCTATACATCGCAACCCTTGCGCGCCTACCTGCGCTACTGCGTCCGAGACGATTACGGCACCGAGCCTGAGCGCGTCTCGGCTTGGGCAGGAATCCATTATTTCGCCGGGCGTCGCGGCTGGGCAGCGCGCGGCGATGGTGACCGCGAACTGACATGGCCCGAAGGCAATGGCCGCCTTGCCGCGCTGCTCGCCGAGCGCCTGTCCGGCCACATCAGACCCGCGCAATCGGTGGTCCGCGTTGTTCAAGACGGCGACAAGGTGCTGGCCGACGTCTTCAATCACCGCCAGCAACAGACCCGCCGCATCCGCGCCCGCGCCGCCGTGCTCGCCATGCCGCACTTCGTCGCCGCCCGCGTTGCGCCCGATTTCGCAACCAAGGATGGCTTCGCCTACGCCCCGTGGGTCGTCGCCAACGTCACCGTCAATCGCCCACCGGCAGGGAAGGGCACGCCGCTCGCATGGGACAACGTCTCCGCCGCCAGCGAGAGCCTGGGCTATGTCGTCGCCACCCACCAGACGTCGTCTGCGGGCAGCGGCCCCACCGTGCTCACATGGTACATGCCGCTCAGCCGCGAAACGCCCGCTCAGGCGCGCAAGATCCTGATGACGCGTTCGCTGGAGGCATGGCAGGCCATCATCGCCGACGATTTGCTCGCGATGAACCCGGACCTTGCCGGAGCCATCGAGCGCATCGACGTATGGCGCTGGGGCCATGCCATGGCCGGCCCTACGCCCGGCTTCCTCGATGATCCCGCCCGCATAGCCGCCGCCCGGGGCAAGCCGCCGGTCTGGTTCGCCCACTCCGACATCTCCGGCCTTTCGCTGTTCGAGGAAGCCCATTATCGCGGCGTTCTCGCAGCCGAAGGCGTGCTCGCCCATCTCGCGCATCTGTTCGAAAGTCTCGCCTGACATGGCCCACCCGCCCGGCACCAGCGTGCACCTGATCGCCGATCTCGCGCAATGCCACGGGCTGGGCGATGCCGCACTGATCGAACAGGCTCTGCGCGAGGCGGCGAGCGCCGCAAACGCCCGCATCGTCGGCCTGCATATGCACCACTTCGGCGAAGGCATGGGGCTCACCGGTGTCGCTATGCTCGCGGAATCGCACATTTCAATCCACACATGGCCCGAAGAAGGCGTAGCGGCAGTCGATCTCTTTGTTTGCGGCGAGAACGCAGATGCGGAAGCGGGGCTTGATGTAATCGTCCAGCAACTTGGTGCTCTGATCACCAGTAAGCATGTCGTCAGGCGCCTTTAATGCTAATCAAGGAAGGTCTTTTCTCGAACCGGAGGAAAGCATAACCACATAGCTAGAGTCAGGAATTGTACACCGCTGCAAGGCCGAAAGTGGACCTGCTGCTTTAGCTGACGGCTGGCAAAGAGTTGCCATTCAGCAACCGGCCCAGTAGCTGACATGATGCTCGGCTGAATGAACGGCAGATCCACTTACAATGCGACAGGACCTGAAACGACCGGGCTGAAGGCGTTGCTAGCCTCTCCAAAATGTAAACTAGGAGTAGGGTTCAAACATTCGCGCTTTGACGTGAAAGACGAGAAAGCTTTCTCGCTTCACTGCCTCGATGTCTCGGACGCTTGGATGGCAGAGATGGCTGCTCGAACCGTGGGTGATCCGATAGTCGCGACCAGCTTTGTAAACTGTAGACCGGCGTGCAAAAGGGACCCCGTTAGCGGGGTGATCGGCGTCTAAAAGGGACCCCTCATTCCGATGGTGTAGCGGGCTGCCTGGTTTTCCAGGTGGCGAGATCGGGATGTTGGTGGTGGAGACAGTCGTGCGGATCCGGCGCGAGCACGCGAACGGGAAGGCGATCAAGGCGATTGCGCGGGATTTGCGGCTGTCGCGCAAGGTGGTGCGCAAGGCGATCCGGGCGCCGGAAGGGGCGTTCGACTATCACCGCACGGTCCCAACCGCTGCCCCGGCTTGGGCCCTTCCAGGAGCGGCTCGATACACTGCTGACGGAGAACGAGGCGCGGCACCGGCGTGACCGTCTACGCATGACCCGGATCCATGATCTGCTGCAGCGCGAGGGGTTCGAGGGTTCCTACGACGCGGTGCGGCGCTACGCCCGTCGCTGGACGGAAGCGCGGCGCAAGGATGCGGGTGATGGGGCGCCTGCCTTTCATCCCGCTCATGTTCAAGCCTGGCGAGGCCTACCAGTTCGACTGGAGCCACGAGGACGTGGAGATCGCCGGCAAGCCGATGCGGGTGAAGGTGGCGCAGATGCGGCTGTGCGCGTCGCGGGCGGTCTATGTCCGGGCCTATCCGCGCGAGACGCAGGAGATGGTGTTCGATGCCCATGCGCGGGGCTTCGTCTTCTTTGGCGGGGTGCCGCTGCGCGGGATCTACGACAACATGAAGACCGCGGTGACGACAGTGTTCGTCGGCAAGGAGCGCGTGTTCAACCGCCGCTTCCTCGTCATGGCCGATCATTACATGGTCGAGCCCACGGCCTGCTCGCCGGCGGCAGGATGGGAGAAGGGTCAGGTCGAGCATCAGGTTCAGACCGTCCGGGGTCGGTTCTTCCAGCCCCGCCTGCGCTTTGCCGGCATCGAGGAGCTCAACGGATGGCTGGAGGCCGAGTGTCTGCGCTGGGCCGCGTTGCACGCCCATCCCGAGCAGAAGGAACTGACCGTTGCCGAGGCGCTGGAGCTCGAGCGGCCCGCCCTGCAGCCGATGCTGGCGCCGTTCGACGGCTTCCACGAGACCACGCATGCCGTGACTGGCACTTGCCTGATCAGCTTCGACCGCAACCGCTATTCCGTCATGGCCAAGGCCGCGCGGCGGGCGGTCCAGGTCCGCGCCTATGCCGACCGGATCGTCGTGCGCCTCGGTGACGAGGTTATCGCCGAACATGCCCGGCACTTCGGCCGTGACCGGACGATCTACGATCCCTGGCATTATCTCCCCGTTCTGGCCAACAAGCCCGGAGCCTGGCGCAACGGCGCCCCCTTCCAGGGCTGGGACCTGCCGCCGGCACTGGCGCGGCTGCGCCGCAAGCTGGGCAGCGGTGACGAGGCCGACCGCCGCTTTGTGCGCGTGCTGGCGGCCGTGCTGACCGATGGCCTGGACGCGGTCGAAGCCGCGATCCGCGAAGCGCTTGATGCCGGCGCCGCCAGCGACGAGGTGATCCTCAACATTCTGGCGCGATACCGCGAACCGGCGACTGACCGGCCTCTCGACGTGGTCGTCGATCTCAAGCTTAGCCATCCGCCAATTGCGGACTGCGCCCGCTACGACACGGTGCGAGGCCTTGATGCAGCGGCATGAGATGATCGAGGCCATGCGGGGGCTCGGCCTCAGGGGCATGGCCGGGGCGTTCGACGAAGCCGTCACCACGGGGCTGCAGCGCAAGCGCACGACCCACGAGATCCTGACCGACCTGCTGCGGGCAGAAGCGGCGCATCGTCATGCCGCCTCGATCCGCTACCGCATGACCGCGGCCAAGTTGCCCGTGGTCAAGGACCTCGATGCCTTCGTGTTCGAGGGCACCCCGATCAACGAGGGCCTGGTCCGCTCCCTCCACGCCGGCTCGTTCGTGCCCGCACGGCGCAATATCGTGCTCATCGGCGGCACTGGCACTGGCAAGACCCACCTGGCCACCGCGATCACCGCCAGCGTCGTCCGCGCCGGTGCCCGCGGCCGCTACTTCAATACGGTCGACCTCGTCACCCGGCTCGAAGAGGAGGCCCGCATCGGCAAGGCCGGCGCCATGGCCGCCCAACTGAGCCGGCTCGACGTCGTGGTCCTCGACGAACTTGGCTACCTGCCGTTCGCCAGATCAGGCGGGCAGCTGCTGTTCCACCTCATCAGCAAGCTCTACGAGAAGACCTCGGTCATCATCACTACCAACCTGGCCTTCGGCGAGTGGCCCACCGTCTTCGGCGATCCCAAGATGACCACCGCGCTGCTCGACCGCATCACCCACCATTGCGATATCGTCGAGACCGGCAACGACAGCTGGCGCTTCAAGCACCGCAGCTGACCTCCTCAGAAATCGACTCCGCGCTGCTGCCGCCTCCGGTCGGGCTACGCCCTCCCTGCGCCGCCAGCAGCGCGAAACACGCGCCCAGCATCAACCGTTCTACGCAACGCAAAGGGGGTCCCTTTTGCGCGCCGATAGGGGGTCCCCATTGGACGCCGATTGACATTCGGAAATTGAGAATATCGTCACAACCCAGGATGAACTCTTTCAGTTGAGCGCATTTCCCGAAATTCCCGTCTGGGGCTTCTGGAAGAGGCGGGGTGGGGGCTAGGCCTACTATCCCGCGATGCCTAGAGATTCTGGCCTGGTAGCGCGTCTCTCGCATTGAAAGCTGTCCTTGACGACCTAGCCTGTTAGCAGGCAGGTTGTTGCGCGGAAGCAAGTCACGTCGTTTCCACGAGGCCTCGACTACCAGGTAGTCGGGGCCTCGTTCTCTAGGCGGGGGCGAGTTGGGGTTCGCCATACCGCTGAGCAAGCTTCTATCGCTACCGTCCCAATTTGTGATGGCAGTAGAGTGGGACGCATGGGCTGCTAAATGTCCAGACGGTGCGCAATCAAGTCTATCCCGCGCGCTGAAGGTGATCGGTATTCCGAGTATTGGATAGGCTGAAGGCTGGCCGAGGCGCTCATCGAGTTTCCGATCTGGCAATTTTGTACATCAGATCGGAGGGCCACATGCTGGCAGGTTAGTGAGCGATCAGGTCTTGCCGAAGAGATTCTTCGCCATAGGGTCCTCCGAACGCGGCCGGTCATGCCGG
>JAZKBJ010000153.1:24693-30526 GCA_040388685.1 Pseudomonadota bacterium
GCCATGCCCAAAACGTCGTTCAGCGGATTTCCGTCGCCGTCCTGGTCGAGTTTGCCCAGAAGGCCACTGGCTTGCGGGTGCTCCTGCATTAGCTGCGTGAATTGCCCGAGACTTCCTTCGCCGCCGAGATGACCGACGATTTGCGTCAGGGTACCGCTGTCAATTCCAGTCGATGCGGCAGCTGTCGTGACAGTGTCGCCAGGTTGCGGGTGCGCGACGCCCAAAGCTGCGACAGCCTTTTCCGCCAGCGCCGGATCGATACCGACTTTGGCCGCAAGATTGGCAATGTCGATGTTGCCGCCGACCTGACTGAGGATTCCGTCGAAAATGCTCATATTAGCCTCCTGACTGTTTTCAGTGCCTAAGCCTTGCGGCGCAGTTCGTCGCGAATTTCCGTCAGAAGCTGGGTCTCACTCGGTCCGGTAGCGACTTCGGGAGCTTTGGGCATCAATCGGTTGGCCGTGCGGACCATCAGAAAGATAATGAACGCCAGAATGACGAAGTCGAGCAGGACCGTGACGAATGCGCCCCATCCCAGAATGGGGACGCCTGCCGCCTTCAGCGCGGCATAGTCCGTCAGCGATCCATGGTAGGTGTTGGGAATATCGCCAAGAATGACGAATTTGCTGGAGAAATCCAACCCACCGAAGATTGCCCCTACAACAGGCATGATGATGTCATCAGTCAGGCTGGCAACGATCTTGGCAAAGGCTGCTCCGATGATCACGGCTACGGCGAGGTCGAGAACATTTCCCTTTGCGATGAATGCTTTGAATTCGCTCAGCATGCGCGTCCCTCCCGTGGTGAAAGACTCTCGGTAGACGAGTCGCAGGCTGGACCCAAAAGAGCCTGTGTCAAGGCTCTATGTCCTTCCTTCGTGCTCCCGTGCCTTCCTTTCGGGCAGTCAATGAGCCGTGAACTGACGGCAGCCTGCGTTCTAGCCCTGTGCCGAAGTTCTTCTAATTGTCTTCGCGGAATTCAAGAGAAGCTGCGGCAACGCAAAATGCCCGCTTTGGCTTGGGCAGGATGTCCTCTAAGCTTCCATCCAGGCGGTCCACGGAGGGTGCCATGACAAGGAAGCTTGCTGCAGAGTTTTTTGGAACATTCTGGCTTGTTTTTGGAGGCTGTGGTTCAGCGGTGCTGGCAGCTGCCTTTCCGAATCTCGGTATCGGCTTTGCGGGCGTCTCGCTTGCCTTCGGCCTGACCGTGTTGACTATGGCCTATGCCGTTGGAGGTATTTCGGGTGGGCATTTCAATCCCGCGGTTTCGCTGGGGCTCGCCTTGGCCAATCGGTTTAGCTGGAGGGACTTGCTGCCTTACTGGATTGCGCAAGTCGCATGTGCAATCGGGGCTGGAGCTGCGCTATATTCCATTGCCTCTGGCAGGGCAGGTTTTGAAGTCGGAGGCTTTGCGTCGAACGGTTTCGGATCACTTTCACCCGGTGGATATTAGATGCATGCCGCTTTTCTCATCGAAACGATTTTGACGGCAGGTTTTATAATCGTGATCCTCGGATCAACATCGAAGGCAGTTCCAGCTGGATTTGCGCCAATCGCAATTGGTTTGGCCCTGACGCTGATTCACTTGGTCTCTATTCCAGTCACCAACACCTCGGTCAATCCAGCGCGTTCGACTGGCGTTGCCATTTTCGCCGAAACAGGTGCGCTGGGCCAGCTTTGGTTGTTCTGGCTCGCACCTTTGGCTGGCGCTGCAATTGGTGCACTGATCTGGCGCTTTGTGCTGCACCCGGGTGAACCGCTTCATCAGGCATGAGGCACCGCACAAGAGCATCGAGCTGTCGCGGTGATCAGTTAAAAGTAAAATGGCCGTGGCTAAGATCTCAAGAGTGAGGATGGCGATGGGCTGGATGATTGCCTTGGTCGTCGGTAGCATCGCAGGCTGGTTGGTGAGCCTCGTGATAACCGGGACGCCTCTACGGGCATATTTTGGAACATCGCTGTGGGCTGCGTGGGGTCTGGTACTGGCAACGCAAGGTCAGGGCCTCCGGTCGACATCTGCGGTAGTGTGGAAAAATTTTCACCAACGGGCCTGATCATCGCCTTTGTTGGCGGGGTTATCAGGCTGGGGATCGTCAAATACTTCCGTCGAGGTGGTGTATGTTGACCCGGATTGAAGAATTTTAACAAGATCCCGGCGGTTCGTAATTCAAAGATCGTCGGGATCTTGGTAGTCCTCGCGCTGTTATTCGGTTAATAATGGATTGCAGGGTCAAGGGTTTTCGCTTGATCAACCCACTTCTGCACTTGTCCGGCCCCAGGGAGTGCGCGGGTCAGGCCCTTGGCCTCGTTGACTTCCTTCATTTTGACTGCAAGATTTTCTGCATTCCGCGTCGCGAGTTCTTTGACCGTATCCACGCCAGCTGCTTCCAGAAGTTCGGAATATTCCTCGCCGATGCCGGATACCCGCATCAGATCGGCCATATTTGCCCATTTGAGGAGCTGACTCGCCGACATGCCGGTCTTTTCTGCCGTTTGATCCCGACCCGTCCTGCTGCCGCAAGCGTTGAGTAGATCGTTGGTCGAATAGATTCCGGCGGCCTGCAAGCGTTCCGCATATTTTGCGCCAATGCCTTCGATTTCAATGATCTTGTAGCTCATTTCTGGCTCCTCCGGCTCGGCGTCACGTCCATTGGGCATGTTCATCCGCCGCGCCGGAAGGATGACACCTTTCAAATTCCATCACAAGACGCAGCCATGGATACGGGGGGCCGACCTGGCTTTGGCGCGAGGCTAATGTCCAGCATGCAGTCGCTGCCACCGCATGGCTAGCTCAACCCAGGGAAGGAACTAAGGGTTTATCGTTATATTAACTTTAGGCATAGATATTTTGCTCCATGCTGGAAAATCAAAAGATTCGTCCCGCGTCGGTGATTGGCCCTCTAGGCGAGCCGTTGACGCTTGAATCACTTCCTCCACGGGAGACGAAGCGATGGGTGATCCGGCGCAAAGCCGAAGTCGTGGCCGCAATTCAAGGCGGACATCTGACAATTGAGGAGGCGTGCGAGCGCTACCGCCTCACGCTTGAAGAATACGTGTGCTGGGAACGTGCAGTGGATCGCTCTGGAATGCGCGGTCTGAGAGTGACGCATTTACAGTACTACCGCGATTTGTACGAGCGGCAACGAAAGTATTGAATTTGAGGTGATGGATCACGTCTGTGGGCCGCAATACCGGGTCATGCAGGCGTCGGCTGGTTGATTCACTTTGCATGGATGCCGAGCTTCTTTTCTTCCGCCACCATGTCAACACCAGGCGATAGGTCCCACTGTCATGCGATGAGTTGGCCTCGAGACGTTAAGAGATCCAAAAGACCGGCGTGCCACATAGAAAGTCGCACGATATCTGAATTGAGCATATTATCGGCGCGCAGGACCACAGACGTAACAGAGGCCCATGACACGATCTCTGCACGCCGATTTGGCGAAACGCTATTTTCTGGAGGACCTGCCTGGCGCGGCTCAATTGGGTGCCCGCTTGAACGGGACTCTCTTGAAGATTGATTCAGGCGAGCAGATGACCGCACTACAGCGGCAGTTTCTCGCAACGACAGGTCTGCATGCGCTCAACGCCTTGGCCGATGGCACGCTAACTCTGGCAGAATTTCGGGCTGCGGCCGAGCAGGAGCAGGCAGCGCGCATTGAGGAGGCTTCGGCCAAGGCCGTGAAGGATGCGGCAGAATTGGCAGAGCGCGCTGAGGCCGGAGCAGCTGCGGTCAAGGCGACCTTTGCCGCCATGGCGAACGATCCTGCGCTCCGCCGGAAGCGAGAGGCCAGGGAACTGCGGCAGCGCTTCGGTGTGGGATATGTCGAAAGCGAAGATTATCCGCGTGTGATGGCGCTTCTCAGGCAAGTCGCAAACCGGCAACGCCTCAAAGTCGAGGACCTCGCATGGCTCAAGATCGAGGCTGATTACTGCTGGACCGACGAGCTGCAGAGAGCCTGGCATGCATTGGAAGCCGCAGCCCTGACCAAAGCATGGGAAAGCAGCGGTGATCCCTGGAATGCCGTGAATGCGAGCGGGCATTGGCGCAAGGCAGGCGAACCGGAGCGAGCCTTGCGCCTGACCGAGGCGGCACTGGCGCGGATCGGGCCAAATCCCAAACTCAGGTCGGCTTTGGCAACAACGCGCGGCGGAGCAATGCGTGACCTGCGCCGCCTCGACGAGGCCAAAGCACTGGCAAGCGAAGCGCATAATCTGACCTCAAGTGATTATAGACCATGCACGTTGTTGGGCGCAGTCCACATCGAGCTTGGGGACCTCCCGACAGGGCACGAATGGTACGCAAAGGCCGAGAGTCTGGGAGCGCCGCGCCAAGCGATCGATCATGAATTGCGAGGGTTTTTGATGCGCTCTTCCATTCAGGAGCAGCAGCGCATTTGTGAATTTTTGCTTCGCCAAGATCCCGAGCGCTTTGCTTGGCTCCGGCATTGGCCCGGGAACGGTCCATCGTCCGCCAATTCGAAGTCCGCACAAACGACGAAAAGTAAAGTTCGTACCGTACCCAGTTAGGATGCGTTGACAAATTGGCGGGTCCACAACCGGATTGAGACGATGTGGATGAAGCCGAGATAGCTATCGGCGGTTTTATCGTAGCGGGTTGCCAGCCTTCGGGCATTCTTGAGCTTGTTGAAGCAGCGCTCGACCATGTTGCGCAGGGCATAGATCGCGGCATCGACAGGCAACTGGATCAGGCGGTTTCGCTTGGTCGGGATCATGGCGATGCCGCCGCGCCTCTCCATATCTTCGCGAATGAAGTCAGCATCATAGCCCTTGTCGGCAAGCAGCACCTTCGGCGCTGGCCCATCGGCATCCATGACTGGCAGATATCCCTTGAAGTCGGAAGCTTCTCCCCCGGTCAACGCCACCGCTATGGGCAGGCCCAGCGCATTGATGCGGAGATGGATCTTGGTCGTAAAGCCACCTTTTGAGCGGCCAAGACCCTGACGCGGAGTTCCCCGTCCAGCGTCTCTGCGAGGTTCTCGGCGTCAGCCAGAGCGGTTACTTCGCCTGGAAAGGCCGTAGCGCCAGCCCCCGGCAGCGGGAGGACATGGTGCTGCTGGCCCATGTTCGCTCCGCCTTCGCACTGTCGAATGGCACCTATGGCAGTCCGCGCATGACGCGGGAATTACAGGATGAGGGCTTTGCCATTGGCCGACGGCGGACAGCACGGCTGATGCGCGAGAACGACCTCAAGGCCCGGCAGAAGCGGCGGTTCAAGCGGACCACTGACAGCCAGCATGCCTGGCCTGTCGCACCCAACATCATCGATCAGGATTTTGCTGCCGCAGGCCCGGATCAGAAGTGGGGTGCTGATATCTCCTATGTCTGGACGCGGGAGACCACCGCGCTGCTCGACCGCATCACCCACCATTGCGATATCGTCGAGACCGGCAACGACAGCTGGCGCTTCAAGCACCGCAGCTGACCTCCTCAGAAATCGACTCCGCGCTGCTGCCGCCTCCGGTCGGGCTACGCCCTCCCTGCGCCGCCAGCAGCGCGAAACACGCGCCCAGCATCAACCGTTCTACGCAACGCAAAGGGGGTCCCTTTTGCGCGCCGATAGGGGGTCCCCATTGGACGCCGATTGACATTGTAAACCCATACGACATCCGGCACCTCCAGATCATCGGAGTACAATTTCCCAATCAAGCGCTCATTTGCCCGTGCCATACTCACTCGCTCAGTTGTCAGGCTTTGCTTGATACCACGCGAACAATCTGAGAACAAATCCATCTGCGCTGTGGGTTTTGATACTCCCTGTCAACGGCACTGTAAAAATCCCCGGAAGTGGCAAAGTAAAATTCCCCACTTTG
>JAZKBJ010000154.1:0-2404 GCA_040388685.1 Pseudomonadota bacterium
CTCGCGCTCGGCAGCTATTCGCATTTTACGGCCAAATGCAGTCGTTCCGGACACGACGCCAAAGCGGAAGTCGCTGAGCATTTGATAACGATCTGGGCGTAAGTGACGCATATGGAAAGACATGCTTCAATGTATCGCCTGCAAGAGCTCTTTGTCCCAGCAGCAGTGGCCAGACTACCTTTCGATCCCCGCATTAGCTGGAACGAATACGGTGTGATGACCTACTTCTGGCCATCTCCATGTGCCCGGATGCAAGGGCTGTGGGTGAATGTAAACGAGCATGAGATCATGCTGTCCACCGGGTTGTCGCATACACACTTCGATGAACACGATTGGGATGTTAGAAACGACGAGTCCGAGACGCTTCTGGATCGCATCGTCAATCAAGGGGTCATTCAAGCCCTGAACATTATCAACGGTGATACCGTATTTACTAAATCATACGATCCTCAGGGCAATGAGGACCCATCTTCAGGTATGTCGCCACGCTGGCTTTTGAATGACCTCGATCGACGATCCAGATGGCGACAATTCCGTGGTGATGGATGGACAGAGCGCGCTTGGGATTGGCAAGGAGAGATAACGGAAGATTAGCTGCCCGTCCGCTAACCACGACTTTCCTGCCGTTCAGCGCCAACGGCCCCATCTCTGAAAGCAGCCGCCCCGTATATCGTCGCCCCGGGCTTGACCCGGGGTGAGGCTTTTCTTTGCGGCGGGCTTTGAAGAAGGTGGTTCGCGCAGAGGCGCGGAGGTTTTTCGGTTCATGGGGCAAGGGCGGACCTCCCTGATCTTCCTCGATGTCACCAAAAATCGCAGAACAGAACGCGGCCTTGCCGCCAGCGCAACATCTCCGCGCCTCTGCGCCTCTGCGCGAACCAATCTTCTTTGCGGTCTTGGCGCGAAATCAAATGGCTTCACCCCGGAAACACCACCCCCGCATCGCCCTCCCGCCAGGGCGCGAATTTCTCCATCACCGCGCCGAACAGCGCTGACTCCACATGCCCCGCCAGCCAGCGCTGCACATGCGGCAGATCAAGCCCGGCAAACCACCCCGCATCCACGCTGGCGAACTGGCGCACGAAGGGCATCACCGCCATGTCGGCCAGCCCACGCTCCGCCCCGCACAACTGACCCTGCACGGCCAGTTGCGCGTCCAGATCGCGCAGGAACGCCAGCCCGCTCTCCCGGTGCGCCAAGGCATCGGAGCCATGCCGCTCAGGATACTTATACCGGTCGAGGTCGTGCTTGAACGCGCCGTCGTTGCGCGCGATCAGCGCGGGATCGTCGCGGGTGAGCCAGCCCTCGGGATCGCTTTGCGCCAGCGCCCAGCGCATCACGTCGAGGCTCTGGTCGATCACCGTACCATCGGGCAGGACCAGCAACGGCACCGTGCCCCTGGGCGATGCGGCGAGCATTTCAGGCGGCTTGGCCGAAAGCTTCACCTCGCGCAGTTCGCACACCGTCCCGCTCACCGCCAAGGCCAGCCTTGCCCGCATCGCATAGGGGCAGCGGCGGAAGCTGTAGAGGATGGGCAGGGCCACCAGCGTCAGGCCGGGCGCAGGCCGATCAGCGAGATCTGCCGTCCGTAGCCCGGCTCCCTGCGATGCGTGGCGCGGCGGAAGGAATAGAAGCGGCCTTCCTGCGCATAGGTGTCCTCGCCCAGCATGCCGACCTTGCCAACGCCCGCGTCGCGCAGGCGCGAGGCGACGTAGCCTTCGAGGTCGAACCAGGCATGGCCCTCGGACCCGGCGCGAAAGAAGCGTTCGTTCTCTGGCGCCTGTTCGAGGAAGCGGGTCTCGAACGCGGTGTCCACCTCGTAACTTTTCTGCGCGATGCACGGGCCGACCACGGCGGCGATGTTGGCGCGGGTGGCCCCCAGCGCTTCCATCGCGGCCAGCGTCGCATCGGTGACCCCGGTGAACGCGCCCTTCCACCCGGCGTGCGCTGCGCCGACCACGCCTGCCGTGTCATCGTGGAACAGCACCGGCGCGCAGTCCGCCGTCAGCACGCCAAGGACCACGCCGGAGCGATTCGTCACCAGAGCGTCGGCCTTGGGGCGGTCGCCATCGGCCCAAGGCTCGGTCACCGTCACCACATCCGCCGAATGAATCTGGTAGCAGGTCTGCAAGCAGCCGCCCGGCAGCACGCCCTCCACCGCGCGGCGGCGGTTTTCGGACGTAAGTGCCGGTTCATCGTCGCTATAACTGACGTTCAGTCCGGCCAAATCACCCATGCTCACCCCGCCGCGACGGCCGAGGAAGCCATGCGCCGCGCCGTTCAGCAGGGGATGGGTCAGCGCTTCGACGCTCACTCTGCCACCCTCAGGCCTCAAGGCTCTTGGTCACCTGTTCGCGCACATCGCGCGACAGGCCGGGTGCGGCGGCGATGCGTTCCAGTTCTGCCC
>JAZKBJ010000154.1:2414-3674 GCA_040388685.1 Pseudomonadota bacterium
CCAGCGGCCAAGCGGCGGCACGAAGCGCGCGGCGACATTGCCGTTGATCGGATCGAGCGCGAGGATCAGGTCGGCGATCAGCCGGTAGCCTTCGCCTCCTGCCCGGTGAAATGCCTGTGCATTGACCGCATAGGCCATCCACAACGCGCGCACGCGGTTGGGGTTGGTCATGGTGAAGTCCGGGTGGGCGGCCAGCGCCTTGACGTGGCTGGTGGCATCGGGGTGCAGCGATCCCGCCTGGAGCGAGAACCACTTGTCGATCACCAGCATGTTGCCATCGAAGCGGGCGTGGAAATCCGCCAGCGCCACTTCGCGCTGCGGGCAATCGAGGCTGCACAGCACCATCAGCGCCGATTGGCGGTCGGTCATGTTGGTCGCGCTGTCGTATTGCGCCTTTGCGCGGGCAGCGGCCTCGGCAGGGTCTGCGGGTGCGAGGTAGACCAGCGCCTGCGTCTTCAGCTTGCGCGCGCCGCGTGCTGCGGCATCAAGGCTGTAGGGCACCGCGCTGCAGCGGTCGTGCAGCGCCAGCCACTTGGCCTTGAGCGTCTCGCCCAGCCAGCGCTTGAGGCCTTCGCGTTCGGCGAAGATGCGCGTGGGGTCGGCGCGGACAAGCTGCTCGGCAAGATAGGCCTCGCCCGGCAGGATCAGCAGTTCGCCGCGCATCAGATCGTCAAGCGCGGCATCATCCAGAATCGCGCCCATCGCATCGCCAATCGCGGCACGCCCGGCTGCGCGCTCGGCATCGGACATCACGCCCGATATCGCGGCGACAAGGTGCCGCACTATCAACTGCTGCATCGCCTCGTAGCGCGCGAAGGGATCGTCATCATGCGCGGCGAGGAACACGAGATCGTCGGCGGTGATCGGCGCGGTGATTTCAACCGGGGCGGAAAAACCGCGGTTGATCGAGAGGACCGGCGGCGCGGCAAAACCGTCAAACGTGAAAGTCTGCTCAGGTTCGGTCAGGACAAGCAATTGCTCGCCGCCATGCGTGCCGCTGGCGCGGTCGAACAGCGCGGTGCGAAGCGGGATGACCATCGGCTGCTTGACGGGCTGGCCGGGGGTGGGATTCATCGCCTGAGACAGCGTAAGGGTCACCTTACCCCCCTCATACCCCATGGTAACACCCACCTTGGGGGTGCCTGCCTGTTCGTACCAGCGGCGGAACTGCTTGAGGTCGATTTCTGCCCCGTCTTCAATGGCTTGGACGAAGTCCTCGCACGTCGCGGCCTCGCCGTCGTGGCGGTCGAAGTACAGCGT
>JAZKBJ010000155.1:0-583 GCA_040388685.1 Pseudomonadota bacterium
CCCGCAGAACGCCATCAACCGTGGCGCGGTGCCGCCAGCGATCCGCACCAGCCAGACCGATCTGGGCCTGCGCTATGCCCTATCGCGCAACCTCAGTCTGGTGGCTGGCCTGTTCCAGATCGACAAGCCTTACTACAATCTAGACGACAACCTGCTCTATCGCGATCTCGGGTCTTCCTCGAACCGTGGTGTCGAACTTTCGGTGACTGGGGCTGTGGGTCCTGGCCTGACGATTGTGCTGGGAACCGTCCTGATCGATTCCCGCATCAGCGGCTTGCTTGTGGACGAGGGCCGGATCGGACTGCGGCCGGTTGGCACGATCAAGCGCCGCTCGATCGCCAACGTCGACTGGCGGCTGGGTGGGGGGCGCAGTCCCGTCTCGTTCGATCTTGCCTTCGAAAGCCTTTCGGCCCGCGTCGGCAATCCCGCCAACACGCTTTATGCGCCATCGCGCGAGACGCTCGACCTCGGCACGCGGTACCGCTTTGCGATCGGCAAGACCCGTGCCCTGCTGCGGTTGCAACTGGCCAACGTGTTCGATGACTATGGCTGGCAGGTCTCGTCGAACGGAGCCTTCCTCTAT
>JAZKBJ010000155.1:593-6415 GCA_040388685.1 Pseudomonadota bacterium
GGGCCGACGCCTGCTTGCGGAACTGCGCTTCGATTTATGATACCGGAACGGGCGGCGGTACTTCTTCGAGCGCCGGAGCGAATGCCCAGTGGCAGGCCACACAGCGGGCGTTGATCGCTTCTCCGGCAGCAGCGAGGCCAGCGAGATCCTTGCGCTCGGCAGCTTGCGCACTTGCGGTGGCGGCGGCTTCAAGATCACCCGCTAGCCTGTCCCAGCGTGGGTCCTCCTGCCGATAAGGTGCACCGCGCAGAAGGATCGCGAGCTGACGCAGCGTCAGCGCGTCGCTTTCCGCGTTTTCCCAGTCGTCTTCGCTCTTCGGCTCACCTGAATGGTTGCCGGTGGCATCTGCTTCAAGAGCCGTCCACGCCCACAGCTGATAGGCGTTGCGTTGCATGACGTGGCCCATCAACTCAGGCAGCGGCAGGGGTTCAGGAGCAGTGGCCTGCGCGCGCAGGGCGGTCGATGCGATGGCAATGCCCGCAAGGCTCGCTGCCAGAAGAAGAATGGTACGGTGTTTCACAGGCGCCCTCATGTGCGGAGTCGATGCATCTCCGCACGCCCCTTGGCAGGGGCTTACTGCTATGTGTGGCGGTAGCTAAGGCATGGTTTCTCATATGCTCATGCCCTGCTGTTCAAAGCTGCAGCCAAGCCGGATTTGCGCTTTCGATAGAACAAATTGTCGGTTCAAAGGTGGCTCGAAGCTGGCAGAACTGCGTTCACCGCTTGTGAATTGCGCAAATCTCTACTAAAGAGGTAGAGACGGCTGCTACCCTGCGCAGGATGCTTCGCCAAAGCGAGCGAGGGGAACGCGCATCATGCCGATTTCACAATACACCCGCGTCTCGCCTTTTGCCGGTCGGCCATGTGCCGGACCGGGGAGGCGGGCATGAACTTCCAGCAACTGCGCTATATCCGCGCAGCGGTGAAGAACGACCTCAACCTGACCAAAGTTGCCAACGAGCTGTTCACGTCGCAATCGGGTGTGAGCAAGCAGATCCGCGAACTGGAACAGGAATTGCGCGTCGATATATTCGTGCGCCGGGGCAAGCGGCTGGTCGGCCTGACTCCCGCTGGAGAGAACGCCGCCAAAGTGATCGACCGGCTGCTGCAGGAGGCAGACAACCTCAAGCGCCTTTCGGACCAGTTTGCGCAGGCCGACAAGGGGCGCCTGATCATTGCGGCCACGCATAATCAGGCCAACTATGTCCTGCCGCGCCTCCTGCTGCAGTTCGCTAAGCTGTTCCCGAAAGTCGAGGTCGAGCTGCTGCAGGGCAGCCCGAGCTACGTCGTCGATGCCCTGGTGCGCGGCGAGGCGGACATTGGCGTGGCAACCGAGGCGGTCGATGGCAATTCGCATCTGGAAACGCATCCCTGCTTCACTTGGCACCACGTCGTCATCGCGCCGCAGGGCCATCCCCTGCTGGCTTTGAATGCCGCGACGCTGGCTGACATCGCCCGCTATCCGATCATCACCTATAATGCGGAGTTTTCAGGCGGTTCACGCGTGCTCGAGGCATTCGAACAGGCCGGAGTCGAAGTCGATCTGCGCCTGCGCGCCATGGATGCGGATGTCATCAAGACTTACGTCCGCCTTGGTGCGGGCGTCGGGATCATTGCCCAGATGGCGGTGGAGAGCGGTACGGATGGCGAGCTTCGGGTCGTGCCCGGCTCCGCTGAGCTCTTCGGCACCGGTACGACAAAGATCGCGCTGCAGAAGGGCACCTTGTTGCGCAACTATGCCTATCAGTTCGTTGCCATGCTCGCGCCCCATCTCGATGTCGATGTGCTGAGCGGCAAGAAGCGCGCATCGCGTCTGGTGCAGGCGCCTGAAATTGCGCCATTTACCGAACGCCGCGATCTGCATGTAGGCGAGGTTGGCAGCGTGGCGGCGGCTCCGGTCACCATGGTGCCTCCCGCTTCGCTGCAATTGCATCACTGACAGGATCTAAGATGAACGAAGTGGACGTGCGAAACTGGGGCCGCCGGGAATTCCTCACCGCCTCCGGCCTTGCGCTTGCGGCAGCGCCCGCAGTGGGTCTTGCCAGGACCGTGCAGATGCCGTTCGCCAATGGCGCGCGACCGCTGGTGCGCTTTCCCCAGAAGCGGGAAATGATCCTGCTGACAACGCGCCCGCCACAGCTCGAGACACCGTTTGAGGTGTTCAACCAGGGACTGATTACGCCGAACGATGCGTTCTTCGTGCGCTATCACCTGTCCGGTCTGCCCGATGTAATCGACCCGGCGGCATTCCGTCTCAAGATCGGTGGCCATGTCGGCAAGCCGCTCGAAATTTCTCTGGCCAGTCTGAAGCGCGACTTTCCAATTGAGGAGATCGTCGCCGTCAACCAGTGCTCGGGCAACAGCCGCGGCTTTGTCGAGCCGCGCGTTGGGGGCGGGCAGCTCGGCAATGGCGCCATGGGCAATGCGCGCTGGCGCGGGGTGTCGCTGAAGGCGCTGCTCGACAAGGCAGGCTTGCGCGAAGGCGCGCGGCAGGTCACGTTCAATGGCCTCGACAATCCGCCGCTCGACGGCATCCCGGATTTTGTCAAGGCGCTCGACATCGACCATGCCCGCGATGGCGAAGTCATGATCGCCTTCCAGATGAACGGGCAGGATTTACCCTACCTCAACGGCTATCCGTTGCGCCTGATTGTGCCGGGACATTACGGCACCTACTGGGTCAAGCATCTGAACGCGATCAACGTGGTCGATGCCCAGTTCGAAGGGTACTGGATGAAGACAGCCTATCGAATTCCCGACAACGACTGCAATTGCCTCGTTCCCGGCCAGAAACCGGACAAGACCAAGCCGATCAGCCGGTTCAACGTGCGCTCATTCGTGACCAGCCATGCCGATGGCGCCAAGGTTGCGGCCGGGCGTGCGGTCGAGCTTCGTGGCATTGCCTTTGCCGGAGGATCGAACATCGCGCGCATTCTGGTTTCGGCAGATGGCGGGCAGGGCTGGCAGGAAGCGCGGCTGGGCGAGGATCTCGGGCGCTACTCGTTCCGCGAATGGCGGTTGGGGCTTTCGCTGCAGAAGGGTATGCACGCAATCAAGGTTCGCGCGCAGACCGCCGATGGCGAAACTCAGCCACTTGAACAGCGCTGGCAGCCGGCGGGCTACATGCGCAACGTGGTGGAAACCCTCAAGCTGGAGGTTGCATGATGCGCAGCGCATCACTCGTATTGATCACCGCTGCGGCGCTGCTTCCGGCTGCAATCCCCGCCAAGCCCCTGACCTATTCGGCCCCGCCGGAAAGAACCCCGGCAGAACTGTCCGATGCCGAGGGCGAGGTTGTCGTCAACGTCTGCTCGGCCTGCCACTCGCTCGAATACATCGTTACGCAGCCACGCGGGAAGGGCGCGCAGTTCTGGAAGGACTCGGTCGCCAAGATGATCAATGTCTACAAGGCCCCGGTCGAGCCTGCCGATGCGGACGCGGTTGCGGCGGTGCTGGCGAAGAAGTTCGGCTGATCCCTCAGGTAAACGAAAAAGGGGGCGGGGCGCGCAATGCACCTCGCCCCCTTTTCCATGCTGGCCTAGCGATCAGCGGTCGATCACCGCTTCGTCCGAAGGCACGCCAACCGCGCCGCCGCCGAATGGACCGTTATTCTCGGCGCAGATGCGCTCGTAGTGCTCGTATTGCAGCGGTTTTCCGGGAGCATTGACCGGTTTGACGTCGAAGTGCCAGCCGTCAGGCTTGTCGGCCACGGTATAGCGCCGCGCCGGGATCGTCGCTGTCCAGGGCCGTGAATAGACAGTGGGGTCGGTGAAGGTCGCCACGTAGTTGAAGCGCTTGCCATCGGCATCGAACACGAAGCGTTCGGCTACGGTCGCGTTCTCGCTCATAAAATCGCCATAGCGGCCGAACAGCGCCTTGCCGTTGTTGTTGCGGGTGTCGACGACCAGCGTGTTGCCTTCCCAGTGTCCGCGCGAATCCCCGTTCCAAAGCTTGATTTCGGGCGAAAGATGCGGCGATCCGTCGAGACGGATGATCCGCGTACCGGAATCGAACAGGAACACGACGTATCCGGGATACTGGCGCACTTCATAGCCATGCCACATGAACGACTTGGGCACGCCTGCAGGTGCGCAGCGCGCCAGCGGTTCGATGTAGCGGGGCTTGACCGGGTTGGGGAAGTTCTTCGCAAAATCCTCCTGCAACGCGCGGGCCGCAGGGAGGTAGGGCACCTGCCCGTCAGCCGGATCGGACACCCGGCTCGGCGCGCGCTGGTCACGCGGGAGCTTGGCCGCCGCCGAAGGCTCGCCCGGAGGCCCGGCCTGCGGATCGGTGAAGTTGCTGTGGTTCGAGATCGTGTTAGACCAGAACCCGCTGACATCGGGCTGGCCATCGGCAAGCCGCGCGCCGGTCCATTCGCCCGAGGCGATGGTAGGTACATCCTTCTGCCAGCGGATGCCGGGGGCAGTTGGCTGCGGAGCGGGCGCTGCCTCCTGAGCGATCGCAGCCGGGGCGATGCTGGTCAACAACAGCGCCACCGTGGCGCAAACGGTCTTGCGGTTCATCACTTGCCGTCCTTGTGCGGGTAGAACTGCTCGTATTCGAGCGCGTAACAATAATCCTCGATCAACTGGAAACCCTTGTCCCGGCGGCGGTGCAGCAGGACATTGATGGTCCACGGCTTCGTGAAGATGCCGACTTCGTCCAGCGTCACACTGTAGGAAATCGTGTTGGGATCGACGAAAGTCCAGCGCTCGACGACGTGCAGGTCCGGCCCGTGAAAGTTGCCCGCGCGGTCAAGCCAGGTTTCCTCGTTGAAGTCCGCCACGTCGACGACGAGCGTATCGCCTTCCCAGTGCCCCCGGCTGTCGCCCAGCCAGAATTCCTGATGCTTTTCCTCCGGATGGTCAGAGCCATCAGTGCGGATCGTTCGCACCTGATTGCCGAACTGGTGGACCAGAGTCAGGTCCTGCGCACGCTGGAAGATCTGGAACGGGGCGGGATAGTAAACGCCCCGCGGAACGCCCAGCACCCAGCACTTGAGGCGCGGGTCGTCCTTGGCGCGGGTGGCAAAGTTGCTAGCCCGCCGCTCCAGCGCTTCGGGCGTGTAGGGAATCTTGCCCCCTTCGACCACGCCCGGCCCCGGCGGCGCGTCGCGACGGCTGGCATGGGGTTCGAGATCGTAGTCGGCCTCGCCCAGCACCTGCCAGATGCCGGCGAAATCGGGCTTGCCATCAGCCTGCCGCGGGATCGCCGGCGCAGCAGGGGCTGCGGCCACCGCCAGTTTGGCGGGAGCCGCCCCGGCCAGCGCAGGCATGAAAAGCGCGGTCGATGCCGCCAGCAGGATCGCTGCCTTCCGGATCATCTCATTTCCCCACGGGCGGCGGCGGAGCGTCGGGCGCGCTGCCGGTCTGCACCTTGCGCCCACCCGGCAGGACGACCGTGGTGGCATAGCCGAACGGTCCGCCGTTCTTGGCCTTATATCCGGCCAGACGGATCGGCACGCCGGCATGGACGTTGTCGCGCGTGATGTTGCTGGCGCGCAGCGAAGTCGGCGTGCCGAACTCGAAGCCCCAGTTGGTTACCGAGCCGTCCTTGTTCTTGACGTCGAGGTAGATCCAGCTGTGCGGATTGACGAAGCGTACCTTGGTCACCACGCCGTCGATCACCAGCGGCTTGCTGGAATCGAACTCGGCGGCAAAGGCGTGGTGGGCAAGGCTGGCCGTGGGCAGGGCAATCAGCCCTGCCAGCGCCGCAGCACCAGCGATCAGAAGCGACTTTGCGTGCATCTTCATGGCCTCCTTCAATATTTCACGCGCAGCAGCGCGCCCGGCCTGGCGGTGAATTCCGACGGCGCCACTACG
>JAZKBJ010000155.1:6425-10550 GCA_040388685.1 Pseudomonadota bacterium
CGCGCCCCCGTAGCGGCGGGGTCCGATACCATCGTAGCCCACCGGTGAAGTGTTGCTGAAATCGTTGACGCTGGTGGTGTACTTCGTGTCGAACAGGTTCTTGGCGACGATGCTGAACTCGGTTTCGACCCCATTCAGCTCCTTCGAAACGCCGATCCCGGCATCCGTCAGGTGATAGCCCTTCTGGAAACCATAGGGCGAAAGCAGCTGCTCCAGATTGTGCGACGAACGCCAGGTGTCGTTGGCGAAGAGGCGCAAGGTGAAGCCGCTGTCACCGATCGGCTGGTCATAGTTGAAGCCGAGGATCACGTTCCACTTCGGCGCGCCGACGACCTGCTTGCCAGTGTTGTTGCAGACGGCCGTGACCGCGTTGCGCGGGCAGGTTGCCGTCGACCAGTCGGTATAGACCGCGTCGTTGTAGGCCCCGCCGAAGTTGAACGAGAGCGCATGGCTTACCCGCAGGTGCCCGTCCACTTCCACGCCGCGCGCACGCAGGCCCGGGATGTTGCCAAGGCGCGAGCTGAACCCGGTGGGCGAAGCGGCATCGGCGTAGCTGGTGACGTTCTGATAATCGCGAACCTTGGTGTGATAGAGATTCACGTTGAGCTGAAGCACGTTCTGGAAGAACGAGCCCTTCACGCCCAGTTCGAAGTCGGTGGTGCGTTCCGGCAGGACGTTGGCCCGCGTGCCATCGTTGAGGAACGCGACCGCGCCCGACTTGCCGCCGCCGCTGGCCGAGGCATAGAGCAGCACGTCGTCCGCCAGCTTGTAGCTGGGGTTGATCAGCCACGAGAACGAGCCATCGCGGATCGGCGTGCCGAGCACGTTGCTGTAGGCAGCACCGAGCTGCGCCGTGCGGATGGCATCGGCGGTGGCATTGCCGGTCGAGACCAGCGCAGTGCCATCAATGAAGGTCGCTCCGCGTGTGGTCACGCTGTCCTTTTGTTCCCACGTATAACGCAGGCCACCGGTGACGGTGAGGCGGTCGGTCAACTTCCAGTCGGCCTGTCCGAACACGGCCTGGCTCTTTGAAACCGGGTTCTGGTAGGTCGTCGAGAACACGTTGTCGAGCGAGGCGCGCAGGAACGGCAGGTTGGCCGCAGTGTTCAGCGTCCGGTACTGCGCGTTCGACGCGTAGAACGCACCCGCGTCCTTGCCGAACAGGTTGCGGCTCGTCGTTTCGGTGTCGATCTTGTAGAGGTAGAGCCCGGCCTGGAAGTGTAGGGCATCGGCCACATCGCCGCTGATGCGCAGTTCCTGCGAGAGCTGTTCGGTATCGACCAGCGTGCCGCCACGCGCGATGGCAAAGCGGGTCTGTTCACTGTCATTCTTCGCGTCGAAATGCAGCTTGCGCCAAGCCGAGATCGACTTGATCTGTACCGGTCCTGCGTCCCAGTCGGCGACCAGCGAAACGCCGCTGTTGCGCGTGATCAGCGGTTCGGCCTGATCCATGTCGATCGTGGTCCATGAACCGATGATCGGCACGTATCCACCAAAGTAGCTGCGCGCGAGGCGTGTCGAATAGGTGGTGCCGCGCACTGAACCATCATCCAGCGTCTTGGGATCGACTATGGCGGGCTTGGTGTTCGAGTTCTCGTTGGTCTCGGCGCTGTCGGCGTTGATCTTCACGCTGAAGCTGTCCGAGGGCTTGAGCAGCAGCTGCACGCGGCCGCCCCAGCGGTTGCGCTCATGCCAGCGGCCCCCGCGCGCGGGGTTGACGTTGAGGATATCGCCATCCTGCTTGTCGAGGAAGAACGAGGCGCGGAACGCCAACAGATCCTCGACGATGCCCGCAGAATAGCTTCCGCGCGCCTTGAACGCCTTGCGGGTGAAGCCCTTTTCCAGCTCCAGCGTGCCCTCAGGATCGAAGGAGGGCGCCTTGGTGGTGTACTTGATCACGCCCAGCGAGGTGTTTTTGCCGAGAAGCGTGCCCTGCGGCCCGCGCAGGATTTCCACCTGCTGTAGATCGGTAAAGTCCTGGTAGGTCATGCCGACATGGCCGAGGAACACGTCGTCGACGATGGTGCCGACGGCAGCTTCCATATTGTCGTTGCCGCTTGTCTTGCCGATGCCGCGCAGCGACACGCCGGTGCGGCGGGCGTTCGGCGTCGTCGCGGTGAGGCCGGGCGCGCGCTGGGTCAGGTCGGCGATGGTGAACACGCGCTGCTGGGCCACCGTGTCACCGCTGAGCACGGTGATCGGGATTGGCACATCGTTGATGTCTTCTTCGCGGTTGCGGGCGGTGACGACGATGCCACCGGCGTCATCGAAGGCAGCAGCGTCCGCCGCATCGACGGCAGCGGCGGGCGCTTCCTGTGCATAGGCAGCGGATGCGGTCGAAAGGAGCAGCGCGGCGGTGAAGGCCTGGGCGCGCGTGGAGAGGATGCGCATTGGTTGTTTTTCCCTGATGGAATTATGTTTTGATCACTTGCCGGGACGATCGACGCCCTTGGTCAGCGTGGCGATGCGGTAGGCCGAGCCTCGGCCCACGGCGTAAAGGTGGGCGTGCTCCTTGCCGCCGAAGGCAAGGTTCTGCGGCTGCTTGGGCAGCTTGATCACGCCGAGCGCCTGGCCCTCGGGCGAGAACACCTCGATGCCGAGCGTGCTGGTCACGAAGACGCGGCCGTCCTTGTCAACGACGATGCCGTCCGCGCCGCTGGTCGGGCCGGTCGGCGTGGTCTTGAACCCTGCGAGTTTGGCGAAATCGCGGCGCCCGGTCAGGCTGCCGTCGGCATTGACCGTCCATGCAAGGACATATTCGCCCTGCGTGTTGGCAACGTAGACGGTCTTTTCGTCCGCGCTTAGCGCAACGCCGTTCGGGCGGCGAATGTCGTCGGCGACGAGGTGAACCTTGCCCTTCCGGTCGAGCCAGTAGAACCCGGTCTTGGGCGGCGTGGCCGGAGTAGCGGCGCCGGGGGCGGGGTTGGCACCTGGATCGGAGAAGTAGATGTTGCCATTGCGGGCGAGTGCAAAGTCGTTCGGGCGGCCGAGCGGCTTGCCGTCGAACTTGCTCGCCAGCACTTTCGGCGTCGGCTGCAGCACGGCGATGCCTGAAGGCGCGGTCTGCACCGCGAGCAACTCGCCCTTGGCCGAAAGCGCCAGCGCATTGGCACCGGCGGTCTTTTCAAGATAGGTCGAGACTGTGCCGTCGAGACCGAGCTTGACGATGCGGTCGGCTCGGTTCTCGGTGAACAGGATCGAACCGTCGGACAGCGCGATCGGCCCTTCGGTGCCCTCGAAGCCCTCGCGCACCACTTCGACGCGCGTGCCCGCGGCGACCACGCCTGCAATCTCCGGCGTTACGATCTTCTGGCCGTAGAGGAAGCCGCCCTCGGCAGCATAGTCCTCGGCGCCGACCGCGCCGACCACGTTGAAGCCCTTTGCTGCAAGGATGCCGGCGGCTTTTGCTGCGCGACCGGCGTGGTTGGAAACCGTCACGATCTGGCGGTCACGCGGGATGTAGGCCAGGAAGCGATCAAGCTCGCTGATCTGGATGTTGAGAAACACCGGCAATCCGCCCAGCTGGCTGATCTCGTCAGCCCGGCGGACGTCGATAAATACGACCTTGTCCGGCGTCGCGAGCAGGGCGTCGATCTTTGCCTTGTCCAGCTTTGGCGCGGCAGGGGCCTGGGCAGCGGCAGGGACGCTTTGGGCCAGCGCGGGCTGCGTCGGCGCAATGGCAATGAGCGAGGCCCCGAAAGCGAGAAGCATGATCGCGCCGTGCTTGCCTGCGGACTTGAAGTTCTGGTTCGGCATTTTGACCCCCATCTGAATTTGAATTCGATGGGTGCGCTTAGTCAGTGTGCAGGATACTCAAAACAAACGAATCGGAATATACTTATAATCTCAGTAATTCATCAAAGGCAGACGCAATAAACCCTCTCCTTCAAGTGCTATTGAAGAAGAGGATCTAAACTGAACTGAAGTTTTATTTCTAACTGAAGCCGATCCATCGACCTGCTGCGGCAACGGTAATCCATGCCAATGAAGAAGACAGTGCGGCAACCTGGATCCGCCCAAGAACCGGGGTCGAATTGCCCTTGTTCTCGAACCAGCCTGCCGCAACCGCTGCGCTCAGGGCGAGCACCACCGCAACAAGCCCAGGCAGCGCGCTGCCTTCCGGCG
>JAZKBJ010000155.1:10560-13949 GCA_040388685.1 Pseudomonadota bacterium
CCAGGGCGACAGCTCCGCCGAGCGCGGCCAGAGATGCCGCGCGGTAGCGCGCCAGGGTTGCAGCGAAGAGGGCGAACCCGGCGAAGGCGACGATCAGCGAGCCCGAGGAAAGGTCGCTCGTCGCGGTGAACAGCACCAGCGCAACCAGCCAAAGCACGCCGGCGGCAATCGCGAGCACGAGCGGCTTGGGCCCGTTGGTCGGAGCATTCTCGCGCACTTGCCGCGAGACGGCCACGCTCAGCAGGATCGCCGCAAGCAATGCGATCATCTTCACGAAGAACGCACCGTTTGGCAGCAGGGTGACGACCGTCGCCACGGCCATGTAGACTCCGGTGGCGATCGTGCCGACGATGCCGATGCGCAGCCAGGGACGGGTCGCGGCTTCTACCGTGGCGGCGGGCACGTCTTTAAGGATCGCGCCCAGCAGGCGCAGGTTCAGGACCAGCACAGCCCCGCCGAGAATGACCATCGACAGCAGATGCGCGGTCTCGACAATGGCGAAGAGCCAGGTTGTCTGGTTCAGTTCCTTGATCCATTCGATCTGGGCAAAGCTGTCGAGCGGGGCTTGCAGCGTCGGCAGGGCATCGCGGAAGTTGACGCTCATTGTGCGATCTCCTCGTCAATCTTTTCAAGCGTCTGGTCATAGACTGCGCACTGCGCCACGGCGCCGACCAGCGGGCCGGGGTTCATGCACTTGGTCCAGTCGTAGGCCATGTAGCGGCCGGCGAAGATCACCACGAACCACAGCGCGATCGAAGTCGCACCCGATGTGCGCACCGCTGCCGGCGGGATCGGCGCTTCGTCCCATTGCGGGCGGTTGGCCTGGACGCGATAATGAAACCAGAAGATGTTGATGGCCGCCACCACGAGGAAGCCGAGCTTCAGGCGGAAGGCAAAGTTGTGCCAGTATTCCAGCGGATTGGAGAAGAACAGCAGGCTTCCCGTCAGCAACAATACGGCAAACCCGCCCACTGTCCACGGCAGGACCTGATCGGCCACGCGCGAAACCGGCACGTTGCGGAACGCCACGCCAATCAGGCGCAGGTCGACGAACAGGATGGTGCCGGCAAACAGCATCAGCGTCAGCACGTGCGTCCCTTCAAGCAGCATCCACAGCCGCTCGGACGACAGCAGTTGCGCGCTCCAGGATGTATCGGGAACGATCTTCCCTGAAACGTCGAGCGTTGCGCCGAGCCGGTACTGCAGCTCTGCCAACCATTGCGAAATCATGATTTCCCTCGTTCTCTGCGCTGGCCAATCTCCAGGGACAGCCTCATCCGCGCATGGGTAATGCCCTGCGATACCCGGGTTTCGGATAGAGCGCGGTTTGAGGATTGGAAACTAGAGGTTCGTCATAACGATCGTGCTTCAGGTTCTTAGGCTGATCGGCAATTTGCTTTAGAAGATTCATTCGAAGTCGCGCCGCCGCGAACGTCTATGGAGCAGCCCGTTGCAGGGAGAGGCAGATGGCGACCGCATTGATGATTCTGGCCATGGGGGCGATGCCGATTGCCATTCCATCCAGCGCGGCGTCGGTCAGCGAGATCGCAACGGAAACCGCTGCGGCGCGTGAATTGCCAGCGGATGCGACACATGAAATCCTCGTTTTCGGTAGAGGTGAAGGGAACATTGGCGTTGCGGCTGCGGCGAGTGAAGGCAACATATCAGGTGCCGATCTGCTGGTACGGCCGTTACTTAAGGTTTCCGAGCTGCTGGAGGCGATTCCAGGTATGGTCGCTGCGCAACACTCGGGCAGCGGGAAGGCCAACCAGTATTTCCTGCGCGGCTTCAATCTCGATCACGGGTCAGATTTCACGACCTATATCGACGACGTTCAGATGAACTTGCGCTCGCATGGGCACGGACAGGGGTATCTCGATCTCAACGGCCTGATCGCCGAAGTGGTCGAGCGCGAGACGTTCCGCAAAGGTCCCTATCGTGCCGATGGCGGTGACTTTGCACTTGCTGGTGCAGCATACATGACCACGATCAAGGCCTTCGACGCGCCGTGGGTGGCAGCGGAGGCCGGGGCCTATGGGTGGCTGCGTTTTGCTACGGGCGGCACCGTCAATGCGGGGGCAGGGCAGGTCACCCTCGCGCTGCAGGCCAAAACATATGATGGACCATGGCAGCAGCCCGAGCGGCTGCGCCATTATGCGGGTTTTGCCAAGTGGATCGCTCCGTTTGGCAGCGCCGATTTAAGCCTCACTGCCCATGCTTATCGCGCCACATGGCGGCCGACGGAACAGATTCCCGAACGCATAATTGGCTCTGCCGGCTGTCCTGACGTATTCTGCTCGCCTGATCCCACGGCAAAAGGCCATACCACACGTGCTATCGTCAACGCCGCTCTCGCCGCGCCGGACTGGCGGATCAACGCCTATGGCCAGATCTATGACTGGTCGATGCTGTCGAACCCGACTTACGCCGATGCCAGCGGTGCCAGTGCGCAAATATGGCAATTCGACCGCCGCATGGTTTTTGGTCTGAAGGGTGAGCGCCAGTGGATATTTTCGCCACTGCTGGAGGGCAGTCTTGGTACCGAAAACCGCTACGATGCCGTGAGCAATGTCGGCGTTGGCCAAGCGGACAGCGGACGGTCTGTTCGATCGCTCGGCTTCTATCGCCTGGGGGAGGTCTCCACATCGCTTTGGGGCACCGTGACCCTGCGGCCGCTGCCGGGTCTTCGCTTGACGGCAGGTCTGCGCGGGGACTGGTATCACGCCACTGTCCACGCCCGCGATCCCGAAGCCGCCGCGCTGGGGCAGGGGAGCGCCGGACAGATACTGGCCTCGCCAAAGATTGCTGCGGCATGGAGTCCAGCGCCCTGGGCAGAGTTCTACGTCAACTGGGGCGAGGGGTTCCATTCCAACGACGCGCGCGGTGCCGTAAACTATTCAGCAAAAGTGCCTTTGCTCGTGCGTGGGCGTGGCCATGAACTCGGCCTCCGCTTGCAGCACGGCACGACGAGTTTCACTGCGACGTGGTGGGAGCTGGGCGTGGCGAGCGAGCTACGCTTCGTGGGGGACTCGAATGCGGTCGAGCCATCGGGTGCTAGCCATCGACGCGGTATCGAACTGGTAGGGTTTTGGCGGCCTGCCCAATGGATCGCTCTCGATGCGAATTTCACCGCCAGCCATGCGCGCTATGACAATGGCGACCATGTCCCCAACGCCTTCGAACACGCCGCCTCCGCTGGTCTCTCTGTTATTGGCGGCAAATGGGAGGCGGCGCTGCGTCTGCGGCATCTTGGTCCCTCGCCGCTGGTCGACGACAACTCTGTCCGCGACAAAGGCAGCACCGTGTTGAATCTGCGCGGCGCACGCAAGCTTGGTCGTATCGAACTTTACGCTGATCTGCTCAATGCGCTCGATAGCCGAGACAAGGAC
>JAZKBJ010000156.1:0-5829 GCA_040388685.1 Pseudomonadota bacterium
AGGCAGCGGCTTTTGATGCCGCCATTCGCAGGTTCGAATCCTGCCGCCCCAGCCAACAGGATTTATTCTGTTCAAACAGTCGTTGTTTGCCGCCGGTTGGCACGGCGGTGCATGATCGTTGCCGTGAGCGTCGTTACCACGACCGGACCGATCCAGTCGGCCCATTGATCCGGCTTGGGCCAGACGCGCGGGTCAAAGGTGCCCCACCATGGCAGGTTGGCGCGCAGGCCGTGGCCGAACTGTTCGATCCAGCGATATTCGGCCTGAGCGATCTCCCGGCCGATGAAATAGCCTGACGCCAACGCCGCGCCTGCCCACCAGTTGCGGGTGGTGAGGCCGATGAGCGCCTGGATTGCCAGCGCCGCCAGCGCGTGTTCGATGAGGTTCACGTCCTGCCCCGCATTGCCATCGGGACGAGGTAGACTGCACTGGGAGCCGCGCACAGGAAAAAGCCCCCTCTTCCCGCAGGAAGAGAGGGCAGTTGTCATGCGTCTTGGGAAGTCAGATCAGAAGGCAACCGTGGCCGACACCAGCACGCGCGAGCTGGCGATCGAAGAGCCGTCCTTGGTCGAGGAAAAGTTCGGCGTCAGATAGGCGGCTTCGGCATCGCTGATGTTGGTATCGACATAGCTGACGCCGAGCGTGACCGGGCCGAGCACGTAGTCCGCGCCGAGCATCCAGTCGACGTATTCGCCGGTCGGCGAAACCGAGGTGCCCTGAGGGCCGAGGCCTTCATTGCCGCCCTTGGTGTAGCCGACGTGGGCCTTGAGCGTCAGCGGGGTGTCGGGGATACCGGCAGCAACGTCGGTCCAGACGTAGAAGTTATCGGCCTTGGCGCCGGGATTGTCATAGACGCCGGTAACTGCCGATGCGCCCGAATTGTACCACTGACCAAGCGCCTCCTGCTTGGGTGCATAAGCGACGCCAACCAGCACGCTGGCGGGGCCTGCGGTGCCCGAAAGCTTGACGTAAGGCTCGGCGAAGTCGGTCTTGTCGAGGCCGCCCGGATACATGTACCAGGTCAGGCCGACGTCGACGGTCAGACCGCTGATCTCGGTCTTGTAGCCGCCATAGATGTCGAGTTCCATGTTCGAGCCGAGGAACGTGCCCCAACCGGCGAGGTTCGAGCCCCACGTCCCGACATAGACACCGCTTTCGTGGGACACGGTGGCGCCTGCCTGGACAGCCATTTCCTTGTCGGTCATCGACACGCCGCGAAAACGGTAGTCCGACACGAGCGCGGCGCTGCCCGAAACGGTGATCGGGCCGGATTCTTCTTCCTGCGCGAAGGCGGGGGTCGCGGCAGTGGCAATGGCGATGGCGATGGCAGCCACGGCTGCGGCCAGACGGATCTTCATATGGAACGCTCCCTGTAAAGGTTATCACGTTCCACCTGCGTCCGCCGTGCAGGGCTTCTCGAAGGAGCACTGTCAGGGCAGAGGCTGTTTTCTAGCGGGTCGGCTTGTCCAGAGTTTTGCCCGATCGTTACGAAGTGTTTCCCTTGCTGCAGTGCAGCAGGAAATTTTGGCAAAAAAGATGCCGGGCAAGCCGCGACGGGGATCGGGGCCTGCCCGGCAATAGGGCCGGATTCGCTTCGAGGGGGTGGGGTCAGGCCGCGTGGGCGAGCGTCCTGATGACCGAATCCGGCCCGGTAACCCTTACATGATCGCCCCGCTGACGGCGGCGCATCAGCCATTCATTGAGCATTTCGGCAGTCGTGTGGTCGATCACGTGGACGCGGTCGAGATCGACGTGAACCGGGCGCGCGGGTGGAAGCTGTTCAAGCGCATTAGTCAGGCGATTGAGACCGATGAAGGTTGCAGCGCCTTCAAGCTCCAGTCGCACCGTTTCACCCGCTGGCTTTTCGCCAACGCGGAAGCGCAGATTTCGCACATGCGGCAGAAGTTCGACAGCCGAAAGTGCGAGGCCAACCAGTACGCCGGTGAGCAGATCGGTGGTGACTACCAGCACGAACGTCACCGTCCAGATCAGCGCAGGCAGGATGCCGTGGACGCGGAACAGGTGGCTGACATGCTTGAGGCTGACCAGCTTCCAGCCGGTGACTACGAGAACACCGCCGAGCGCTGCCATCGGCACTTCGCGCAGGAGCCAGGGCAGCAGCGCGACGAAGCCGAGGATCCAGACGCCATGCAGCACGGCTGACAGTCGCGTCATGGCCCCTGCCTGGACGTTCGCTGACGAGCGCACGATCACGCCGGTCATCGGCAGCGCGTTGAAGACGCCGCACAGGAGGTTGCCCACCCCCTGCGCGCGCAGTTCCTTGTTGTAGTCGGTACGCACGCCGTCATGCATCCGGTCCACCGCAGCGGCAGACAGCAGCGTTTCCGCGCTGGCGATGAAGGCAATGGCAACAGCCGAGAGCAGGAACGACGGGTTGCCGAGGATTGCGAATGCCCCACCCTCCAAGGGCGTGAACGCGGCGGCGATCGAATCAGGCACCGTGATGCGCGCGACATCGAGACCGGCGACCGAGGCGACGACGGTTGCCGCCAGAACACCGAGCAGCGCGCCCGGCAGAAGCCCGAGGCGGGCAGGCTTGACCTTTTCCCACACGATCATCGTGCCGATGGTGAGCAGACCGAGCATCAGCGCGAGTTCAGTCGAGCGCAGATCGAACGGGGTGAGGCCGAGGACGCGCGCCGGCATCATGGCGAGGTTCTCGACACCGCTCGACATCGGCTTGGCGTCGAACAGGATGTGGAACTGGCCGATCACGATCAATGCGCCGATGCCTGCGAGCATCCCATGGACGACCGCCGGGGAAATCGCACGGAAAACGCCGCCAAGCTTGGCCACGCCCGCCACGAACTGCAGCGCACCCGCCAAGACGAGGACGGGACCGAGCGCCGAAAGGCCGTTGTCGCGGACGAACTCGAACACGATGACCGCCAGACCGGCGGCAGGACCGCTTACCTGTAGCGGCGAACCTGCCAGCAGGCCGACGACAATGCCGCCGATGATGCCGGTAACCAAGCCCTTTTCAGGCGGTACGCCCGAGGCGATGGCGATGCCCATGCACAGCGGCATGGCGACGAGGAAGACGACGATCGACGCGGTGAAATCACGCGCGAAGAAGCGGAAAGGGCCTGCCCTTCCCGCTTCCCGCGCAGCCGCAGGGCTGGCTGTGGTCATTCCGCGGCCTCGGCGTAATAGGGTTCGCTCGCCGCGCGGGTCTGCGCGGGCAGTGCGACGGGGAGCGGGCGATCTTCACGCAGCGGTGTGAACTCGCCGGTGTCGCCGTCAAGGCCGAGGACCATGCCCGCAGTGATATCGACAAACCAGCCGTGCAGCGCCATTTCGCCGCGCGCAATGGCCGCCGCGACCGAGGGGTGCGTGCGCAAGTGCGCGATCTGGGCGATGATGTTCTGCAGGCTGACCGCGCGCACACGCTCGTCACCATGGAGGTGCGGGGAGCAGCTTGAGATGACATGCTCGGCCGCTGCGCCGTGACGCAGCCAGGCAACGACATTGGGCATGCCTTCAGGTGCCTCGGGCGCGGACAGCGCCTTCATCGCGCCGCAATCGCTGTGACCGCAGACGATGATATCGCGCACGCCCAATGCGACGACCGCGTATTCGACGGTCGAAGAGACGCCGCCATTCATCGTGGCATAGGAGGGCACCATGTTGCCCGCGTTGCGGCAAACGAACAGTTCGCCCGGCTCTGCCTGCATGATCTGTTCGGGTACGATGCGCGAATCGGCGCAGGAAATCATCAGCGCCTTGGGCGACTGGCCTTGCGTGGAGAGCTTGCCGAACAGTTCGCGGCTGTCGGGAAAAGTGGTCTTCTCGAAGCTGAAGACGCGGCCGAGGAGTTCGTTCACGAGTGTCATCCTTTCCAGGTGTGGAGCGGTTGACCGCGGCGCATTTGCCGCGATTGCGAACATAGCTAGGGCTTGTGCTTTTCCTCTATCGGGCAGGCTTGTAACGAAATATTTCTTGTATTTCAGCCTGCCGCGCAAGGAAGGCGAACGGTCACGCAGAGTCCCCCACCCTCGCAATTACGCAAGTGCAGCACGCCATTTTCGAGCGCGATCGCCCGATCGACGATGGGCAGGCCCAGCCCCATGCCCGGCGTATCGCGGCTGCGCGCGGTGTCGAGGCGAACAAATGGCTGGAGAACATCGTCGAGCCGGTCGGCCGGAATGCCGGGACCATCGTCCTCGAAATCGATTTCGGCGATGTCGCCATCGCGCCGAACGGTTACGCGCACGTTTCCGGCATAATGGATCGCGTTTTCAAGGAGATTGGCAAAGGCGCGGCGGATCGAGACCGGCCGCGCCATGATCTCCAGGTTTTCGAGTCCGTGAAAGGTGGCGTCGTGCCCCTCGTCCGCTGCCGAATCCACGAGAGTCTGGACCATGACCGCAACGTCGATCCGTTCGGGCGGAATGCGCGATCCGCCCGTCTCGACGAAGGCCTGAAGCGATTCGAGCATGTGGCGCATTTCGCCGAGGTCGTCGGACATGTCTCCGGCTGTCTCGGTGTCCAGCCCAGCGCGTTCGATGCGCAATTGCATACGCGACAGCGGGGTGCGCAGATCGTGGCCGATGGCGAGCATCGACTGGGTGCGGTCGGTCATCGACTGGTGGATACGGCGCTGCATCAGGTTGAAGGCACGGATCAGTTCGCGCACTTCCCCGGTGCCCTGCTCCGCCACCGGGACCGGCGGCCCTGCACCGACCTTGCGCGTGGCTCGCACCAGCGAGCCGAGCGGTGCCAGCGTCGCCCTGAACAGCACCCAGGCCAGCACGACCAGCACCAGCGTCGGCAGCATCAAGGTGACGATGCGGCCCGCGTTGAGCGTCCAGGCGTCGCTTGCATAAGTCTGGAACTGCAGCACGCTGCGGTCGCTGAGGAGGACGGACCCGACGATATTGCCCGAAGATCCCAGCGCTTTGAGATGCAATTGCAGGTCGGCGTGATCGAGATCGCTGGCAACGTCGAGGATCTGCTCGCGCATTCCCCCCAGCGTTACCGAACCGTTTGGCCTTGTGCCCTTCTCGCGCCATTCGAACGCGAAGCGCGGCGTGCTGAGATCGTGCGCGATCCGGGCACGGTCCGCCAGTGGCGTGCGCTCAATCGCGCGGGCGGCAATGACAAGGTGTTCGGCGACGCGCGCCGCATCGTCCTCGCGCAGTGCAAAGCGACTGGCACGGTCGAACAGCAGGGTGTTGGCGGCAAAGTCCACGCCGGCGACCAGCAGCAGGATTGCCAGAAGCCGCTCGGGCAGACCAAACCGGCGAAACAGGGTCAAGCGCGTTCCACTTCGGCCCTGAACATGTAGCCCACGCCGCGCACCGTCACGATCGGCGCCTTGCCGCCCGCCGCAGTCAGCTTGCGCCGCAACCGGCTGACGAGCACATCGACGCTGCGGTCCGAGCTGTCACCCAGGCGTGTGCGCGACAATTCAATCAGGCGTTCGCGCCCGAGGACGCGCTGGGGCTGGCCGATGAAGGTGGCGAGCAGGTCGAATTCCGCTCCGGTGAGATCGACCATGGCCCCGCTTGGCGAATGAATTTCGCGCCGGGCCATCGATACACTCCAGCCATCGAAGCGGACGTCGCCGCTGCGAGGACCGGTTTCGCCCGCGCTGTCGCTGCCTGCAAGGGTCTGGCGGCGCAGGACCGCACCGATACGGGCGACGAGTTCGCGGGTGCTGAACGGCTTGGGCAGGTAATCGTCCGCGCCGAGCTCCAGCCCCCTTACCCGCTCCTCGACTCGATCGCGCGCGGTGAGGAACATCACCGGCGTGTCCGCGCGGCGGCGCAGCGCTTCGATCATCTGCCAGCCATCCATCTGCGGCAG
>JAZKBJ010000156.1:5839-11004 GCA_040388685.1 Pseudomonadota bacterium
TCGATCTTCCTCGCTGCCGCGTGCGCTGACGAAGATGATCGGCACGTCGCTCTGACGGCGCAGACGGCGGAACAGTTCAATCCCGCTGGTGCCGGGCAGCATGATGTCGAGCACGACAAGATCGGCAGGCTCGCTCTCAAGCGCGACCCACATCTCGGCGCCGGTTGCGGCCGTTCGCACGATATAGCCGTTCTCGCGCAAGGCACGCGCGGTCAATGTACGAAGCGGGCCGTCGTCTTCCACCAGAACTATCGAGGGAGATTGCATGCGTATCCGGTGTGGTTGCGGCGCCGATGCAGAGATAGGGTTCTCCGGCCCGGCTGCCAAGGTGCGATGATCAGGAGGGCGTGTTGCGCAGAAACCCATGCGTGTTGAGCAGGCTTGAAATGCGGGACGCCGGTATGCGGGCGGCGACCGTGTTACCGTGACCATCTCCGAAGCGCACTCGCAACTTCGCCTGACTTTGCTGCGGCCATGCTGCAGCCAGCTCCCGCATCGCGGCGTCCGTCAGGTGCAGGGTCAGACGGGCATGAAGGTTGCAGGTTCCGCCGATACTGTCAGGTCCGGGGCAATCTTCCTCCCACTGCGAAACCGGCTTGACCGGCACGACATGGCGGCGCCCGGCTATATCGATCGTCACGGTACGGAAATCGAGATGCGCGCCTTCGTAGACGACGTCATGTTCGATCTGCCACGCAGACGGGCGCTCTGCCGCCCCTGCCGGACTGGCTGAGGCGAAAGTCAGTGCCGCCCCGGCGAAGAGGGGCGACAGCGCGCCGGGGCGACAGCGGCGCATCAGGCTTTGTCCGCCTGACGCGCGGCTTCGGCACGCTGTTCAGCAGCCTTGCGCGCCTTTTCGTTGAAACAGCCAATGCTCTTGGTCGGATCGGGATGACACACAATGCGGCCGGCAGCCGCCTGCTTCGGTGCGGCATCGCGCGCGGCCTTGTGCGGAAGGCACTTGTTCGGGCGACCGGGCGCGGCAGCGCAAGTCACGCCGTATGACGCAGCAACAACATATGGCGCGGGCGCGGCGCTGAGCGCTGCGGCGAAGAGGGAAGCGAGGATCATGAAGCGGGCTCCGGAACGGTTGGTCGGTGCCCGTAGAACTGGTCATTGCGTTTTGCGCATCATGGGCGCTGCCGTGACAAAATGTTGCTGCATTGCAGAAAGATGGGATGAGAGAAGTTCAAGCAGCGCCAAACTGGCTGAGGTCGAGCGTCTCGCTGGGTCCGAGCCACATCACGTGGGCGGTGTGATCAGCAAGATCGTCCCCGCTATTGCCATGGGCGAAGATGGTGAAGTGCCCGCGATGGGCCATCATCCATTCAAGCGCCTCGCCAATCCGCGCCGCCGGCACCGTCATCTGGCAAGAGCCGCGCGGGTGCGGGCCGACAGGGCGCAGGTGAACCCGGCCCATCTTGACGCCCAGCGCCTCCTTCATCGCGGCGCAGAGCGTGCCGGCTTCCTCGGCCTCTTCCGGGTTGAAGTAAACGTGGGCATGGTAATCGGTGAAATGGATCATGCCAGTGTTCTTGCCGTGCCGCGATTGGGCGATCAACCGGCAATGACCGCGCAGGGCTTGGCAAGCGACGCCAAACCGGCTTTATTTCTAGGACCATGGTCTAACAGCACGGGCACGGTGCACTGCGGTAGAACAGCCGCGCCAAAAGCAGATCTGAACGCAGAATCGAAACAGGAGAGCCTGAAATGGGCGAGGCAGTCTATCCGGTCCCCGCTGAGTGGGCACAGAACGCGCTGGTTGACGAAGCGGGTTACGCCGCGATGTATCGCCAATCGGCCGAAAATCCCGAAGCCTTCTGGGCCGAACATGGCAAGCGCCTCGACTGGATCAAGCCTTATACCAACGCCAAGAACACCTCATTCAATGAGGCCGATTTCGGCATCCGCTGGTTCGAGGACGGCACGCTCAACCTTTCGGCCAACTGCCTTGACCGCCATCTGGAAACACGCGGAGACGCCGTTGCGATCCTGTGGGAGCCTGATGGCCTTGGAGAGGCGCACCGCGAGATCACCTACCGCCAGCTTCATGAAGACGTCTGCCGCTTTGCCAACCTGCTGAAAGCCAAGGGTGTAAAGCGGGGCGAGCGCGTTACCCTTTACCTGCCCATGGTGCCTGAGGCAGCGGTCGCCATGCTCGCCTGCGCACGGATCGGCGCAATCCATTCGATCGTCTTCGCCGGGTTCAGCCCCGACGCACTGGCAGGCCGCATCACCGACTGCGACAGCCGGATCGTCCTGACCACCGACGAAGGCCTGCGCGGCGGCCGCAAGGTGCCGCTGAAAGCCAATGTCGATGAGGCGCTGAAGCAGTGCCCCGGCGTCGACACCGTGATCATGCTGCGCCGCACGGGCGCGGACGTCGGCTTCATCGAAGGCCGCGACGTGGATTGGGCCAGCGCCGCTGCCGAACAGAGCGCCGATTGCCCGCCCGAGGAAATGGGCGCGGAAGACCCGCTGTTCATCCTCTACACCTCCGGCTCCACCGGCAAGCCCAAGGGCGTACTGCACACCACCGGCGGCTATGCCGTCTGGGCCTCGATGACGCACGAATACGTGTTCGATTACCGGCCCGGCCAGATCTACTGGTGCGCGGCGGACATCGGCTGGGTCACCGGCCATTCCTATGTCGTCTACGGTCCGCTGATGAACGGCGCGACCACGGTGATGTTCGAAGGCGTGCCCAACTTCCCCGACGCAAGCCGGTTCTGGCAGGTCGTCGACAAGTTCAAGGTCGAAATCTTCTACGGCGCCCCCACCGCCCTGCGCGGGCTCATGCGCGAAGGCGACGACTGGGTGAAGCGCACGAGCCGCGCCTCGCTCCGCCTGCTGGGATCGGTCGGCGAACCGATCAATCCCGAGGCGTGGGAATGGTATCACAAGGTGGTGGGCGACAGCCGCTGCCCGATCGTCGACACCTGGTGGCAGACCGAAACCGGCGGGGCGATGATCACGCCTCTTCCCGGTGCCACGCCGCTGAAGCCCGGTTCGGCCTCGCGCCCGTTCTTCGGGGTGAAGCCTGCGCTGGTCGACAACGATGGAACCATCCTTGAAGGCGCGACCGACGGCTGCCTGGTCATCACCGACTCCTGGCCCGGCCAGATGCGCACTGTCTGGGGCGATCACGAGCGCTTCTTCCAGACCTATTTCAGCACGTTCAAAGGCATGTACTTCACCGGCGACGGCTGCCGCCGCGACGAGGACGGCTACTACTGGATCACCGGCCGCATCGACGACGTTATCAACGTCTCGGGCCACCGCATGGGCACCGCCGAGATCGAAAGCGCGCTGGTCGCCCACAGCAAGGTTGCCGAGGCAGCCGTTGTCGGCATGCCGCACGACATCAAGGGACAGGGCATCTACGCCTTCGTCACCTGCAACGCCGAGATCGAGCCGGACGAGGCGCTGCGCAAGGAGCTGATTGCCTGGGTCCGCCACGAGATCGGCCCTATCGCCACGCCCGACGTGATCCAGTTCGCCCCCGGCCTGCCCAAGACCCGCTCGGGCAAGATCATGCGCCGCATCCTGCGCAAGATCGGCGAAAACGACGTGTCGAACCTGGGTGATACGTCGACGCTGGCGGACCCGGGCGTCGTGGACAATCTGTTGGCGAACAGACCGCAACTCGCGGGGGTGTGACAAACATTCTGCGGTGACCGGTGCGCGTTTCCTCGCTTTAGGAAATTATACATCTGTCACCGCAATGGTGCCGTCTCAACCACTTGGGACCGGCATCATGCGTCACGGTATTCTGTCGCTGTCCATCTTGATGCTCATGGGGAGCAGCCCCGCCTCGGCAAACCCCATCGACCGCGCAACCCCGATTTCCTCTCCTGATGAACGCCTTGAACACTTCGCACGCGAAGCCATTATCGGCAGTGTGAATTCTGCAATCGGCGCGAAGGATTTTTCCGCGCTGGACGCGATGGAGGAAAGCTTTCGTGCCAGCAGAGCCCGGACACCGGCCGGGTTCTGGAACCTGGCGATTTTTCACCACCAACTCCGCTATCGACTGAGCCAAGATCTCGATAAAGCAACAGGCTGTGTCTCGGGCGGAGCGAAATTTGTAGCGCAATGGCACGAGGCGTCATGGCATAGTCAGGCCGCAACCATTGCAGAGGTCGCGCTTCTCATGACCGAAGCGTGGTGCATCCGTGGCGGCGGTTATGCATCCGAAGTCGAGGAAGACGTCTGGCCCAAGTTCCGCGCGAAAGTGGAAGCCGCCGCTAGCGTCCTGACCGAGCATCGCGAACAGGCGTCACGCGATCCGCAATTCTACGCGATGGCGCTCGAAGTAATGCGCGCCAAGGGGATGGACAGGGACGAATTTGCAGCCGTCATGGCCGAGGCAACCGCACGCGAACCAGCCTATGTCGAGACATATACAACGGCAGCCACAAACCTGCTCCCGCAATGGGGCGGCAGCTACATCGAAATTGACGCACTCGCCCGATTGGCGATTGAGAAGTCCGAAGATACCGAGGGAACCGGCATTTACGCCCAGATCTTTCGCACCTTGGCGGAATGTGGCTGCGACGTCATCGCGTATGCCGCCCGATGGGCTACGCTGAAGCAATCCATGCGCGAGGTCTACGAGCGATATCCCGTCCGGAACAATGCCGAATATTTCGCCGATCTCTCCTGCAGAATGGGCGATGCGCAGGAAGGTCGCCGCTACATCCGCGCACAGCACCCGGAAGCCAGCGGAGACGACGATTTCGCTGCCCTTTTTGACGCATGTGACAAGCAGGCAAGGGAAGAGCAATCGCTCAGGGCGACAAACTGAGCCAAACTAGATCGTGTAGCTTTGCGTCCCGACAAAGACAGTCCTTGAGGACTGTACACAAGCACCACGAGAGGCGAATTCCCCTCAGGCATCAGACGCTGTGAAAAATTAACACCCGGCGCGGCGCGATTTTATCGCATCCTCTCCCAAGGCCGCGCCGGGCGACTTTTGGAGTGGCGATATTATCGTTCGGCGGACGGCCTGTCACAGGAATAATCGAACCATAGTCATAATTGCGGCGATTGATGCAATCAGACAACACAAACGCAAAAGCCCCGCGCAAGGCGGGGCTTTTGATCGTGCTTGGTTGCGGGGGCAGGATTTGAACCTGCGACCTTCAGGTTATGAGCCTGACGAG
>JAZKBJ010000157.1:0-4441 GCA_040388685.1 Pseudomonadota bacterium
GACAAGCACATCGAGGTGATCGTTCGCCAGATGCTGCAGAAGGTCGAGATCACCAATGGTGGCGACACCACCCTGCTTGCAGGCGAACAGGTCGATCTCGAAGAGATGCTCGAAGTCAACGCCAAGCTCGAGGAAGGCTTTGCGCCAGCCGAAGGCAAGCCGGTGCTGCTTGGCATCACCAAGGCCTCGCTGCAGACGCGTTCGTTCATCTCGGCCGCTTCGTTCCAGGAAACCACGCGCGTGCTCACGCAGGCCGCGGTTGAAGGCAAGACGGACTCGCTGATCGGTCTCAAGGAGAACGTGATCGTTGGCCGCCTGATCCCGGCGGGTACCGGTGCGGGCATGAACCGCCTGCGCGTGGCTGCAAACTCGCGCGATGCGGCACTGCGCGCTTCGTACCGCAAGCTTCAGGAATCGCTGATCGCGCCCGCGACAGCAGCCGAAGAGCATGCGGCCGAACTGGCGCAGGGTCCTGAAGCCGCGATCGGCGACGATCCGCTGGCGGCAGTCGAGGGTGAGACCCACGGCACCGATGCGGATGCCGGTGACTACCTGATCGAAGGCAGCGAGGACTGATCCTCACAGCTTGAGTAAAAATTGATTGGCCCCGCCGGAGCGATCCGGCGGGGCTTTTCGTTGGGGGCGGAAACATGCTCGCCCCTGCCCGGAGGGACATGCGCATTTTTGCGGATGGCGCCGCTCGGCCAATTTAACCCTGATGCACTAGTCCATCATCACAGCTGTCGGCCGATGGGAGTGCATGCGTGTGATCAAGGACCAGACCTCGCGTGGGGCCAAGCTTGTCGTTGGCTTGATCCTTGCCGGCATCGCAATCGCCGCAATTGGCATTGGTTACATCCGATTCGGTGGACCGCTGCACCGGCAGAACCTGCTGCAGGACGAACTGCTGGCCGACATCCTGCCGCCGCCCGCCTTTGTCGTCGAACCCTATCTCCATGCCACCTGGGCTATTGCTGACCCTGCCCATGCGGGGGATGCCCTTGAAGAGCTGAAGGAGGAGCATGAGCTGTTCCGCCAGCGCAAAGCCTATTGGCAGAAAGCAGACATTCCCGAGGCGTTGCGCGGCGAAGTGGCGGCGACGATTGGCGCCGCCGATGCCTTCTGGACTGCGGTTGACAGCCGTTTCATTCCGGCCATGACCTCTGGCGACCTCGCCATGATGAAAGAGGTTCATGCCGCCGAGCTGGCGCCGGCCTATGTCCGTCAGCACGATGCGGTCAATCACCTCGTCGAAAGCTCAGCCAAGTATCGCGCAGGGCTGATGGACAAATCCCAGCTTCTCGTCGGCATCCTCATCATGGTTTTCGCGGCCATTGCGCTGGCCATCGTCGGCGCAATCCACCTCGCCGCGCGGATGATCCGCAACACGGTAGTCACACCATTGGTGGATACGGCGGAAGCGATGCGGCGCATGGCCGACGGTGACTATTCCGGCGCAGCGCAAGGACTCGAGCGGCAGGACGAGATAGGGATGATGGCGCGTGCCATCGTCGTGTTCCAGGACAACGGATTGGCGCGACAGGCGGCTGAACAGGACCAACGGACGGTCGTCGCGGCCCTTTCGTCAGGGCTTGACTGCATGGCCCGGCAGGATCTGGAGTTTCGCATCCGCGAAGAATTTCCGGCGGGGTATGAGGAACTCAGGCGCAATTACAACTCCGCAGTTGACGCGCTTGCATCGGCGATGCGCACGGTGCGTGTCGGGTCGTCGAGCGTGATGAACGCGATCTCCGAAATCCGGGCGGCGAGCGACGACCTAGCCTGTCGCAATGAGCAGCAGGCGGCGAGCCTCGCCCAGACGGCCATGGCGATGGACAGCGTTACCGGCAGCGTGCGCGAGACTGCCGCGAGCGCGCGCAGCGTGCAGGATGCGATTGCCAGGGCCCACGGCGAGGCCAGTGATGGCGGTGACGTGGTGCGGCGCGCCGTCGATGCAATGGCCAAAATCGAGGCCTCGGCGCAGGAAATCAGCCAGATCATCACCGTGATCGATGGTATCGCGTTCCAGACCAATCTTCTGGCGCTGAACGCCGGGGTCGAGGCAGCGCGGGCAGGGGATGCCGGCAAGGGGTTTGCGGTCGTCGCATCCGAAGTGCGGGCGCTCGCCCAGCGATCCGCCGATGCGGCCCAGAACATCAAGGCCCTGATCGAGACGAGCACCGCGCAAGTCAGCGAAGGCGTCAGCCTCGTCGGCGAAACCGGCGAGCGGCTGATCGGCATCGTCGATCAGGTCGCAACCGTCGACGGTCTGCTTGCCAGCATTGCCGAAGCGGCATCGCAGCAGGCGGAGAGCCTCGTCGGGGTCAATGTCGCCGTGGCCCAGATGGATCAGATGACTCAGGCCAACGCCGCGATGGTCGAGCAATCGTCGGCGGCGACGCACAGTCTTTCGCGGGAAGCTGAACGCCTGACCCAGCTGGTCGAAAGCTTCCGCACCCGCGATTCGGATGGTCGCCCGGCCCATGTGGTCAACGCGGCGACGATGCGTCGCACTTCGGGCCTGCAGGCCGAACGAGCAGGCGCCAGACTGGCCTTGGCGTCCGGCTGATTTCAGCTCTCGGCCGTGCGGCCTTCGCCTGTATCGGCAGGGACTTCCTTGCCCCGCTTTTCGAACTCGTCATTCGTCATTTGCAGAAGCTTCCGCGCGGCAACGGCATTGCGCTCGTCGAGCTTTTCGACGGCGGCCCTGATCCGTGCGGCGCCAACTGGCAAATGCGGGTCGCGCATCAACATGCGCAAGGTCGCTTTCGCTTCGTCGAACTGTGCCCGGTCGATCTGGCTCAGGGCAACTTCCTCGCGCAACCCGCGATCGTAAGGTGCCAGCTCCAGCGAGCGATGCAGGGCCTGCAGCGCATTTCCGGTCGGCTTGAACCCCTGGTTGAGATAGGACAGATAATAATAGAACAGCGGCAAAGGGTGGTCAGCGTCCAAGGCGTTGGCCTTGAGGAACGCCGCGCGAACGGCATTCCAATCCGCGCTGGTGGCATTGCCTTCATTGGCTTTTCCCAGAAGACTTCTGCCTTTCAGCACTTGCGCCTCAATGGCGCTTGGATCGGCAGTCAGCGCACTTTCTGCTGCTGCCATCGCCGCATCGAAATGCTCCGCTTCGAACTCCGCCTTTGCAAGGACGGTTTGCACGAACGGATCCTGCGGATAGCGGGCGCCGATAGCGCGGGCTTCTCCTGCAACACTTTCCTCCTGCTTGTCTTCGACCCCGCGGCGCAGGCGCATCCACACCGGAATGATCTCGCTCGCCCCGCTGCTCAGTTCGCGGACCGAGACATTGACCGGCGGCAGCGTATCGCCCTTGATCAGGTAGTAGGGCATCGAGACCTTGCGGCCATATGCCTGCAGGTCGAGTTCCAGCTTGCGCAAATCTCCGAAGGCGGCGATTGCGGCATCGCGGTCGTTCAGTCCTCGAGACAATGCTCCCGCATAAGCGACGAGCTGCCCCTCGCGCGAAGGCTCGAACGTCAGCATGTGGTAGAGCAGCCACGAACGCGGGTAGAACGTGTCAAACGCCACTTCGCGCCGGTTGAAATAAGCCTGGCTGTCGACCAGCAGTTCGACCGGCACTGTGACCTGATGGTTCAGCTGCCAGCCACGCCACTCGCCGACAAGCCCGAGACCGATCGATCCGTTCTTTTCGAAACGGGCCGTCGATACGAACTCGGCAAAGCCTTCGTTCAACCAGATGGGATAGAGGACCGACTGGTTTTCCGAGACGAAATGGTGCGCATATTCGTGCAGCAGAATGCCTTCTGAACCGTTGTTCTCGCCCGTCTCCTGCACCAGAAACGGGGGGACGATGGCATAGCTCGCCCCGGCGATCGAGGAATAGAAGCCACCGACGTAAGAGCCGCCCTTTCCGAACAGACGCGATACGTCGAGAGGGGACTGCACCATGAAAATCGTCACCCGGGCCGAGGGCGACGTCCCATCGTCAGACCTGGACGTGAGCTGCCGCAAAGCAGCATCGAAGCGTTCAAGCTTGGTCGCCATGATGCGGCTCTGTTCGGTGCCGCGATCGGAATAGACGACGAAGTGCTTGCTTGTGGCCTCGAACCATTTGGCTTGCGCGGTGGTCGCCATCACCATCGACGCTAGCAATGCGATAAGATTCAAGACTGTACGGCGCACTTCGTCCCCCCGTGATGCCACACTGGCACAGTAGCCAAGTGACCCTTTTCGACAATCACATTTCGCGCTGGATCGGCAGGAATGCGAAAGGCCGGCACGCCTTGAAGCGTGCCGGCCTTTCACGAAAATGCAGTCGGCTGTTCGGGCCGGGTTTCAGCGGCCCTTGCGGTGTTCGCCCTTGACCCAGCGCACGGTGCCCGACGAGGCGCGCATGACCACGGTTTCTGTGGTCATCGTGCCGTCCTTGCGAACTTTCACGCCTGCCAGAAGCGAGCCGTCG
>JAZKBJ010000158.1:0-4897 GCA_040388685.1 Pseudomonadota bacterium
ACTGCTGTGCAAGCTGGAAGGCATCATCCCGGCGCTGGAGCCGGCGCATGCACTGGCGCATGTGTTGAAGTTCGCCCCGACTTTGCCCAAGGACAATTTGCTGGTGATGAATCTGTGCGGCCGTGGCGATAAAGACGTGTTCGCCGTCGCCGAGCGCCTGGGCGTGAAGCTATGAGCCGGTTTTTTTATGCCCCTCCCGCGCTTGCGGGAGAGGGTGTTCGATCTTCACCTCCCCCCTTGCGGGGGAGATCGACGCGAAGCGTCGGGTGGGGGGTGAACGCTGGCGACTTTTCCTGCTGCACCCCCCATCCTAGCCTTCCCCCGCAAGGGGGGAAGGAACATGAAAAGAGACGTCCTCATCCGCGCTTCGCGCACCTTCTCCCGCAAGCGGGAGAGGGGCCAATACAGGTGACGGCCTCTCTTGGCATTCAAAGCGCGAGGAGAGCGGCATGAGTCGGATTGCTGCAAGGTTCGCCGCGCTCAAGCAGGAAGGCCGGGGCGGGCTGGTGACCTTCACCACCGCGGGCGATCCCGATCTGGAAACCTCGTACCAGATTCTCAAAGGCCTGCCGGCGGCCGGCGCCGATCTGATCGAACTGGGCATGCCGTTCACCGATCCGATGGCCGATGGCCCGGCGATCCAACTTGCGAACTTGCGCTCGCTTGGCGCAGGCACGACGACGGCGGACATCTTCCGCATTGCCACCGAATTCCGCGCACGCCACCCGGACGTGCCGCTGGTGCTGATGGGCTATGCCAATCCGATGATCACGCGCGGACCCGACTGGTTCGCCGCTGAGTGCCTGAAGGCTGGCGTCGATGGCGTGATCTGCGTCGATATTCCGCCCGAGGAAGACCCCGAGCTTGGCCCCGCCCTGCGCGGCGCGGGCGTCTCGCCGATCCGCCTTGCCACGCCGACCACCGATGCCGCACGGCTGCCCGCCGTGCTCGAAGGCTCGTCGGGCTTCCTCTATTACGTCTCGGTCGCAGGGATCACCGGGATGCAGCAAGCCGCACAGGCGAGCATCGACGAGGCGGTTTCGCGCATCAAGGCGACTGCCACGATCCCCGTCGCGGTCGGCTTCGGTGTACGCACGCCCGATCAGGCTGCTGCCATCGCCAAGGTCGCTGACGGCGTCGTCGTCGGTTCGGCGCTGGTCGATCTGGTCGCACAGCACGGCGCGGATGCTGCTGGCCCGGTGCGTGAACTCACCGCCGCGCTCGCCGCTGCCGTCCACTCTGCCCGCAAGGGCGCTTTGTAAGGATATTCTGGGCATGAGCTGGCTCAACAAGGTCCGCAACGCGCTCCCCTTCACGCCGAAGCGGGACACGCCGGACAACCTGTGGATCAAGTGCCCGTCGTGCAGCGAAATGCTGTTCGTGAAGGACTACGAGGACAACCTCTCGGTCTGCCCGCATTGCGATCATCATGGCCGCATCGGTGCCGACGCGCGGTTCGACCAGCTGCTCGACGCAGGCTACGAACTGCTGCCCGCGCCGAAGGTCAAGGAAGACCCGCTCAAGTTCCGCGACAGCAAGAAGTATGTCGATCGCCTCAAGGCTGCCCGCGCCGCCAATCCCCATGCCGATGCGCTGACCAACGCGTTCGGTCGGATCGAAGGCCAGAAAGCGGTCGTCGGCGTGCAGGAATTCGCGTTCATGGGCGGGTCGATGGGCATGGCCGTGGGCAACGCCTTCGTCGCAGGCGTGACCCGCGCAGTGCGTGAAAAGTGCCCTTACGTGGCCGTGACCGCCGCTGGCGGCGCCCGCATGCAGGAGGGCATTCTCAGCCTGATGCAGATGCCGCGCTCGACCGTGGCGATTGCCCGCCTGCGCGCCGCTGGCCTGCCCTACATTGTCGTGTTGACCGACCCCACCACCGGCGGCGTCACCGCCAGCTACGCGATGCTGGGCGATGTACAGATCGCGGAACCCGGTGCCCTCATCGGCTTTGCCGGACAGCGCGTGATTCAGGACACGATCCGCGAAAAGCTGCCCGAAGGCTTCCAGCGCGCCGAATATCTCCACGCCCACGGCATGGTCGATATGGTCACCCACCGCCGCGAGATGAAATCCACGCTGGCCCAGGTGATCGACTACCTGATGGCAGCCAAGGCAGCGTAAAGAACCTCCCCGGCACGGGGAGGGGGACCGCGCGCAGCGTGGTGGAGGGGTTCGGTGAAAGACTTCGCAATCTCCGAAAGCCCGGCGGTGCAGGCCCAGCTTGACCGCCTCGGCGCGCTGTCGCTGCCCTCGGGCCGTCTCGGCCTCGATACCGTGCGCGAACTCTGCGCCCGCCTCGGCAATCCGCAGGACCACCTGCCGCCGGTGTTCCATGTCGCGGGCACCAACGGCAAGGGATCGACCTGCACCTATCTTCGCTATATCCTTGAAGCCGAGGGACTGACGGTCCACTCTGCCACCAAGCCCCATCTCGTCCGCTACAACGAACGCATCCGCATCGCTGGCAAGCTGATCGACGACGACCTGCTCGCCGCGCTGCTCAAAGAGGTGCTCGACGCCGGGGCCGATCTGGAGCCCAGCTTCTTCGAAGTCACCACCGTCGCCACCTTCCTCGCCTTTGCGCGCGTTCCCGCAGACGCCTGCGTGATCGAAACCGGGCTTGGCGGCAGGCTCGATGCCACGAACGTCATGCCCACGGCCGCTGTCTGCGGCATAGCCACGCTCGGCATCGATCATGAAGCGTTCCTGCTTACGCCTGAAGATGGTGTGCCCGCCGATCCCCTCGCCCGGATCGCGTTCGAAAAGGCGAGCATCGCCAAGCCGGGCGTGCCGCTGGTGACGATGGCCTATCCGGACCACGCCACCGCAGCCGTCCTCGAAACCGCCGCGCGGATCGGCGCGCCGGTGATCATGCGCGGGCGTGAATGGGACGCAGAAGTGTCCGGCGCGATTCTCTACCGCGATGCGCGCGGCGAGCTTCCCCTGCCGCTCCCGGCGCTACCCGGCAGCCATCAGGCGGAAAACGCCGCGCTTGCCGTGGCGATGATCCGTCATCAAACCGCAGTTCAGGTCCATCTCGGCGCGGTCAACAAGGGTATCGTCAACGCGCGCTGGCCCGCCCGCCTGCAACGCCTTGGGGCCGGCCCGATCACCGATCTGGCCGGTGCGCGCACGGTATGGCTCGATGGCGGGCACAACCCGGACGCCGGTCTTGCCATCGCGCGACATCTGGAAAGCCAGCCGCCGGTCCACCTGATCATGGGCATGCTGGCGAACAAGGACCCGTCGGCAATCCTCAAGCCGCTGGCGGACCGGGCTCTGTCGATCTCGGTCGTCCCCGCACCGGGGCACGATGCACACAGGCCGGAAGACTTCGCGCCGTTTACCGGATTGCCGGTGCGCAGCTTCGCCACCGTGCCCGAGGCAATCGCGGCGCTGCCGCCGGAGGGCGACGTGCTGATCGCAGGCTCGCTCTACCTTGCGGGCGAAGTGCTGCGGCTGAACGACGAGATTCCCGACTAACCCACACTCCAAACCAGGCCCGTTCGTGTCGAGCGTAGTCGAGACGCAGTGCGCGGTGTCTCGACTACGCTCGACACGAACGGGTGATTAGGTCAACTGAAGACGTCTGTCTCTCGGCCCTCATCTTCCCCTGCCGTGCCCATCGCCGCATCGACCAGCCCGCTCCGGCTCATCCACCAGAACAGCGCGATGCCCGGCAGCGCCAGCAGCGTGGTGAGCACGTAGAAGTTCACGTAGCCCATCGATTCGATCAGCCCGCCCGCCGTCGTGCCGGTAGCGAAGCGCCCGACCACGCTCGCGCTGGCGGAGATCAAGGCATATTGCGCTGCGGTATAGCGCAAGTCGCACAGAGCCGAGAAATAAGCGACGACCACCACCCCGCCATAGCCCGAGGCGATATTCTCGAACCCGATCGCGCCCGCCATGCCGAGATTCGAATGCCCCGCCGCCGCCAGCGCGGCAAACGACAGGTTCGATACCGCCATCAGCACCAGCGCCAGCAAGACCGAACGCTTGAGGCCAAGTTTGGCGTAGGCAACGCCGCCGATGAACACACCGATCAGATAGGCCCAGAAGCCGACACCCACATCCCAGATCGCGATCTCGTCATTGCTGAACCCGAGATCATCGAACAGCAGACGAAAGGTGAGGTTCGCCAGCGTATCGCCGACCTTGTGGACAAGGATGAACAGCAGGACGAGCCACGCGCCATTGCGGCGGAAGAACTCGCCGAACGGCCCGATGATCGCCGCAAACGCTTCGCCCACGCCCCTGCGCGCGGTAGGCGGACGGTGGCGCGCAGGCTCGCCCAGCACCAAAGCTGTCAGCATCGCGGGCAGCGCGAACAGCGCGCAGGCGAGATAGGCCACGCTCCACCCGGTGCGCGCGGCCAGCACCAGCGCCAGCGCCGCCGCCCCGGTCGATCCGATGCGCCAGCCGTATTGCGACATGCCCGAGCCGGTGCCGAGCTGGTAGGGCTTGAGCGTCTCGATCCGGTAGGCGTCGATCACGATGTCGAACGTCGCGCCCGCCACGCCGACCAGCACTGCGGCCAGCACGGTTGCGCCAAGGTCTGCCGAGGCATCGACCAAGGCCAGATTGGCCACAGCAGCCATCACCAGCACGCCCGCCAGCAGCATCCAGGAAACGCGCTGGCCCAGTTTGCCGAGCAGCGGCAAGCGCACGCCATCGACCACCCAAGCCCAAAAAACCTTGAGATTATAGACGAGGAACGCCAGCGTGAACGCGGTGACCGTCTTCTTGTCGATGCCGTCCTGCGCCAACCGCGTCGTCAGCGTCGCGCCGATCATCGCATAGGGAAAGCCAGAGGACACGCCGAGGAAGAACGCGCCCAGCGATTCCTTTTCGAGGTACGGCTGCACCGATTGCCACAGGCTGCGCTGTCCGGACG
>JAZKBJ010000158.1:4907-13691 GCA_040388685.1 Pseudomonadota bacterium
CTCATTGTTGCGCTACACACTAGCGGCGTTTGCGCGGACGGCTAGGGGTGACGGAACACGCGTTTGCAGGTAAGGGGCATCGATGACTCTTCCCCCGAGAAACGGCAGCGACCGCCCGAAGCGGTTTAGCCCCCGTTCCACCACGCCTGAAAAAAAGCCCTTCTCCATGCGCAGCGGTGCTCCGCGCACGTCGCAGCCAGTGGTCGCGGCGAAGCGCGCGCTGGCCGAGGATGGCACCGAGCGTGAGGGCGACCGCATCGCCAAATTGCTCGCGCGCGCCGGGATTGCCAGCCGCCGCGAGGTTGAGCGGATGATCGAGGATGGCCGGGTCAAGCTCAACGGCGAGGTCATCACCACGCCCGCCACGCTGCTGAAGAGCTTGCGCGGCGTCAGCGTGGACGACAAGGCCGTCGGCCCGATCGCCCCGCCGCGCCTCTATCGCTTTCACAAGCCCGCAGGCCTGATCACCGCCGAGCGCGACCCGACCGGCCGCCCGACGATCTACACCGCCCTGCGCAACGCCCTGCCCGAAGGCACGCCGCGCGTAATGCCGGTGGGCCGCCTCGACGTGAACACCGAGGGCCTGCTGCTGATGACCAATGACGGCGAGCTGAAACGCGCGCTGGAATTGCCCTCCACCGGCATCCCGCGCACCTACCGGGTCCGCACCTTTGGCGAAATCACCCAGTCACGCCTTGAAGAGCTGATGCAGGGCATCGAGATCGACGGCGTGCGTTATGGCCCGATCAACGCCAATCTGGAGCGCAGCGCGGGCCGCAACAAGTGGATCGAAATGACCCTGACCGAGGGCAAGAACCGCGAAATCCGCCGCGTTCTCGAACACCTCGGCCTCGAAGTCTCGCGCCTGTTGCGCACCAGATACGGCCCGTTCGAACTGGCTGACCTGCAGCGCGGATCGGTGGTGGAAATTCCGCAGGTTCAGGTCGAACGCTTCCGCAAGACACTGAAGCCAGCATGAGGATCATCGCTGGAGAATGGCGCGGACGCCCCGTCCGTGCGCCCGAGGGCGACACCACGCGCCCCACCGCCGACCGCATGCGCGAGACGCTGTTCTCGATGCTCGCCAGCCGCCTTGGCAGTTTCGAAGGGTTGGCCGTGGCAGACCTCTTCGCAGGATCGGGCGCATTGGGCCTCGAAGCCCTGTCGCGCGGCGCGGCCACGGCCGTGTTCGTGGAAAGCGATGCCGCAGCCGTACGCGCCATCCGCGCCAACATCGCCGCCCTGCGCTGCGCGCCGCAATGCGATGTGCGCGCCTCCTCGGTGCTGTCGCTCGGCCCGGTCAAGCAGCCGCTCGACCTCGTCATGCTCGATCCGCCCTACGGCACTGGCGCGGGCGTTGTGGCGATCGAAAAGCTGACGCGTCTTGGCTGGATCGGTGAAGGCACCTGGATCTGCCTCGAAACCGCGCTCAAGGAAATCCCCGACGTTCGCATCTGCGAAGTCGATGCCAGCCGCAAGGTCGGCAAGGCGCTGCTCACGCTGATGCGGCTTAAGGCGAAGTCTACGACTTAGTCCCGCCACCTCGGCGCGAATTGCACGCCTGCCAGCGTCATCGCGCCAGCCAGCGTAAGGAACACGCCGACATAGGCCGTGCCGCCTACCGCCGCGGCCCATGCGGCTGCAAAGGGTGACAGCGCACCGCCGATGATGCCGCCGACGTTGAACGCCAACGAAATGCCGGTGTAGCGCACCGCCACCGGAAACAGCGTCGGTAGCCATGCCCCAAGCGGTCCATAAGCGAGGCCCATCAGGAACAGCGATCCCGCCAGCGTGGCGAACACCACCGGCAGCGAGCCTGAGCCGAGGCCTGTTCCGAACACCAGTCCCATCGCCGCCGTGAGCGCCGCGCCCGTGCCGAGCACGCGCTGGACCGAGGCTTTGTCCGCCCACCAGCCCGCCAGCAGAATGCCGAGCGCGAAAAAAGTGTTCGCGCCCAATTGCACGGCAAGGAATTCCTGCTTGGCATAGCCGAGCTTGGTCGTGGCGAAGGACAGCGCGAACGTCGTCGCGAGATAGAAGATTGCAAAACAGGCCACCACACCCGCGATCCCAGCCAGCACTGCAGGGCTATGATCACGCAGTAGCCGCGTGATCGGCACTGCAGGCGGTGGGGCCTTTTCCATCGCCTCGCGGAAAGAGGGCGTCTCGCCGATTTTCAGCCGCACCCACAGCCCTACGCCGACAAGCACCGCGCTTGCCAGAAACGGCACGCGCCAGCCCCAGCTAGCAAAGTCCGCGTCGGACAGACCGAGGCCAAGGAGCAGGAACAGCCCGTTGGCGAAGAAGAATCCGACCGGTGCGCCAAGCTGCGGCGCCGATCCGAAGCGCGCCTCCCAGCCCTTGGGCGCGTTTTCCACCGCCAGCAGTGCCGCCCCGCCCCACTCTCCGCCAAGGCCGAAGCCCTGTCCAAAGCGCAGGGTGCAAAGCAGCGCGGGCGCGATCCACCCGGCCATGGCGTAGGTCGGCAGGAAAGCGATCAGCAGCGTCGATCCGCCCATCAGCATCAGCGAGGCGACCAGCGTTGCCTTTCGCCCGATACGGTCGCCAAAATGCCCGAACACCACCGCGCCGACCGGCCTCGCAAAAAAGGCTAGGCCGAAGGTCATGAACGCCAGCAGCGTTTGCGCGGCCTGCGATTCCGACGGGAAGAACAGCGGCCCGATCACCAGTGCGGCGGCGGTTGCATAAATGTAGAAGTCGTAGAACTCGACCGCCGTGCCGACGAGGCTGGCGGTGAGCACGCGCGCGTGCTGGCGAATCGGATTCATCGGCGCGCTCTCCCCCTCGTGTCGCGCCGCCGTCTTTCAGCCTCCTGCGTGCCCGGTCAACCGCTCCTGTCGGCTACAATGAAAAGGGGCGCCGGTTGCCCGACGCCCTTTTTGCGCGAAGTCGTGAACGGGATCAGACCCCGCCGCGATTGCGGCAGCTGTCATGTTGCCCGTCATCGAACCAGCGTCAGCGCTCATCGACCCCGACATTCCGGCGGAAGGCTGCGCCGGATCGGCCGGCATGGCAGACGTATTGGGCGATGCGGTCTGGGCATTCATGCTCTGCCCCGGCATCGATGCCGCCGGGGATGATGGTGTGGTCCCGGCAGAAGCCGTCCCCTTCACCTGCCCCACGATCGCGGGCCAGACTTGCGTGCGCTGTTCCGGCGTCATCGCGTAGACTTGCGCTTTCTGCTCGTCGGTGAGCGCCCACCAGCCCTTTTGCTGATCCGCATTGAGCGTCCAGAAGTAGTCACGGTAAGTCGTAGGCCACGCTTGGAATTTCGTCCTCTGTTCAGCGGGCCATGTGTCCAACATCGACTGCTGCTCGGGCGTCATCGCCGATGCCGTGGCCGAAACCGACGCATTTGCATCCAGCGACCCAGCAGGCGAGGTCGAATCCGGCATCGTCGTCTGGGTTGTCGTCGTGGTTGTAGCCGTCGACTGCGCACTCAGCACGGCGGGTGTGGCTGCAATGGCAAGGGCAAGAGTGCTTGCTGCCAGAAAGCGTTTCATGGCGTTCTCCTGTAATCGAAAATCTGGATCGGAATATGCAGAAGGAAGGCCTGCCTGCCTCTACGGTTCCCTAAAATGCGACAGAACGGCCTTAAGCGGCAGACGAACCGAACCTTTGCCACGACCAGCAATGACGATTGCGGCAGGGGCATTTGGTCCCTATCTGTTCACCTATGTCTTCCCCTGCAACGACGAATCCCGGCACGGCCCACGATTGGCTCGATGGCCTCAATCCGCCCCAGCGCGAGGCGGTGACCACGACTGAAGGCCCGGTGCTGATGCTCGCAGGTGCAGGCACCGGGAAGACCGCCGCGCTCACCGCGCGTCTCGCCAACTTGCTGCGTCAGCGCCTTGCCTGGCCCAGCGAAATCCTGTGCGTCACGTTCACCAACAAGGCCGCGCGGGAAATGCGCGAGCGCGTCGGCGCGCTGATCGGGCCTGCGGTCGAAGGGATGCCATGGCTCGGCACGTTCCATTCGATCGCCGCCAAGATGCTGCGCCGCCACGCCGAACTGGTCGGCCTGCAATCGAACTTCACGATCATCGACACCGATGACCAGTTGCGCCTGCTCAAGCAGCTTATCCAGGCCGAGGGGGTCGACGACAAGCGCTGGCCCGCCAAGCAGCTGGCAGGCCTGATCGACAAATGGAAGAACCGCGGCCTCAACCCCGCCGATCTCGATGCACTGGAGAACGAGGCTTACGCCAACGGCAAGGGCCAGCGTTTTTACGCGCTCTATCAGAATCGCCTGAAAGACCTCAACGCCTGCGATTTCGGCGACCTCACGCTGCACATGCTCAACATCTTCCGGCGCGAGCGCGACATTCTCGAAAGCTGGCAGCAGCGCTTCAAATACGTGATGGTGGACGAATATCAGGACACCAACGCGGTCCAGTATCTCTGGCTTCGCCTGCTCGCGCAAAGCCGAAAGAACATCTGCGTGGTGGGGGACGACGACCAGTCGATCTATTCGTGGCGCGGCGCGGAAGTCGCCAATATCCTGCGGTTCGAGAAGGATTTTCCGGGCGCGAAGGTCATCAAGCTTGAGCAGAACTACCGCTCCACCCCTCACATCCTCGGCGCGGCATCGGGCCTGATTGCGGAGAACTCCGAACGCCTCGGCAAGACGCTGTGGACCGAGATCGACGGCGGCGACAAGGTCCGCGCAGTTGGCGTGTGGGACGGGCCCGAGGAAGCACGCCGCGTGGGCGAGGAGATCGAGCGATTGGAACGCGAGGGCGCGCCACTCGACCGCGTCGCCATCCTCGTGCGCGCGCAGTTCCAGACGCGCGAATTCGAAGACCGCTTCATCCAGATCGGCCTTGGCTACCGAATTGTCGGCGGCTTTCGCTTCTATGAGCGCGCCGAAATCCGCGATGCGTTGGCCTACCTGCGGATCATCGCCAGCCCGCAGGACGACCTTGCGTTCGAGCGGATCTACAACACCCCCAAGCGCGGCCTTGGCGACAAGACGCTCGAAAAGCTCCACCGCCACGCCCGCGCCCGCTCGCTGCCACTGTCGGTTGCCGCAGTCGAAATCCTCGACACCGATGAACTCCCCGCCCGCGCGCGCGGCACGCTCGCCACACTGATGCGCAGTTTCGCCAAGTGGCGCGACGATGCGAAAACGCTCGTCCCCGCCGAGCTTGTCCGCACGCTTCTCGACGAGAGCGGCTACACCGCCGCGCTTCAGGCCGAGAAGACGGCAGAGGCCTCAGGACGCCTCGAAAACCTCTCCGAACTCGCCCGCGCGATGGAAGAGTATGAAACGCTAGGCGATTTCCTCGAACACGTCAGTCTGGTGATGGACAACGAGGCGGCGGCGGACACCGAGAAGGTCACGATCATGACCATCCACGCCGCCAAGGGTCTTGAGTTCGACCACCTGTTCCTGCCGGGTTGGGAGGAAGGCGTGTTCCCCTCGCAGCGCTCGCTCGACGAAGGCGGCCTTGCCAGCCTCGAGGAAGAGCGCCGCCTCGCCTATGTCGCGATCACCCGCGCACGCCGCCGCTGCACGATCCTGCACGCCGCCAACCGCCGCATCTATGGGCAGTGGACCAGTTCGATCCCCTCGCGCTTCATCGCCGAATTGCCTGCAGACCATGTCGAGGAAGAAACCACGCTCTCGGGCGGCGCATCGATGTGGCGCGCCAACTGGAGCGAGCGCGACGATCCCTTCGCCCATGTCGCGCAGGCCACGCCCTCACGCGGGATGATGCGCGGGCCCGGTTGGCAGCGCGCCGCCGCGCAAGTCTTCGACCCCAGCCCGCGCCGCATTCCCGAAGCCACCCGCAGCGCAGCCAGCTTCGCCGCCAAACCCCGGGGTGACGTGAGGCTCGGCGTGCGCGTGTTCCACGAAAAGTTCGGCTATGGCGTGGTCGCGGCGCAGGAAGGCAACAAGCTTGAAATCGATTTCGAGAGCAGCGGGCGCAAGCGCGTGATCGACAGTTTCGTCAAGCTGGCGGAGTAAGCCCCGCCAGCTTGCGCTCTATCAGAGTGCTGAAACGCCAAGGAATCCCGGAACCGGGCCATTCCATTCACCCGGCTTGGTCGGCGCATCCACCGTTTCGCGGCGCGGGGTCGGCTCTGACCGCAATGCCCGGCTTGGCTCGACCGGAACAACGCGCTCCTCGCGTGGTGCACGTTCCTCACGTGGCGGGCGAGCCTCGCGCGGTGCACGCTCTTCGCGCGGCGGACGAGGCTCGCGCGCAGGGCGCTTCTCGCGGGGCGCACGCGGCGCGCGTTCAGTGCGTTCGGCTTCTTCGACCGGTTCGGCATCGGTCTTGGCCCCGCGCGGCTTGCGCTCGGCCTTCTCCGCCACTTCGATCTTGAACTCGGGGATCTTGCTCCCCTGGAGCTTCTCGACGTTCTCGATCGATTCGAGATCGTCGTCGGACACAAGCGTGAACGCCCGGCCCGTCGCCCCGCCACGACCAGTGCGGCCGATACGGTGCACATAGTCGTCCGGGTGCCACGGCGTGTCGAAATTGAACACGTGGCTCACGCCCTTGACGTCCAGCCCGCGTGCGGCGACGTCCGAGGCGCACAGGATGTTGATCCCGCCGTCCTTGAACTTCTGCAGTTCGGCGTTGCGGGCGTTCTGGTCCATGTCCCCATGGATTTCGCCAGCGGCAAAACCGTGGCTCTGCAATGACTTCGCGAGTTCACGCACGGTCGTCTTGCGGTTGGCAAAGACGATCGCGGTGGTCACGTTGTCGGTGCGCAGCAGGTGGCGAAGCACGTCGCGCTTGGCGCGAGTGGTGCAGCGGACCTTGTGCTGGACGATGTTGGTGTTGGTGCTGGCCGGGCGCGCCACTTCGATGTGCTTCGGATTCGACAGGAACTTGTCCGCCAGCTTCTTGATCACCGGCGGCATCGTGGCCGAAAACAGCAGCGTCTGGCGCTGGGCGGGCAGCTTGGTGCAGATATTCTCGATATCGGGAATGAACCCCATGTCGAGCATGCGGTCAGCCTCGTCGATCACCAGCAGTTCGCAGCCCGTAAGCAGGATCTTGCCGCGTTCGAACAAGTCCATCAACCGGCCCGGCGTGGCGATCAGCACGTCTACGCCGTCCTGCAGCGCCTTGACCTGATCGCCCATCTGCACGCCGCCGATCAGCAACGCCATCTTGAGATCGTGGTTCTTGCCGTACTTCTCGAAGTTCTCGGCCACCTGCGCAGCGAGTTCGCGCGTCGGTTCGAGAATGAGCGAGCGCGGCATCAGCGCGCGGCGGCGGCCATGGGCCAGAATATCGATCATCGGCAGCACGAAGCCCGCCGTCTTGCCCGTGCCGGTCTGGGCAATGCCGATGATATCGCGCATCATCAGGACCGAGGGAATCGCCTGCGCCTGGATCGGGGTCGGCTCGTCGTAACCGGCGTCGAGCACCGACTTGAGCAATTCATCCGAGAGGCCGAGATCGGCAAACTTCATGCAGGCAATGTTCCGAAAACAAGAGGGGGCGCAAAATGTTTGGCGCCTGTCCGGCAAGGCCCTGCTCGAGGGCCTCCCTTCACTGTCGTCGCGCTAAGACGATATATGGCGAAAAGTCAAGAAATCCGCGCGGTCCGCAAGACGTCAATCATCATCCGGAACCAGCTCGCGCATCTTGGTCACAGCGCAGTTCGCACCGGCGCGCGAATGGATCACATCGCGGCCCGCACAAAGCTGCCCATCCTCGTTCCGCTCGACATAAAACCCGGAGTAGAAGTCCCGCGCACGGCACGATTTGTCGAGACTGGCGCCTATCAACTTGCGGCTGCGCGTGATCAGCATCAACCGGCCGGGCGATTCGGCCTGCACCCCGGCGATCGACGCAATCGGCACGCAGTTGGCGGTCTTGCGTTCATAAAATCGTGGCGGTTGCGGCGCTTGCGGGATCGGCGCGAACATCTGACCGGGCATCCGCGGCGCAATGCGGATGATCATGCGCTGCTCGATCCGCACCTGATTCCAGCTGTCGTCGGAAAGTCCGTCCGCAATGAAATCCGCAAAACCCTGCTGCTCGAAGGCACGGTCAGCCATAGGTGGTCCGGTTGGAATGCTCGCAGCAGCCCACTGATCGTCCAATCCGCCCTGCAACGCACCGCGTACAGACGCCGAATCGACCGACGCCGCTGGTAGCAGCAGCGCCAGCGGCGCAAGGAAGTGGACAGTGCTTGGCATGATTGCGGTGCGTTTGCTCTTTTCCGGTCCCTCGGGCGGCAAGGCCCTGATACCCCTGCCCCGTCCGTTTCACCCCTAGCTCCAAGGCTTGAACCTCGGCTTAACCTGCTCGAACCGAAAAATGAATTGCCCTTGTTGCCGGCGCACAATAGCCGGATTCATCATGACCGTCGCGTTTCTCGATCAAGCCGCCCATCTGCTTGGCCCCAAAGGCCTGACGACCGACCCGGAAGCTATGGCGCCATGGCTGACCGACTGGCGCGGCCGCTACACCGGCAAGGCCTGCGCCCTCGCCTCGCCCGCCAGCACGGCAGAAGTCTCGGCGCTGGTCGCGCTTTGTGCTGAACATGGTGTGCCGATCGTCCCGCAAGGCGGCAACAGCGGCATGTCGGGCGGCGCAACGCCATTCGGCAGTGGCACTGAACTCTTGCTCTCGCTGCGCCGCATGAACCGCATTACTGCCCTCGACGCAGGCGCGCGTACTGCCACGTGCGAGGCAGGTGTCATCCTGCAAACGCTGCACGAGGCGGCAGAGGCCGAAGGCCTGCGCTTTCCGCTCTCGCTCGGCGGCAAAGGCTCGGCGACGATCGGTG
>JAZKBJ010000159.1:0-3866 GCA_040388685.1 Pseudomonadota bacterium
CGCTACTGCATCCGCATGGAAGAAATGCGCCAGTCGGTGCGCATCATGAAGCAGTGCATCGAGAAGCTTCGTGCCCCGGATGGGCAGGGTCCGGTTGTCGTCGAAGACAACAAGATTGCCCCGCCGCGGCGCGGTGAGATGAAGCGCTCGATGGAAGCGTTGATCCACCACTTCAAGCTCTACACCGAGGGTTTTCACGTGCCCGCTGGCGAGATCTATGCCGCGGTCGAGGCCCCGAAGGGCGAGTTCGGCGTCTATCTGGTCGCCGATGGCACCAACAAGCCCTATAAATGCAAGATCCGCGCACCCGGTTTTGCGCATCTGCAGGCGATGGACTTCATCTGCAAGGGCCATCTGTTGGCCGACGTCTCGGCCATCCTCGGCTCGCTCGATATCGTGTTCGGAGAGGTCGATCGGTGATGGCGCCAGCGCCAATCCAGTTTGACCGGGCTTCGGGGGCGCTTGAGGGCGCGAACCCGTGGGAGCGTCTTGCTGCGGTGGCGCTTACGCTCGGATCCAAGGTGGCGTCGAATTTTTCGCATCGCGGCTACAACGGCTGCGCCAACCTGCTGCGCATGACGCTGTCGGAGCGCGACATCGAGATCAAACTCAATTCCGACGCGACCTTCGCCTTTCCATATGGCGACGGTTACTGGAGCAAACTGCTCAATCGGACGTTTTCCTATGAGAACGAACTCGAGTTGTTGTTCCAGGATTCGGCCGACGTGAACTACACGCTGCTCGATTGCGGCGCCAACTACGGCTACTGGTCGGTGCTGGTTTCCAGCGCGCCCTACGGATCGCACAAGGCGATCGCGATCGAACCGTCGTCGCAGAATTTCGCCAAGCTCAAGAACAACGCCGAGATCAACGGCAACCGTTTCGAAGTCATGAAGTGCGCGATCGGTGCCAGCCGGGGCACCGCGCGGCTGTCGGGTACCAAGCACGAGGCGTTCTCGATCGCCGGCGCCGCGACCGGCGGTGAGGAAGTGCCGGTCATCGCGCTCGATAATCTGCTGGACGACGGCAAGGTTGCTGCGAACGGCAAATACCTGATCAAGCTCGATGTCGAAGGTGTCGAGATCGATGCCATGAAGGGCGGGGCGCGGCTGTTGGAGGGCGACAGCGTGCTGCTGGCCGAAGAGCACGGCAACGATCCCCAGCACACCGTGTCGCGCTACATACTCGAACAGACGCCGCTCAAGCTGATCGTCTATGATCCCCGCAGCGGTCGCATGGAAACGGTGACCGAGTTGTCGATCCTCGACCGTATCAAGGTTTCCACCCACGTCGGTTACAACGTATTCGCTACTGCTAGCGCGTTTTGGGAGGGCCGGATCAAGGCCCTGAACGCGCGCCGCGCGCAATGAGAGACTGAAAGTATGTCCGTCCGACGCCTCGCACCGAAGGAACTGCAGCCCGCGAACTTCACGTTCACGGCTGAGAACCTGGCCTTTGCCAAGGAACAGATCGCCAAATATCCGGAAGGCCGTCAGGCATCGGCGGTGATCGCCATCCTGTGGCGCGTGCAGGAACAGCATGAAGGCTGGGTTTCGGAAGCCGCGATTCGCGCGGTCGCCGACTTGCTCGGGATGCCTTACATCCGCGTGCTGGAAGTCGCGACCTTCTACACCATGTTCCAGTTGCAGCCGGTCGGAAAGAAAGCCCACGTCCAGGTTTGCGGCACCACGCCGTGCCGGTTGCGCGGCGCCGGCGATATCATCGACGTGTGCCAGAGTCGGATCCATCACGATCCGTTCCACCTGTCCAAGGACGGAAATTTCAGCTGGGAAGAAGTCGAGTGTCTCGGCGCCTGCGTGAACGCCCCGATGGTGCTGATCTGGAAGGATACCTACGAGGATCTGACCAAGGAGAATTTCGGCAAGGTGCTCGACGGTTTTGCCTCCGGCAATCCTCCGAAGCCCGGCCCCCAGATCGACCGTCAGTTCTCGGCGCCGGTAGGCGGACCGACCACGCTGAAGGAAACCACATGACGCGTGAACGGAACGCGGCTTCGCAGGGGAGTGTCGGTGCGATGAAGAACTGGCGCTACATCGCGTTGCACGCCGTGTCGGCAAGTGCGTTCATTTTCCTGCTGCAGCGCTACGCGCTCAGCGCGTCGCTTGATTCAAGCCTGTTGTGGGCGCTGACCTTCGGCGGATGTGCCGCGGGTCTCGCCTACATGCAGTCCAATCGCTGATCGGGATCCAAGGCATGCTGGACGACAAGGACCGCATCTTCCGCAATCTCTATGGCCTTCAGGACTGGGGGCTTCAGGGCGCGCGCCGTCGTGGCGCCTGGGACGGCACCAAGGGGATCATCGACAAGGGCCGCGACTGGATCATCAACGAGATGAAGGCCTCGGGCTTGCGCGGACGCGGCGGGGCGGGTTTCCCAACTGGTCTGAAATGGTCGTTCATGCCGAAGGAATCGACTGACGGCCGGCCGAGCTATCTCGTGGTCAATGCCGACGAGTCGGAGCCCGGCACCTGCAAGGATCGCGAGATCATGCGGCACGATCCACATCTGCTGGTCGAGGGCTGCCTGCTCGCGAGTTTCGCGATGAACGCGCATGTCTGTTACATTTACGTGCGCGGCGAATTCATCAGGGAGCGCGAGCACCTGCAGGCCGCGATCGATCAGGCCTATGAGGCCAAGCTGGTCGGCAAGGACAACACCAACGGCTGGCCGTTTGACATCTATGTGGCCCACGGCGCAGGCGCCTATATCTGTGGCGAGGAAACGGCGCTGCTGGAAAGCCTCGAAGGCAAAAAGGGCCAGCCGCGGCTCAAACCGCCATTCCCGGCCAATGTCGGCCTCTATGGCTGCCCGACCACCGTCAACAACGTCGAGTCGATTGCGGTCGCGCCCGACATCCTGCGGCGCGGCGCGGCCTGGTTCGCTGCCATCGGCCGGCCCAACAATGTCGGCACCAAGCTGTTTTGCATTTCCGGCCATGTCGAGCGTCCCTGCAACGTCGAAGAAGCCATGGGGATTCCGTTCCGGGAATTGATCGAGCGGCATTGCGGCGGCATCCGCGGCGGCTGGGACAATCTCAAGGCCGTCATTCCCGGCGGCTCCTCGGTGCGTATGGTGCCGGCAGACCAGATCATCGACACACCGATGGATTTCGACAGCCTCGGAAAGCTGCGTTCGGGCCTCGGCACCGCGGCCGTTATCGTGATGGACAAGTCGACCGACCTGATCCGGGCGATCGCGCGGATTTCCTATTTCTACAAGCACGAGAGCTGTGGCCAGTGTACGCCGTGTCGTGAGGGCACCGGCTGGATGTGGCGGGTGCTGACACGCATGGCCGAGGGCCGCGCGCACAAGCGCGAGATCGACATGCTGCTGGAAGTGACAAAGCAGGTCGAGGGCCACACCATCTGCGCGCTTGGCGACGCCGCGGCCTGGCCGATCCAGGGTCTGATCGCGCATTTCCGTCACGAGATCGAGGAACGGATCGACCAGTATTCGCACAAGGCTGATATCGATGATGCCGGCATACTCGATCCCGCGCATATGGTCGCGGCGGAGTAGTGTCGATGTCGCAACCGGGCATCTTCTGGTGGCAGAAATACGGGACGCTGGCGCAGATGGCGCAAGCGCAGCCCGCATATCTTGCGACTTACGGCGCCGAAACCCAGCAATGGGTGAGGGCGTCGCTGAAGACCGCCAGCGTTACACCACCCGACTGCAAGCTGGGAAAGACTTGAGGCAATGACCAAACTCATCGTCGATGGCAAAGAGATCGATGTTCCCGCGGAATACACCTTGCTGCAGGCGTGCGAAGCTGCGGGCGCCGAAATCCCGCGCTTCTGCTACCACGAGCGGCTGTCGATCGCCGGCAATTGCCGGATGTGCCT
>JAZKBJ010000160.1:0-6468 GCA_040388685.1 Pseudomonadota bacterium
TTAGGTCCTGCCATCGCAAGATGTGGGGGTTCGAGTCCCTTCGCCCGCACCAGTCCGCGCGCCGGCGTCCGAAACAGCTTTTGCCGCGCCCGGGCAATTCGGACAGTTCGGGCGCGCATGACACAGATGAAAGTTGGATCAGGATGCAGATCGTCGAAACCAGCAACGAGGGCCTGAAGCGCGCCTATACCGTCACCATCCCCGCAGCGGACATTGCCGCCCGGGTCGATGGTGAGGTCAAGAAGATCACGCCGCAGATCAGGATGCCCGGCTTCCGCCCGGGCAAGGTGCCCGCCAACCTCGTGCGCAAGATGCACGGCCCGGCGATCCACCAGGAAGCGCTGCAGACTTCGATCCGCGAAGCGATGGACAAGCTCGTCGCCGATCACAAGCTGCGCCCTGCGATGCAGCCTGCCGTGTCGATGGGTGAAGGCTATGACGAAGGCAAGGACGCGCAGCTTACCGTCGAGCTGGAAGTTCTGCCCACGATCGAAACCCCGTCGCTCGAAGGCCTCAAGCTCGAAAAGCTGACCGTTCCGGTCACCGACGAGCAGGTCGACGAAGCAATCGGCCGCATCGCGCAGGGCCAGAAGTCGTTCACCGACGCCAAGAAGGGCGCCAAGGCCAAGGACGGTGACCAGATCATCATCGATTTCCTCGGCAAGGTCGATGGCGTGGCCTTTGAAGGCGGCGCGGCTGAAGACACCCCGCTGGAACTCGGCGCGGGCCGCTTCATCCCCGGCTTCGAGGAACAGCTTGTCGGCGTGAAGGCCGGTGACGAAACCGTCATCACCGTGACCTTCCCCGAAGATTACCCGGCCGAAAACCTCAAGGGCAAGGAAGCCACCTTCGACATCACCGTCAAGGCGGTGAAGAACCCCGGCGATTTCGAAGCCAACGACGAATTCGCCAAGATGCTCGGCCTGGAAAGCATCGAACAGCTGCGCGGCTTGCTGCGCGGTCAGCTTGAGCAGGAAACTGCCGGCCTGACCCGCACCCAGATGAAGCGCGCCCTGCTCGACCAGCTTGCCGCCGGTCACGATTTCGCCGTGCCGCCAACCATGGTGGAAGCTGAATTCGAACAGATCTGGCAGCAGCTCCAGCAGGAAGCCCAGGGCGAGGAAAACCCCGAGGACGCGCTGAAGGAAATCGAAGCCGAGAAGGACGATTACCGCAAGATCGCCGAGCGCCGCGTGCGCCTCGGTCTGCTCTTGTCGGAAATCGGCCAAGCCAACGGTGTGCAGGTTTCGAACCAGGAAATGGAAATGCTGGTCCGCCAGGCGGCGCAGCAGTACCGTGAAGAGGATCGCCAGCGCTTCGTCGACTACGTCCGTTCGGAACCGCTTGCCGCTGCCCAGCTGCGCGCGCCGCTCTATGAAGACAAGGTCGTCGACTTCCTGTTCGACAAGGCCGAAGTCACCGAGCGTGAAGTGACCAAGGACGAACTCCAGGCCGCGATCGAAGCCGAGGAAGGCGCTCCCGCCGTCGAAGCCAAGCCCGCCAAGAAGGCCGCGCCCAAGAAGAAGGCTGCTGCTGAAGCCGCTCCCGCCGAAGACGCACCTGCCGCTGAAGCCCCTGCCGAGGAAAAGCCCAAGAAGGCTGCTCCGAAGAAGAAGGCTGCGGCAGACGACGCTCCGGCTGCTGAAGCTGCGGCTGAAGAAGCGCCTGCGCCCAAGAAGAAGGCCCCTGCCAAGAAGAAGGTTGAGGGCTGATCCATTCCGGATTGATCCTGCCCGACGGGGCGGGATATCGGACGGCCCGGCGTGCTTCGGCATGCCGGGCCGTTGCCGTTTTCAGGCTGAAACTACGTGGTGGCCCGCAGGATGAATTCCTATTTCGTTGGGAATTCAGCCGACCCTTCCACTCCCGATCAATCTCCCGGTTGCACCCGAGTCGCGCTGTGTCAGAATCCAACGGCAAGAACCCGCCTCTCAAGGGAACTGCCATGCACACGGTCCGCAATCGAGTTGCCGCCAAGCCGCGTTCCAAGGGCAAGGGCAAGAGCCAGCCTCCTGTGCGGCCGCGTGCCAAGGCGGAACCGGCGTTCATGCTGCGCACCGGCAACCCGCCCGCTTTCCCCTCCGGTTTGATTGTCCCTGCGCCGCGCGGCGCGGTCATCCGTGCGGTCGACATGCCTGCGGCGGCACCGCGCTTGCCGGGCAAACCTGCTTCCCGCCGCAAGACGCCTGCGCGGAAAACCAAGACGGCGAAGCTCTCTGCGCAAGGCCAAAGCAAAACCCGCAAACGGACTGTTCGAGCCGCAATGGCATCTGCACCGGCCCCGCAAGCGCTTGCACAGGATGCTGCCCCTATGACGACGCAGGACCTGCTTGAACGTGCCCTTGCGCTCAAGCCTGACCCGCTAGCCCGCGCGACCGCAGTTGCCATTTCCCCCGCCCCGGCCACGCCTCCACTCACGGCCGGGGCCAACCCCCTCCCACGCTGGCGCGCGCTGGCACCGCGGCGGGGCCACGCCTTGCGCGATGCGATCGCGCATTGGCTGAAGGACACCGGACGCTGGCTTTCGGCGCGGTTCGTCCGCAAAGCCGCCGACCGCGCCCGCGTCGCCCGCGCCAACGCCCGCCACCGCGCGCTGCAATCCCAGTTCGAAGCCCTTGAAGCCCTTCGTGAAGTCGCAAAATGATCGCAGGCCAAACGCCTGAAACGCAATGATAACCATCTCCGGGCAAGGGAGGTCAAACAGCCTGTTCTGCCCGGAGATAAGCTTGCCCGAATCCCGCTTCGCCTTCGCGCCGTTCTGCGTCCTCCTGCTCTGCACGGCGCCTGCGCAAGCCCAATCGATCAGCGGCAGTGCCAGAGCGGTTGATGGTGACACGCTCGACATTACCGGTCAGGAAGTGCGGCTCCATGGCATCGATGCGCCCGAAGCACGGCAGACGTGCTTGCGTGACGGCGTGGCATGGCCTTGCGGGACGGCGGCGCGCGATCAGCTCGCCCTGCTTGTCGCCAACGCTGAAGTTGCTTGCGAAAGTGTCGCTTCGTCCACCGGGACGATGATCGCCCGGTGCGAGGCGAATGGCATCGATCTGGCCGAATCCATGGTAGTCGCAGGTTTTGCCACCGTGCCGAATCCGGACGACGCCGATTATGCGGCTATGGCCGAAAGGGTCAAGGTGCGCAGGATCGGCATTTGGGCGGGTTCGTTCGATGCGCCTGCCCTGTGGCGCAAGGCCCATCCGGAAGCGGTGCGCAAGCCCGCTGCGAGCCGAACCGCGCAACCGTCACGCAGCAAGACCTATCGCGGTCTGTTTGGCTGCGCGATCAAGGGCAACATCAGCCGGCGCATGGGCGAGAACATCTACTACCTGCCCGGCATGAAGTATTATGACGGCACCCGGCCCGAGCGCCTCTTCTGCACCGAGGAAGAGGCACAGGCTGCAGGCTACCGCCGTTCGCGCGGCGGTTAGCGGCTACTCCCCCCATCGCTTGAACGACGGCACCGGCACCGCCGTCGTCCGCGCCCGTTCGTAGGCAGCACCTGCTTCCAGTACGCGCTTGTCGTCCCACTTCGCGCCCATGATCGAAAGCCCGATTGGCAGGCCCTCGACCGCGCCCATCGGCACGGTCAGGTGCGGATAGCCCGCAATCGCCGCCAGAGTGCCCGCGCCGACGCCGACGAAGTGGTCGCCCAGCACCAGATCGATCGGCCAGGCCGGTGCCTCGGTCGGCGCGATCAGAAACGACACGCGGTTATCGGAGAGCAACTTGTCGATGCCTTCCGCGCCTGCCAGCCTCAGCGAATTGGCGCGCGCGGCCTCATAGGCCGTCTTGTCGGTCGCGGCTTCGGCCTGCTCGAACACGTCCTGCCCGAACCAGCGCAGCTCTTCGGGGTGCGCCTTGTTGAACGCAATCAGGTCGGCAAGCGACTTCGGCCCCGTCTTGGCGGGCAGGGACCGCAGATAGGCGCCCATGTCCTCGCGCAGTTCATAGAGCAGCACGGCAAATTCATCGCGGCTCATCTCGTCTGCAGGCTCGAAGCTGATCTCGACCAGTTCCGCGCCCGCCGCTCTGAGGTCCGCCAGCGCCTTGTCGAACAGCGTCAGCAGCGCCGGGTGCGCGCCGGCCTGCTTACGCAGCACGCCCAGCCGCACGCCTTTGAGGCTGGCACTGGCAAGCCCTGCCGTGAAATCGGTCTTGCGCTTGTCCGCCTCCGCTGTCGCCGAATCGGCAGGATCGCTCCCCGCCAGTGCATTCATCAGCAGCGCGGCATCGGCCACGCTGCGGGTCATCGGTCCGGCGGTGTCCTGGCTGTGGCTGATCGGAACGACATGGGTGCGGCTGACCATGCCCACGGTCGGCTTGAACCCGACGATCCCGCTGACCGAGGCGGGGCAGGTGATCGACCCGTCCGTTTCGGTGCCGATCGCCGCCCAGGCCAGCCCCGCCGCGATGGCGGCGCCGCTGCCCGACGATGAACCGCACGGTGTCCGGTCCAGCGCATGGGGATTCCTCGTCTGTCCGCCAATCGCGCTCCACCCGCTGGAGGATGAGGACGAGCGGATGTTGGCCCATTCCGAGAGGTTGGTCTTGCCCAGAATTACCGCGCCCGCCCTTCGCAATCGCGCCACCAGCGGCGCGTCGCGCCCGGTCACGCTGTCTTTCAGCGCAAGGCTCCCGGCGGTCGTCCCCAGCGGCCCTGCCATCTCGATATTGTCCTTGATCAGCAAGGCCTTGCCCGTAAGAGGACCGCCTGCCTTGCGCGCCGCCACTTCGTCCTTCGCGGCATCGGGATTGATCGCCAGCACGGCATTCAGCACCGGCCCGGAATCGTCCAGTTGCGCGATCCGCGCGAGGTAATCGGCGACCGATTGCGCCTGTGCGGGCAGGGCGGCCAGAGCGGTCACAAGTCCCAGTGCGAATGCAGAACGTCTCATGCGCCAATCCCCCGTAAAACTTGCGCAGATGCTGCGGTGGCGCGCCCACGGTTGCAAGCGCCGAGCCGCCCCGACAACACCTTTGTGCATCCCGAATGAGCGGCCATCCACGGGTTTACGCGGATTTGCGGTTAACGCCCTTGAACATCGCGCCGTGGCACGCGACATAGCAGGCCTAACCACATGAGGATTCCCATGCTCGACCTGTTCGGTGCCGCCGGCGCCAGTGTTTATGGAGCCCAGGGCAAGTTTACCCACGATCCCGTTACCGGTGCGCTGATTCCGGTCGTGGTCGAGCAATCGAGCCGTGGCGAACGCAGCTTCGACATCTATTCGCGCCTGCTGCGCGAACGGATCATCTTCGTCACCGGCGAGGTCGAGGACCACATGGCCTCGGTGATCATCGCCCAGCTCCTGTTCCTCGAGTCGGAAAACCCCTCGAAGGACATTTCGATGTACATCAATTCGCCGGGCGGCGTCGTCACGGCGGGCCTCGCGATCTACGATACGATGCAGTACATCCGTCCGCGCGTGTCGACCGTGTGCATCGGTCAGGCTGCTTCGATGGGTTCGTTCCTGCTTGCTGCGGGTGAACCGGGCATGCGCATCGCGCTGCCCAATGCCCGCATCATGGTGCACCAGCCTTCGGGCGGCGCACGCGGCATGGCCTCGGATATCGAGATTCAGGCGCGTGAAATCCTGCGTATTCGCAAGCGGATGAACGACCTTTACGTCAAGTTCACCGGCCGCAGCCTTGAGGAAATCGAAAAGGCGATGGACCGCGACACCTTCCTCGAAGCCGAGGAAGCCAAGGCGTTCGGCCTTGTCGACAAGGTCTTCGAATCGCGCCCTGCCACTGATTCGGTCGGCGAGGGTGAGGGCACGGGCGGCGCGCCTGCCTAAGATTTAGTCCGGTCTCCCCTCGTGCGCTTTAAGCCAGGCGAAAGGCGCGCGGGGGTAAGGCCTTGTTACCTGTTTTCGAGTCCGGTTGATTAATGCCCTTGCGGTAGTAGGATAGACGGACAGGCCCCTCGTGGAGGGGCGCCTGGGATGGACGAATGACCAAGCTTTCCGGATCGGATACCAAGAGCACCCTGTACTGCAGCTTCTGCGGGAAGTCGCAGCACGAAGTGCGCAAGCTCATTGCCGGGCCAACCGTGTTCATCTGCGATGAATGCGTTGAACTGTGCAACGACATCATCCGCGAAGAGACCAAGGCCGGCATCGCCGGGAAGAAGGACGGCGGCGTACCCACCCCGCGTGACATCTTCGAGACCTTGAACGATTACGTGATCGGCCAGGACCGCGCCAAGCGTGTGCTCTCTGTCGCCGTGCACAATCACTACAAGCGGCTCAAGCACAGCGGCAAGGGCGGCGAGGTCGAGCTTTCGAAGTCGAACATCCTGCTCGTCGGGCCAACCGGTTCGGGCAAGACCCTGCTTGCGCAGACGCTCGCCAAGACCTTCGACGTGCCCTTCACCATGGCCGATGCCACCACGCTCACCGAAGCGGGCTATGTCGGCGAGGACGTCGAAAACATCATTCTCAAGCTGCTCCAGGCGTCCGACTACAA
>JAZKBJ010000161.1:0-5593 GCA_040388685.1 Pseudomonadota bacterium
TGCTTGGCGATGTGCGACGACACCAGTTCGGCCTGGGCCTTCTGGTATTCCTCGGACATTTCGGTGGCATAGCCGCCGGCGCCCTCGCCCTCGATGCCAGCCACGCTCTCAACAAAGATCGGCTTTGCACCCAGCGACTGGATTTGTTCCTTGGTCGCTGAACGCACGTCGGTTGCCGAGACTTGCGCGCCGAGACGGCGCGCCGTGGCGATGGCCTGAAGCCCGGCCACGCCCACGCCCATGACGAACGCCTTGGCGGCCGAGACCGTGCCTGCCGCCGTCATCATCATCGGAAACGCCCGGCCATAAATATTGGCGGCAGTCAGAACCGCCTTGTACCCGGCGAGGTTTGACTGCGAGGACAGGATATCCATCGACTGCGCGCGCGTGATACGCGGCATGAATTCCATCGCCAGCGCTTCAAGTCCGGCAGAGGCATAGGCGTCGACACGGTCACGACGGACGAAAGGATCAAGCCCGGCGACAACCCAAGCGCCCGGCTTTGCACCTGCAAGCATTTCCGCTTCAGGGCCTTGCACACCGAGAACGATGTCGGCGTCTTTCGCCGCATCAGCCGGTACGACTTCACCGCCCGCCGCGCGATAATCATCGTCGCCAATCGACGCGCCAGCGCCTGCGCCGCTTTCCACGACGACCGATGCCCCCAGGGCAATGAACTTCTTTACCGTTTCCGGTGTTGCCGAAACACGGCTTTCGCCACTCGCGCGTTCCCGAAGGACGGCGATCCTCATTGCCCCCGCCACCGGCTGTTTACTGGATCACCAGGATGACAACAAAAGCGAGCACGCAGATTGCTGGCGTTGCCCACTTTACCAGGTTCACAAAACCTTCGTAGGTCGCGTTCGCGGCCTTCATATCGTTTGCAGAAGCCATTTTCTTCCCCAGATTAAATTGTCGCCGATGTGCGACGCGTTTGCTCTAGCGATGACATGGTTCCTGCTCAAGGCCGGAACCATCGCACCGCGCTTAATCGGCTCTTTACCCAATCGGTCTATTGCTCCGCTCCTGTCGCAAGTGTTGGGGGAGTCAAAAGACTAGGTCATGATGGAGCCCGAACAGCGCCTGCTCATGTTGATTGACGACGAACCTGCCCAATGCCGCCTTATTTCAGCGCTGGCATCACGGGAGGGATGGCGAACAATTATCGCCCGCGATTCGGAAAGCGCGATAGCCACGCTCGGCACGCGTCAGGGTATGCAACTGGGCGCAATCATCCTCGACCAGTGGGTGCCGGGCGACGACGCCTGCGCGCTGATCGCCGAACTCAAGGCGCGGCGCCCTGCCCTGCCGATCCTCATGCTCACCACGAGTGCCTCGCCGTTGCTGGCGGTCGAAGCGATGCGGGCGGGCGCTACCGACTACCTCGTCAAGCCCGTCGCGCCCGAACGCCTGCTGCAGGCGCTGCGCAGCGCAACGACGCGTGAGGCCGATGCCTGCGAACTACAGCCGCTGACCGAGAAGATCGGCGCGACACTCGATTTCGATTCGATGATCGGCGCCACGCCATCGGTCCGCGCCGCGCTCGCCGTCTCGGCCAAGGCCGCCCGGACGCACGGGACAGTGCTCATTGAGGGCGAGACCGGCACGGGCAAGGAAATGCTCGTCCGCGCGATGCACGCGGCAAGTCCGCGCGCCAAGACCCCGATGCGCACCATCAACATTGGGGGCGTCCCGGCCAACCAGATCGAATCCGTAATGTTCGGCCATGAGAAAGGCGCATTTCCCGGCGCGTTCGAGCGCCATATCGGCATGCTTCAGCATGCCGACGGCGGGACGCTAGTCATTGACGAGATCGACCGAATGCCCCAGCCCATGCAGGAGCGCCTCGTCCGCTTTCTCGAGCGCGGTGATGTTCAGCCCATTGGTGCGCGTCATTCCTTCCGCGTTGATGTGCGCTTGATCGCCTGCGCCAATGCGGGTCTTCGCGATCTTGTCGAAACCGGTGATTTCCGCAGCGATCTTCACGCACTCCTCACCCAGACGCAGGTTCTTTTGCCAGCTCTGCGCCAACGCGCTGCCGATATTCCAGCGCTCGCCCGCCACTTCCTGACGCGGATCGGCGAGCAACCCGGGCTGCGCCCGCTGGGCATTACCGATGGAGCATTGGCGCTACTGGGGGCCTACGACTGGCCCGGCAATGTCCGCCAGCTACAGGCAACATTATTCCGCGCCGCCGTGTTCTGCGAAGGCGAAGCGCTGACGGCGCAGGACTTCCCCAGCCTGTCCAACCTGATCGGCGAAGGCAGCAGGGCCGTGCCCAGCGTGACCGATGGCGCAGGCGTCACCCTCTTCGCGCCGGATGGCAACCTTCGGCCACTCGAAGACATCGAAGCCGATGTCATCCGTCTGGCCATCGGGCATTATCGCGGGCGTATGACGGAAGTTGCGCGCCGTCTCGGCATCGGCCGGTCAACCCTATATCGCAAGCTTACCGAACTCGGAATCGACAACGCTGCCTGACCCGGGCTAGCCTGCGGGCATGATTGGTGATTCCGAATTTTCTGGCAAAGTCGCGCTCGTAACCGGCGCAGCCTCGGGTATCGGCGCTGCTGCAGCCCGCTGGCTGGACACGCGCGGCGTTGCTGAACTGATCCTTATCGACATGGACAAGCCCGGACTGGATTCTCTCGGGCTATCGTGCCGGGCCAAGGCTCTAGGCGGTGACGTGGCCGATCCCTCTCTGTGGAAGCTGCTGGAGCGTGATCTGCCAAGGCTTGATTATGCCGTGATCAACGCCGGGATCGCCAGCAACGGCGATATCGTGGATCTCGACATTGCCACCTGGCGAAAGACCATGGCGGTCAATCTCGACGGCATGTTCCTGTCCCTGCGCACGGCTCTGCGCGCGATGAAAAAGCAGGGCAGCGGCTCGGTCGTGCTGACGGCCTCAGTGTCCGGCATCAAGGCATCAGCCGGAACCGCCGCCTACTCCACATCGAAAGCCGCCACCATCCAACTGGCAAAGGTGGCTGCGGCTGAGGCGGCGAAATATGGTGTACGGGTGAATGCGATTGCACCGGGCGGCGTCGATACCGGCATCTGGGACCGTGCGGAGTGGTTCGCCCCGCTTGTCGAACAGCACGGCGGAAGGGCTGAGGCCTTGGCAGCGATGGCCCGCGACGCAACGCCACTCGGGCGGTTTGCCAGCGCGGACGAAGTCGCGGCGCAGATCGGATTCCTGCTTTCAGACGCCGCCGCGACGATCACCGGCACGTGCCTTGTCAGCGATGGCGGCGTCTCGCTTTAGGGCAACTGGCTGAAATCGGTCAGCGCCGCATCACGCAGTCCGCGCCAGACATGGAATGCTTGCACCGTTTCGGCGACATCGTGCACGCGCACCATCTGGCACCCGGCGTCCATCGCCTTGACCGCGAGCATGACCGAACCGCCCATGCGCTGGTGGGCGGGCACTTCGTTGGACAAGGCACCGATCATCCGCTTACGGCTCGCGCCAAAGAACAGCGGTTGGCCCAAGGCATGGAACAATGGCAGCGCATTGATGAGCGCAAGGTTCTCGGCCAGCGATTTGCCAAAGCCGATACCGGGGTCGAGCAGTATTTTCTCGCGCGAGATTCCCACCGAAAGCGCAAAATCGCGCCGTTCGCGCAAGGCATCGAACACATCCAGCACGACATCGGCATATTCGCCGTCAGCGTGAAGATCGCCCTCGACGCCGGGAGCATGCATCAGGACGACAGGTGCCCCGCTCGCAGCCACGATTTCCGCAGTCCGCGGATCGTGACGCATGGCGGACACATCGTTGACGAGATGCGCGCCGGCGGCGAGCGCGGCCTCGATTACGGTCGACCGCCGTGCGTCAATGGAAATGGCAGCGCCGCTTGCGGCAAGGCGTTCGATCACGGGCACGACGCGTTTGACCTCGTCGCCCTCCCACACCGCAGCAGCGCCAGGCCTTGTGGATTCCCCGCCGACATCGACGATCGCTGCTCCTGCGGACAGCATGGCATGGGCGTGATCGAGCGCAGCATCGGGCTTGTCGAGAAACTGGCCGCCATCCGAAAAACTGTCGGGCGTGACGTTCAGGATGCCCATGATTTGTGGCTGGTCGAGCCGCAGCATACGCGTACCGCAGGCAAGCGTTGGGTGGATCCGGCGCAGGTTTTCCCATTGCGCAGTAGCATCGAGCCCAAGTGTGTCAGGCAATCTGGCAAGCGCCGCAGGCATTTCGCCCACAGTGACGCGCTGCCGCGAAACAACCTTGCCACCGTCGCGCACGATCAGCGCGAAACGGCTGGCGTAAACCAGCCCCCCGCCAAGCCGGATCGCCTCGCCTTCCTCGGATTGCGGGCTTTCGGCGAGCGCGATCGGGCGGATATAGATAGTCTGCATCAACTGCGTCCCCGCGAAGGCGGGGACCTCATGCCTAGGGCGCAAGGTTCCGCCATGGTGCCTGAGGCCCCCGCCTACGCGGGGGCGCGGTGCGGTTTCAAGCGCTCAATCTTCTACCGCCAGCAGGTAAAGCTGGCGAAGGTCATCGATCGGCTTGACTACGCCTTCATGCTCGACATTCCAGAAGGTCCAGCCATTGCAGGAGGGCGCGCCTTGCAGCTTGGCTCCGAGGCCATGGATCGATCCGATTTCGTCACCCGACTGCAGCGAGCCGTCCGCCCGCACGACTGCGGTAAACTTGCCCTTCTTGGCCGTCAGCCGCATTCCCGGCGTCAGATAGCCGCTTTCCACCAATGCACCGAAGGCGACCTTGGGGGCCGAGCGCTTCGATTGCATCGTGACCAGCGCACTTTCATCCAGCGGCAGGGCCAGCGCAATGCGCTCTTCGGCCACTTCGATGTAATCGTCCTCACGCTCGCACCCGATCCAGTCACGGCCAAGACGTTTGGCCACTGCGCCGGTCGTCCCAGTGCCAAAGAACGGGTCAAGTACGACGTCACCCTTGTTGGTCGTGGCCAGCATCACCCGGTAAAGCAGCGCCTCGGGCTTCTGTGTGGGGTGCGCCTTGGTGCCGTTGCGACGCAGGCGCTCCGGCCCCGAGCAAATCGGCAGGACCCAGTCCGAACGCATTTGCAGCTCATCGTTCAGCGTCTTCATCGCGCGGTAGTTGAAGGTGTATTTCGACTTTTCGCTCTTCGACGCCCAGATCAGCGTCTCATGCGCATTGGTGAAGCGCGTGCCCTTGAAGTTGGGCATCGGGTTGGCCTTGCGCCAGATAATGTCGTTGAGGATCCAGAAGCCGAGATCCTGCAGGATCGTGCCGACGCGGAAAATGTTGTGATAACTGCCGATCACCCAGATCGAGCCGTTCGGCTTGAGCAGGCGGTGCGCTTCGAACAGCCATTCGCGCGTAAACTTGTCATACGTCGCAAAGCTGGAGAACTTGTCCCAGTCGTTCGTCACCGCATCAACGTGGCTGCCGTCGGGACGAGCCAGATCACCGCCAAGCTGGAGATTATAGGGCGGATCGGCAAAGATCATGTCGATCGAGGCATCGGGCAGCTTGCGCATTTCCTCGATGCAATCGCCCCGCAAGATGCGGTTGAGCGGTAGTGCGACTTCGCTCTTGAGCACCCTTACCGGTGCTGCGCGAAGTGCCTTT
>JAZKBJ010000162.1:0-4571 GCA_040388685.1 Pseudomonadota bacterium
CACTACACCCGCTGGACCGACAAGGCCGGCCAGTTCCGCTACGGCTGCGAGATCATCGCTGAGCAGGTCGACTTCATAGCGAAGGCGAAGGAGAAGGCAGCAGGCGATGCCGAACTGCCGCTGGAGGAAACCGCGGAACCGGCTCCTGCCAAGACCACCCGGCGGCGCTCGCAGTAGCGCCGCTTCGATCACCACACCGATCCCAAACCGGCCCCGGCGGACCCATCCGCCGGGGCCTTTTTTCTGTCCAGTTTCACCCCACTAGATCACTTGAATCAACAGAATCAGCGCCATTTGAAGGCGCTGATTCTGTTGGCAATTTGCCCCCTTGTGATGGCTATTTGGTAGCCAGGAAGGAACAAAACTGGAAAATCCGAGTCCGATCTACTCGCCTTTCAACGCCCTGCGGGCTATAGGTGCTACCGGAATGCCCCGGTTTTCGGGCATCTTCGTCAAGAATCGCAACCCCCGTGCACAGTCCCTCTGAAGCTGTTTTGGAAGGCACACCGTACACGGCAGGGCCGTAGTTGAGAAACGGCAGAAATCTGCGGTTCTTTGATGTCGCGTCCGAACTGCAGTCCGCTGCAGATTGTGGTGATTTCGCGCAAGATACTGAATCCAAATTGTCTCTTCCTGTTGCCCGCTGCAGCGTGATTTCGGTTCGACAGTGCGTCGGCAGCGGCGTAGGATCGGCGCTGCGATAGCTGGGCCCACGTTCCTTCAAGGAAGGAAGCGCTGGTGAAAACCTTCAGGGATGTGGGCGTCTCGCTCGCCGCTACCCAGTTCGCGAGGATCGATGCGCTGGCCGCCAGTCTCGGCATGTCGCGCTCGGCCATTATCCGTCAATTGATCGATGTCGGGCTGCCGTTTGTCGAGGCAGGGCACGGCGTCAATGTCACGCGCCTCATAGCCATTATCGAGAGCACGCAAGCCGCGACCGACCGGCTGCTTACGTTGGCCGATCCGGACTTTGCCGAGCGGCTGCCAGGCATCACCATCGAACGCCTGAAGGCCTACCATGATGCGTGAGCGCGGGATCCGGTTCGATGGCCGTCCGGCGACGGTCAAACACCACTCCGCGCGCGGCAGGGTGATCCGCAATGCGGGCAATTTCACGCGCGGATCGCAGCTGCTGACGCACGAGGTACTGATGACATGGCAGGGCGTAAAACTGCCCGTTGTGATCGGCTTCTTCGTGTTCGTGATCCTGACATCGCTGATCCTGGCTTTCCGCATGGACGACCACGAGATCCAGCTCGTCCTCATGAAGTTCTATGCGCTGGCATGGGATATGGTCGATTTCGACCCGCACCACCTGATCAACCTGACGCTGCCGTCGGACCGGGTCATTCGAGTGCCGATGGGCGCGGTCCCCTACAACAGTGCCGTCCGCATCGCCTGGTCCAAGGCCATGCATTGTGCCCTGGCAGCTGCGATCGGGGCGGTGTTCCTGACGGTTCCGCTCTCGGTCTGGTTCGTCGATGTGTCGCGTCGGCGCGGGATCGAGATCCTCAAGGAACGCCATGAGCGCGGCGCGATGCTGGTAGAACGCGCCGTCCTCCTGCGTGAGATCGCCGCGCACAATCATGCCGAACTCGCGCGCGAAATTACGCGGATAGATCCCGGTCTCGACCCCGCACGGGTGGCGGCCACCTCGCCCGCGCGGCGGCTCACCTTGGGGGTTCCGGCACCCTACGACATGGCAGGCATCCCGTTTCCATGGCGGCTCGAGCAAAGCCACGCCATGCTGATCGGTACGACAGGTGCCGGTAAGACGACACAGCTGCGCTCGATCGTCGCGCAGGCCCGCGAGCGGGGACATCGCTGCGTGATCTTTGATCTGACCGGGGCCTTCGTGGAAAGCTTCTACGATCCGTCGCGCGACCACATTCTCAATCCGATGGACGAGCGCTGCCCACCCTGGACGATTTTCAACGATTGCGACAACTACGCCGACTTCACAGCCGCGGCTGCAGCGCTCATCCCGAGCGATGGCGGCAATGCCGAACCCTTCTGGGCGATGGCTGCGCGCACCCTGTTCGTCGAGATGTGCGTGAAGCTGGCCGAAGCGGGCCTGACCTCCAATGGCGCTATAGCCCAACATCTGATGCACGCCGATCTCTCGGCGGTTCACAAGATGCTCGAGAACACTATCGCCGATCCGCTGACCGCGACCCAGGCCGCGCGCATGGCGGAATCGATTCGCGCCGTGTTCAACACCAATGCGCAGGTCATCCGTTTCCTGCCCGATCCGGTCGAGGGCGGGTTGCCGCCATTCTCGATCAACGACTGGATGCGTGAAGAAGAACGAGACGGGGGAATCCTCTTCATCACCTCGACCCATACCGACCTCACACTCAATCGCGCGCTGCTGACGCTGTGGATGGACATGGCGGTCAATGCGCTGATGCGGCTCGAGCGCACGCGCGATTTGCGCACCTGGTTCCTGTTCGACGAGGTTCATGCATTGCACCGGCTACCCGCGATCGAACATGGCCTCCAGACCGCGCGCGCCTTCGGCGGCGCGTTCGTGCTGGGCATGCACAGCTTCGACAAGCTTGCCGAGACGTATGGCGAGCAGGGCGCGGTCAACCTTGCATCCTTGGCACGGACCAAGCTGATCCTCTCGACCGCCGACATGGAAACGGCCCGCGTCTGCACCGAGTTCATCGGCAACCGCGAGGTCCGCGAGATGGATGAGGCCTATTCCTACGGCTATAACAACACCCGCGATGCCTCGACGCTGACGCCGCGTACCGAGGTCAAGCCGCTCGTCATTCCCGACGACATCATGAACCTGCCTTCGCTTTACGGCTTCCTCAAGTTTCCCGACGGGTTCCCGGCCACGCGGATCCGCCTTGCCTGGCGCGATTACCCTGTCGTTGCCGCCCCCTGGCGGCGGCGGGCTACCCTGACCGCCGCGCCCTTCGTACCGCCCGGCGCGAATAAGCCCGCCGAGGAGGGCGAGGGAGGTGTTGAACCTGTGCCTGCAAGAGCGGCAACTATGGTACGCGGATTACAGGACCCAGGAGCGCCAGAGGACCGAACTCGTGTGTCCGATGACCTGTTTACGGCTGCCGACCGCCGCGAGGTGTCGGTGGGCGAGCGCGAGGCCGACACGCGCGCTGCAGGTGAACCGGCCGCGATGAACCAACCGGAAGCAGGGCTTGCCGGAATAATCGGCAACATGCGTTCGCAGGGGGCAGGCGAACCGCGCCCTGCGGAAAGTGCTCGCGATGCCGCGATCGGCCGGCGTGCCGGAATCGCTGCACCGCGCAAGACGCCCGAGCAACTCGCGGCCCGCGAGGAGCAGCTGGGCTTCGATTACAGCGACCGGCACGCACGACGTGGTCATGAGGACGGCGAACCCGGCCTTGATCATGACGATAATCCGGCGCTTGGGGACTGAAACGATGTTGTCGGTGGCCCCGGTGCGGTCGGCGGGCGGTGCGGCCAGCTATTTTGCGAAGGATGACTACTACACTGGCGAGCACGCGTCGGAGATGAGCGAATGGGGCGGCGAGGGGGCTACCGCACTGGGCCTTGAAGGCGAGGTCGGCAAGGCAGCCTTTGAGACCCTGCTCAACGGTACGCTTCCTGACGGCACCGTGGTCAATGCCCATGAGCACCGCCGTGCCGGGATCGACCTGACCTTCTCGATGCCCAAATCAGCGAGCGTGCTGGCCTATGTCGCGGGCGATGAGCGCTTGTTGGCAGCGCATCGGGCGGCCGTGCGCCAGACCATGGTCTGGGCAGAAAAGAAATTCGCGGAGGCGCGCAGTTACGAGCGCAACCGCAGCGGCGAGGCGGTGCGGACCGGCAATCTCGTCTATGCGATGTTTCAGCACGACACGAGCCGCAAGCTCGATCCCCAGGCGCATATCCACGTGGTCATCGCTGCCATCACGCGCACCGCAGCCGGGCAATGGCGCGCCTTGTGGAATGGCGAGTTATGGAAGAACAACGCCGCGATCGGCAGTGCCTATCACGCGGCCCTGCGCTCCGAGATCGAGAAACTCGGATACGAAACGCGCATCACCGGCAAGCACGGCCAGTTCGAAATCGATGGTGTGCCCAAGGCCGTGATCGACGCCTTCAGCCAGCGCCGGGCGGACATCCTTGCCAAGGCAGCCGAACTTGGTCGAGGTGCCAATGAGACGCGCACTCTTCGCGAAATCACCCGGCGCACGCGCGACGACAAGATCAACCTCGAGGACCGCGATGCGTTGCGCGACCTGTGGCGTGATCGCGCTGCACTGCTGGGATTTGCCGGTGCCCCACTCGTGGCGGCGGCACGTGAACGCTCCGCTGCAACGCCGACAAGAGAAGGGCTGATTGGCACGCTGCGGCACGCAGGCGACATTCTGCGTTCGTTCCGCGATACCGTTGGCACCTACCTGCTGCCCGATGACCTGCTCGCGACCAACGGGCTGGCGCGCCTCAAGCTGTCGCCGCAGGCGTTCCGCAGCGAACTCGCGGTAGCCTCGGCGCTCAGGATAATGGGCCAGCGCGAGGCGGCGTTTGCCCTTGGTGATCTTGCCAGCACTGCGCTCAATCTCGGGGTCAAAGGC
>JAZKBJ010000163.1:0-212 GCA_040388685.1 Pseudomonadota bacterium
GCCAGTCTTGCCCACCAACTGGCTGCCTCTGATCGGCCTGATGATTGCCAGCCAGATCGTCGGGCAAGGCCTGCTGGTTTACGCGCTCGGCCACTTCCCGCCGCTGGTGATCGGACTTGTCCTGCTGACGCAGCCAGCGGTCTCGGTCGTGGTCGGCTGGTTCGCGTTCGGAGAAGTGCTGGCCCTGCCGGACGCCATTGGCATGGCGATGG
>JAZKBJ010000163.1:222-6782 GCA_040388685.1 Pseudomonadota bacterium
AAAAACCGGCCTAGGCGCTGAAGGGCCTGGCCCCCAAGTCGCCCATGCCCACGGTGCCGCTGGCCATGTCGAGCATGCGGTCGAGGCTCTTCTTGGCGGCGAGACGCAGGGGCTCCTCGATCTCGATGCGGGGCTGCAAGTCGCGCAGCGCGATGTAGAGCTTTTCCATCGTGTTGAGTGCCATGTAGGGGCAGATGTTGCAGTTGCAGTTGCCGTCCGCGCCGGGCGCGCCGATGAAGGTCTTGTCGGGAATCGCCAGCTGCATCTGGTGGATGATGTGCGGTTCGGTCGCCACGATCAGCGTGTCGCCGGTGAAAGTCTTGGCGAACTGCAGGATGCCGCTGGTGGAACCGACGTAATCGCAGTGATCGATGATGTGCGGCGGGCATTCGGGGTGGCCGGCGACCGGCGCGCCGGGGTGCTGGGCCATCAGCTTGAGCAGTTCGGTTTCCGAAAAAGCCTCGTGCACGATGCACACGCCCGGCCACAGCAGCATGTCGCGCCCGAACTTGCGGTTCAGGTAACCGCCAAGGTGACGGTCCGGGCCGAAGATGATCTTCTGTTCGGGCGGGATCTGGGCAAGGATCGTCTCGGCGCTCGATGATGTGACGATCACGTCCGACAGGGCCTTCACTTCGGTCGAGCAGTTGATGTAGGTCAGCGCGATGTGATCAGGATGCGCTTCGCGGAACGCCTTGAACTTGTCGGGCGGGCACGAATCCTCGAGGCTGCAACCTGCATCGAGATCGGGCAGGACCACGATCTTCTGCGGGGACAGGATCTTGGCGGTATCGGCCATGAACTTCACGCCGCAGAACGCGATGACTTCGGCATCGGTCGCCGCCGCCTTGCGCGACAGTTCCAGCGAATCCCCTACGAAATCGGCGAGATCCTGAATTTCCGGGCGCTGGTAATAGTGCGCGAGGATGACCGCCTTGCGTTCGATCCGCAGGCGGTCGATCTCGGCGCGCAGGTCAAGTCCGGCAAGGTTCGTCGGCTGGGCAGTCATCACAGTCTCCCGCCCGGCGGACCGTGCCGGGACGAGAGGCGGACTTAGGGTTCTCAACCGCCCGCTGCAATAGCTTGTGCCAGCGAAACGAAGGGCGGAAACACCGAAAGGGCATGGATCGTCGTGCTGAGCAGCAGGAGGACGAGTGCCAGAACGCGGGTGGCCGGATGAATCGTGCCGGTCTCGCGGATGTCGTGCCGCGCGATGATGGCCAGCACGCCGAGCTGCAGCGCAAGCCCGGTCAGTGCCGTCAGTAGCGGGCCAAGGAGCGGCGCGGGCACGAGTCTTCCGAACGCAGGCTCCATCACGATGATCGTTGCGCCCAGCATCAACCGGCGATGCCATTGCGTCCGGCGGCGCATGGCGATGCCCGCTCCCACGATCAGCGGAAAGGCGGTGGCTTCGGCATGCGTGAGCGCAAGGAAATAGGCATCGGTGAAAAATGGCGGCACGCGGTGCAGTTCCAGCGCCATTCGCCCGGTGAACATGCCAAGTCCCGCGATCACCAGCACCAGCGCGAGGCCGAGCCAGCCGAGCTTGCGGTGAAGGGCAATGTTGCCCGAACCCACCAGCAGGTTTTGCGTGATGAGCAGACCAAGCCAGGACAGCATCGCCACCCCGTGCAGGTGAACCCACACCGGCACGGTCCGAGGCGCTACGAAACCCCGCAAGGCCCATTGCGCAAAGCCGAACACGATGAATGCCGCCATGCCGATGGCCATGCGGGTGAAAAAGCGCTGGTCGCGAGAATAAGGGTAAGCGTTATTGATTGCAGCGGTAGCCATGAACAGTCTCCCACCAGTCCCGCGCCAGCCGATAGCTGCGAGCCTGCGGTGTTCCAATGACGCCCGTCACATTGAAATCGACTATTGGTCGAAGGTTACCACGACTTTGGCCTTGCCGTAACCTGCCACCTGCAGCGGGATCGAAAGGTTCTGGCTGATCGCTTCCCGGGCCGCCTGACGAGCAAGATTCATCAGCACCGGGTTTGCCGCCTGCTGCACGGCCTGCGCTTCGGCCAGGCGGGTGTTGTCGCGGGTCAGTTTGGCCTGCGCCTCGCGGCTGATCCAGATGCCGTCGCGCAGATATTGCGCGCGGGCCTCGTCAAGGTTGGGGCGGCTGACGGACAGCGCCGGCAGGCGCACACCCAGCGTCTGGCTCTCGGGCTTCCACGAAAGCCGGTCGCGCCCGATGGCGGCTAGGTTGAGCGTATAATCAACCCGGGCGGGAATGACCGCGACCTGTTTGGCATTGACCAGCCCGAACAGGCGGGAGTCGTCGCTCGACACCACGGGCGCAAGTTCGGCGCTGAACACGGTCAGCTTGTCCTGCTTTTCAAACGCAACAAGGCTGGTGGCCAGCGGATCGCCGATGTCCTCGGGCTGCCACAGTTTCCAGCCGAGGAACGCGGCGGAGGCGAGTGCCAGCAGGAACAGGCCCCAGGGCAGCATCGATACGCGTGCGAGCGAGGTCTCGCGGTGGTGAGGCGTCGCCGGCGGTGCCACAGGGGCGGTCAGGGTTGGATCGTCCATTGTTCGTCCTTAACCGCCACGCGGCCCTGCCGTTCCAGATCGATCAGGTGCGCCAGCACCGAACGCCCCGCCGCACCGTGCAGCCGGACATCGAGGCCCTTGTACATCGCGGCGACGAATTCTGGGATGGCATGACCGCCGCCCTGTTCGAGCAAGCGCAGGATCTGGCGTTCGCGCTGCCGCCTGTGGCCGAGCATCCCGCGCACCAATTGGCGCGGATTGTCGATCTGCGGGCCGTGGGCCGGATACAGCACGCGGTCCTCGCGGTCATAAAGCTTCTGCAGGCTTGCCATGTAGGCGGCCATGTCACCATCAGGCGGGGACACCACCGAAGTCGACCAGGCCATGACGTGATCGCCCGTAAACAGCGCCCCGCTTTCCACGACCGAGTAGCATAAGTGATTGCTGGTGTGGCCGGGCGTGGCGACCGCCTCCAGCGTCCAGCCATCGCCCGCAAGCCGCTCGCCATCGGTCAGCACGCGGTCCGGCACGTAATCTTCATCGAACGATGAATCCGCACGCGGACCGTCGTCCTGCAGCGTCAGCGGCGCGCAGCCGATGATTGGCGCCCCGGTCACGGCCTGTAGCGGGCGCGAGGCCGGGCTGTGATCGCGGTGGGTATGGGTGCAGACAATGGCGACGACCCGTGAATCGCCGACCGCCTTGAGGATGGCATCGACATGGCCTGCGCCGTTGGTGTCGGCATGGCCGGGCGCGCCGGTATCGTTCGGTCCCGGATCGATCACCGCCACGTCGCGCCCATTGCCGACGATATAGGTCTGCGTGCCGGTGAAGGTGTAGGGCGAAGGGTTGGGCGCGAGCACCCGGCGAACCAATGGCTCAAGCTGTTCGGACAGGCCGGTTGGCCACGTTTCGCGGTCGGGTATCGGGGGCGGAGGTGGGGGCGTCTGGGCCATGCTTCCGCTATGGGGATTGTCCGGAGCCCATGCAACCTTGCGCATCGGCGCGCGCCGTATCAAGGTGGCGCGGATGGAGACCCCACACGATCTCCCCTATGACCTTGCCGTGATCGGCGGCGGCGTGAACGGCGCGGCCATCGCGCGCGATGCCACGGGGCGCGGGCTGTCGGTTCTTCTGCTCGAACGTGGCGATCTGGCACAGGGCACGTCGTCCGCTTCGACCAAGCTGATTCACGGTGGCTTGCGCTATCTCGAACACCGCGAATTCGCGCTGGTGGCCGAAGCGCTGCACGAGCGCGAGATCCTGTGGAAGCAGGCGCCCCACATCATCTGGCCGATGCGCTTCGTCGTGCCGGTCGTGCCCGAAGGCCGCCCGTGGTGGATGCTGCGCACCGGGTTGTGGTTCTATGACCGGATGGGCGGGCGCAAGGCCCTGCCACCCACCCGGCGCGTGAAGCTGGATGGCCGCATGGGCCTCCAGCCCGATGTGCGGCGCGGTTACGAATATTCCGATTGCTGGGTGGACGATGCGCGGTTGGTCGTGCTGCTGGCGCGCGACGCGGCAGACCGGGGCGCGGAAGTACGTACGCGCTGTGCGGTCACCCGGCTGGCCCGCGAAGGGCATCTCTGGCGGATCGAGGCGACGGGGCCTGATGGCAAGGAGGTGTTCCACGCCGCGATGACGGTCAACGCAGCGGGTCCGCAAGTGGGGCAGGTGATGGACGACGCGCACTCGCCCCGGCCTGGCCTGCTGCGCCGCGTGCGCGGCTCGCACATTGTCGTGCCACGTCTGCATGACGATCCGCGCGCGCTGTTCCTGCAATTGCCCGATGGTCGCATCTGTTTTGCGATCCCATGGCAATATGCCTTCACCCTGATCGGCACGACCGACAGCGAAGAGGGTGCCGATGCCGATCCGCCGCAGGCGAGCGAAGCCGAGATCGCCTACCTTCTGGGTGCCGCGAACCACTATTTCCGCCGCGGCCTGAAGCGCGAGGACGTGGTCTGGACTTATGCCGGCGTGCGCCTGCTGGCCGATGACGGCTCGGGCAAGCCCGAGGCTGCGACGCGCGGCTATCGCTTCGAGATGGATCGGGGCAGCGACCGCCATTCCGCGCCGTTGCTATCGGTGCTGGGCGGCAAGATTACCACCCACCGCACTTTGGCGGAGGCCGCGCTGGAGCGTCTTGGCGTCATGGACAATGCCGGATGGACCGCCACTGCGCCACTTCCGGGCGGGGATTTCACCCCCGATGGACTCGATGAAGCGGACAATCTGGCGCCGGTCGAGCAGGAGATCATGGCGCAGGCCCAGCACTTGTCGCGCGCCACCGTGCACCGCCTCGCGCGAGCCTATGGCACCGACACGCTCGGCTTCGCGCGCGGGGATATGGGTAAGCACTTCGGGCAGGGCTTCACCGAGGCCGAACTCGATCACCTGACGTCGCGCGAATGGGCGGTCACCGCGCAGGATGTGCTGTGGCGCAGGTCGAAGCTCGGCCTGTGGTTCAGCGAGGATGAAGTTGCGGCGCTGAAGGTGGCGCTGGGAGAGGAAGGGCCATGACCGGCGACCTGATTCTTGTGATTGACGCCGGGACGACATCGACGCGCGCGCTGTTGTTCGACCGGCAAGGGCGCAGTCATGACGTCAGCCAGCGCGAGTTTCGCCAATACTATCCGCAGCCGGGCAGGGTGGAACATGACGCTGCGGAAATCTGGCAGGCGACGCTTGGTTGCATCCGGAACGTAACTGCGCGCGCCGGGGTGGACCGGATCGCCGCCATCGGCGTCACCAACCAGCGGGAGACGGTAGTGGCGTGGGACCGTTCCACCGGCGAGCCACTCGCCCGCGCCATCGTCTGGCAGGACCGCCGCACCGCGCCGATGTGCGAGCGCCTGCGTTCCGAAGGCGCGGAGCCGCTGGTTCAGTCGCGCACCGGACTGCTGCTCGATCCCTATTTCTCCGGCACCAAGATGCGCTGGCTGCTCGATAATGAACCGGCGGTCTGTACGGCGGCGAAGGATGGACGGCTGGCGCTCGGCACGATCGAGTCGTGGCTGGTGTGGAAGCTGACCGGCAGTGCGCGCCATGTAACCGATGCCAGCAACGCCAGCCGCACCCTGCTGCTCGGGCTTGAGGGTGCCGATTGGGACGATGGGCTGCTCGCGCTGTTCGGCGTGCCGCGCGCGGCCTTGCCGGAAGTGACCGACTGCCTTGGCGAATTTGGGACGACCCTGCCCGAATGGCTCGGCGCGCACGTTCCTATACGCGGGCTGGCGGGGGACCAGCAGGCCGCGACCATCGGGCAGGGGTGCCTTGCACCCGGCGAGGTCAAGGCCACGTTCGGGACCGGCGCCTTCGTGCTGGCGGCGATGGGCGATGCCGCGCCGCGCTCGGGCCACAGGTTGCTCGGCACCGTGCTGGTGCAGGACAAGGGGCGGCGCAGCTATGCCCTCGAAGGCTCGGTTTTCGTGGCCGGCAGCCTGATCAAGTGGCTGCGCGACACGATGGGCCTGATCGGCTCGGCCGAGGAAACTGCCGCGCTTGCAGCGTCAGTGCCAGACAGCGGCGGGGTGGTGCTGGTTCCGGCGCTGTCCGGGCTCGGCGCGCCGCACTGGCGGCCCGATGCCACGGCGGCGCTTACGGGCATGACCTTTGCCACGACCCGTGCCCATGTCGTGCGCGCCGCGCTAGAGGCGATGGCCCATCAGACCCGCGACCTGATGGTGGCCTTTGCCGCCGATCGCGCGCCGTGGGCTTCGCTCAGGATAGACGGCGGGATGAGCGGCAATGACTGGATGGCGCAGGATCTTGCCGACCTGCTCGACCTGCCCGTCGAACGTCCGGCGATGCTTGAGACGACGGCCCTGGGTGCCGGAATGCTGGCGGCGACTGCTGCGGGCTGGTTCGGATCGCTGGAGGAGGCCGCGCTGGCGATGCGCGGCGCGCTTACCCGATTTGAGCCGCGTATGTCCGCGCCGGTGCGAGATGCCCGGATCGCGCGCTGGGACGCCGCGCTCGCAAAAATTTAGGCCGCATTCACCGCGCGGGCGAGGCGCTCGCGCAGGCGGAGCACTGCGCTTTCGCCTTCGATCCTG
>JAZKBJ010000163.1:6792-10719 GCA_040388685.1 Pseudomonadota bacterium
CTGGTAGAGCCGTTCGCTTTCGTGGACGAGAAATTGCACGTCATCTGGAAGCGAGGCGACCACATCGGCTTCGCTGGACGGAAAGTTCGCGATCAGCCGTCCGTGGCGGCGCAATTGCAGTTCGGTAAGCTCGCCTGCGAAGTGGGCGCGGTGGTTGAGCAGCCACGCCAGACAATGCATCACCCGCGTGGTCGTGCGCAGCGCCTCGCACGAAATCTGTACCCGGCGCAGATCCTCACCATCTTCGGGTTCTCCGGCGGTCGCAGCCTCGCGGCGCAGCCGTTCGAACCGCGTACGCAGCGTATCGGCCAGTCCGAGCGCCTCGGCATAGAGCGCTTCGACGATGCGCGGGTTGAGGCTGGGTAACAGGGCCATGAACAGCGCTTAATCCGGCATGGGTTCCCGCGCCAGTCACCGGACACCGCCGAAACGGTCCAATCCCCGGCCGTTTCTTAACGGGACATGTTGCAATGCGGTGACGATCACGCCGCAGCGCGAATCATGTCCTTGAAATCATGCGATGATATCGGGGATCAGATAGTCCTCGATCATCGCGATCTGGTCGCGCAGCAGCAACTTGCGCTTTTTAAGACGGGCGATCTGCAACTGATCGCGCGTGCCCCCCACTGTCAGCGCATCGATTGCAGCATCAAGATCACGGTGTTCAAGGCGCAGGGCGGCCAGCCGCTTGCGCATTTCCTCTTCGGTCACTGTCCGTCAAACTCCCTGAATCACCTGGTGCCGCGATGAACCGGGCTTTGCATGGGGCTTACGGCCTGACCCGTAGCGCTTGCGTCCCGACGCGGTTTGACTTGCAAGATACGGCGAATGTGGGAGCATGACAACGCGCTGACTTGCCGAGTCGAGTATCGCGACTGGCAGATGGCGCCGCCCCGCACGGGGATGGCCTGTGCGGGTTTCTGACGGGGGCTTCAAACCCGTAAGGAGGACACGCATGGAATCGACGCACGTCAGCGCTCTTCAGACGAAACACGCCGGGCTCGAACGGCAAATTCAAGCTGAAATGACCCGGCCCCTCCCGGACGATACGCTGGTGGCTCAACTCAAGCGAAAGAAGCTGAAGATCAAGGAGGAGCTTTCGCGCTCCCACTGATTGTCGCTTACTCCAGATGAAACAAAAGAGCCGTCCGTTGGGGCGGCTCTTTTTCTTGCGGGCCGGTGCCGCAAAGCCTTTGGCGGATGCCAAAGGCGCACCACGCAAAGACGCATACGAATGAACGCACCCCACTCTCCACATCCGTTTTCGCGCCACATTCCCAAAGCGCGCGCACTAGGGTAGTCATCTGCCCATGCTCAGCGCCGTCACCGCAGCCCGCCAGATCCTCACTTCGCTGCACGAGGTCATGGCCTCGCGCTCAGGCGCGCAGGCCAAGCTCAACCAGATCGTCGAAGTGATCGGTGAGAACCTCGATAGCGAGGTCTGTTCGATTTATCTGCTGCGCGAAGGCATGCTCGAACTTTTCGCCACGCGCGGCCTGAATCAGGCGGCGGTGCACGTTACCCGGCTGGCCACGGGCGAGGGCCTTGTCGGCACAATCGCGGGCAATGTCGAAACGCTCAATCTTGCCGAAGCCGCCGCGCACCCCGACTTCGCGTTCCGCCCCGAAACGGGCGAGGAGAAGTTTCACTCGTTTGCCGGCGTGCCGATTGTCCGGCGTGAACGCGCCGTGGGCGTGGTCGCGGTCCAACATGTCGAACCGCGCCGGTATGAAGAAGTCGAGATCGAGGCATTGCAGACCGTGGCGATGGTCCTGTCCGAACTGATCGCCAATGCCGAACTGATCGACGACGAGGAAACGCTGGGCGTGCCCGCGCACCTTACCGGGCCGGACCGGATCAAGGGCCTGACCCTGGTCAAGGGCCTCGCCAGCGGCGTTGCGGTGTTCCACCAGCCGCGCGTCACCATCGAACACGTGGTTGCCGAAGACACCGAGGCCGAACGCCAGCGCGTTTACCTCGCGTTCGACAAGATGCGCGAACAGATTGATCGCATGGCCAGCCAGGCCGAGTTCGGCGTGGGCGGCGAGCATGAAGAGGTGCTCGAGACCTACCGCATGTTCGCCTATGACGAGGGCTGGGCGCGGCGGATCAACGATGCGATCGATTCGGGGCTGACGGCAGAAGCCGCGATCGAGCGTGTCCAGCAGCGCACCCGCATGCGCATGCGCCAGATCGACGATCCGCTGCTCGCGGACCGCATGCACGATCTTGAGGACCTGTCGAACCGGCTGCTGCGCACGGTTTCAGGCCAGTTGGGCACGGCGGCGAGCATGGGTCTCAAGGGCGACGCCATTCTGATCGCGCGCAATCTCGGCCCGGCGGAACTGCTCGAATATGACCGCCGCCGGTTGAAGGGCGTGATCCTCGAAGAAGGGTCGCTCACCGCGCATGTGGTCATCGTGGCACGGGCGATGGGCATTCCGGTGCTCGGCCGTATGCGCGCGTTGCGCGGCAAGGTCCGCGAAGGCGATCACCTGCTGGTCGATGGCGATCAGGGTGTGGTCGACGTGCGCCCCGCACCTTCGCTGATCGAGGCGTTCGAGGCGCGCTTTGCCAAGAACCGCGAGCGGCAACTGCATTACGCCGCGATGCGCGAGGTCGAGCCGTTCACGCGTGATGGCACGCGCATTGCCGTGCTGATGAACGCAGGGCTGCGCGACGATACGCCGATGCTCAACCTGACCGGGGCTGACGGCATCGGCCTGTTCCGCACCGAGTTCCAGTTCCTCGTCTCGGCCACGTTGCCCTCGCGCGAACGGCAGACGCGGCTCTACCGCGATGTGCTCGAAGCGGCGGGGGACCGCCCGGTGGTGTTCCGCACCGTCGACATCGGCGGCGACAAGGTTCTCCCCTATCTGCGTCACAACGATGGTGAAGCCGAGGAAAATCCCGCGATGGGCTGGCGCGCGCTGCGTGTCGCGCTTGAACGCGGGGGGCTGCTCAAGGTCCAGGCGCGTGCCTTGCTCGAGGCGGCTGGCGGTCGCACGCTCAACGTGATGTTCCCGATGGTGACGGAGCCATGGGAGTTCGATGCCGCCAAGGCGGTGTTCGAAGGCCAGCTGGCATTCCTGCGCCAGCAGAAGAAGCTTCTGCCCGAGGCGATCCGCTATGGCGCCATGCTTGAGGTTCCGGCGCTGGCTGAGTGCCTCGACATTCTCGCGCCCAAGCTGTCGTTCCTGTCGATCGGCACCAACGATCTCACCCAGTTCCTGTTCGCCGCCGATCGCGCCAATCCCAAGCTGGCCGAGCGTTACGACTGGCTGAGCCCCGCGATCCTGCGCTTCCTGCGACGGGTGGTGACATCGGTCGCGCCGTTCGGCACCGATGTTACCGTTTGCGGCGAGATGGGTGGGCGTCGGCTGGAGGCACTGGCGCTGCTCGGCCTTGGCATTACCCGGCTTTCGATCACGCCTGCGGCCGTCGGGCCGGTCAAGGAACTGGTGCGCAAGGTCGACATCGCAGAGATTCGCGAGGCGATGGACGGTTGGCTGGCCAATCCGCCGCGCGATATGCGCTCGACTTTGGCCGAATGGGCCTTCTTCAAGGGAATCGAGTGCGACTGACGTCTTGACGGGGGCGTTTCGTCGCTGAATTCCGCCCGTTCCGGTGCAAGGACGTTGACTTTCACGGCAATGCCGCGAAGCCATGGCAAAGGGTTGCAAAGCAAAGAAGCAAATACGGGAGTTACCCCTTGGCGGAAGCCGGCGGTCTGCAAGACATTACGAACATCGATGCCACACCGATTCCTGCGGGCGAGCCCCGTCAGGCGAGTGTGGGCGAATCCTTGCGCGCCGCGCGCGAGGCGGCAGGGCTCGACATCAAGCAACTGGCGCTGCGCACGCGCGTGACCGTGCGCCATCTCGAAGCGCTTGAGGCGGGCGACTATGCCGCGCTTCCCGGGCGGCC
>JAZKBJ010000163.1:10729-21150 GCA_040388685.1 Pseudomonadota bacterium
GCTATGCCCGTGTCGTGGGGCTGGATGATGTGGTCATTGCCGATGCCGTCCGCGCCGAACTCAAGCGGCAAGCACCGACCGCCCCGCCACGCGTGATCAATCAGTTCGAGGTGGGCGATCCGGCCAAGACGCCGACGCGGCTGCTGGTCTGGCTCGCTCTGGGCCTTGCCGTGGCGATCGCGCTGGCCGGGCTGGTGTTCTGGCGCAGCTACTATCTCCCCTCGGCAGAACTGCCTTCGCTCGTCGGGCCCGAGGAAGCGGCGCCTGCGGCTTCGCAAGTGGCGGTCGTGCCGCTGCCCGCTGCGGCCCCGAACGGTCCGGTGACCTTCACCGCAACCGAAGACCGCATCTGGGTCAAATTCTATGACGGGCAGGGCCAGCAGATTCTGCAGAAGGAACTGGCCAAGGGCGAGGCGTTTACCGTGCCATCGGGCGCGCAGGATCCCAAGCTTTGGACCGGGCGTCCTGATGCCCTGTCCGTGACCATCGGCGGACAGCCGGTGCCGCGCATCGCCGAGAAGGAAGGCATCGTCAAGGACGTGCCGGTCAGCGCCGCAGCGCTGCTGGCGCGGACGGCTGCGCCGACTGCTCCGGCCATTGCGGCCCCAACCGCGCAACTCGCCGTTCCTCAGGCCGCGCCGCGCCCGCGTCCGGCCATCACGCGCCGGACTGTCACGGAGCCGGCGGCAACGCCTGCTTCCGATGTGCAGCCTGTGCCGCCTGCCGACAGCGCACCTGCATCCACCGGATTGAACTGACGCCATCTCGACTTGTCGCACCGCTTGCGGCAATCTACGCAGCGGAATGGGGTTAACGGTGCAGCCGCAATGGTTTGCACCGCTGCTGCACGGGAATGACCATGATGATCTCACTGCGCGGCTCGCTGCCGCTTGTTGCCCTTGCCATGGCGTTGACTGTACCGGTAGCTGCGCCGGTCATGGCGCAAACTGCCGCCAAGACCACCGCGCAAGTCGATCCCGAAATGCGCCTGCGCCGGATCGAGGCTGAAATTCGCGCGATGCAGCGCAAGGTTTTCCCTGACGGTGCGGGCAAGACCTTCGTGCCGGAAATTGCCGCTGGCCAGACCACGACCGTGCCCGCAGGAACCCCTGCCGCTTCCGCCGTGACCGACCTGCTCGCGCGCACGGATGCGCTCGAAGCGCAATTGACGCGGCTGACGGCACAGATCGAGGAAAGCCAGAACCGCTCGGCCAAGCTGGAAGAGCGCCTCGCCAAGCTTGAACTGGCCGCTGCGCCGCCGCCCGCCGATCCGGTCGAGCCGGCGGTCACGGCGCCCGTCGCCGTCACACCAGCGCCGAAGCCCGTTGTAACGCCGCCTGCTGCGAAGCCAGTAGCAGCAACCCCGGCCAAGCCCGCCGCCGCCAAGCCCGCGACGCCTGCAGCTTCGCGCGTTGCCGCTGTTCAGGCCATCGAGAAACCCGCGACTACCGACGCTGGTTCGGACGAATATATGTACGGCTTCCGCCTGTGGGAGGCGAAGTTCTATCCCGAAGCGCAACAGCAATTGCAGATCTTCGTGGACCGCTATCCCAAGCACAAGCAGATCAGCCATGGCCGCAATCTGCTGGGCCGGGCCTGGCTCGATGATGGCAAGCCGGGCACCGCAGCGCAGTTCTTCCTGCAGAACTACCTTGCCGACAAGAAGGGTGCCCGCGCGCCCGACAGCCTGCTCTATCTCGGCGTTGCGATGGTCAAGCTCAAGGATACCGAAAAGGCCTGCGGGGCCTTTGCCGAACTCGCGGCGACCTATCCCGATGAAGTCGCAGGCCGGATCAAGAACCAGTATGATGCCGCGCGCGCTTCGGTGAAGTGCAAATGATCGCCGGCGACATATGGGGGCCGTCAGCGATAGCCTGATCGCTCGTTTCGCGGGCGATTGGCAGCGTCTGGCACCCGCCGGTCCGGTCGGGCTGGCGGTGTCTGGCGGGCCGGACAGCGTGGCGCTCCTGCTGCTGATGCACGAAGTTGCGCCGCGCAACTTTGCCGTGGCGACCGTCGATCACGGCCTGCGCCGAGAAAGTGCGCGCGAGGCGGCGATGGTGGCCCGCCTGTGTGCCGAGCGCGGCATTTCCCACCAAACGCTGACCATTTCGCTGGCCAGGGGTAGCGCGGTGCAGGCGCGGGCGCGGACGGCGCGCTATGCGGCGATGGGAGACTGGGCGCGGGCAAATGCGCTGCCCGCCATCGTCACGGCGCATCATGCCGACGATCAGGCCGAAACCATGGCAATGCGGCTCAACCGGGCGGCAGGCCTGCGCGGTCTGGCCGGGATGAGGCCCATTGCCCCTGTGCCGGAGTGCCCTGACCTCACGCTGCTGCGTCCGCTGCTGTCATGGCGGCGCAGCGACCTTGCCGAGGTTGTGCAGCAGACCGGGATCGCGCCCGCCGACGATCCCTCGAACCGCGACCACACTTATGAACGCGTGCGGTTGCGCGACGCCATGACGTCAACGGATGCATTCAATCCCAGTGGTTTCGCGGCAAGTGCAGCCTACCTTGCAGAGGCTGACACCGCGCTCGAGTGGATGGTCGAAAGGTTGTGGCAAGACGTCATTGTCACCAGCGAGGGTTTCACGTGGAACGCGCCGACCGGTCTTCCCAGAGCGCTGTCGTTGCGGATGCTGGAGCGGTTGCTGACAGAGTTCGGCAGCGCTGCACCCCGCGGCCCCGATCTGGCGCGGTGGCTCGATACGCTGCTTTGCGGTGGCGTTGCGACTCTGGGCGCCGTCAAGGCCGACGCGCGCGCTGGGCCATGGCGTTTCAGCCGCGTGCCCGCCCGCAAGACCTGACGACGGGGCAGGTGGCCGAAAAACGGATGCGGCGTTATATTGCGATTCACTTGGCCCGCCCTACATTGGCCTCAAGCAGCACCGCGTAAGCCGCGAATCCGGAAAGACTTTCGATGAACGACGACCAGCCCCAGGGTAACCCGTGGATCAAGAGCCTCCTTGTCTGGGGCGGCATTTTCCTCGCGCTCCTGCTGGTCGTCTCGATGTTCAGCCCGCGCGGCGACCAGACGGCCACGACGATCCCCTATTCGGCGTTCAAAGCCCAGGTGAGCGAAGGCCTGGTCAAGTCGGTCGAAATCTCGCCCGAGAGGATCAGTGGCACGCTCAAGAACGGTGGCCAATTCGCTACCGTGCCCGTTCCCAATGATGACGAGCTGACCAAGTCGCTTGAAACGAACGGCGTGCAATATGCCGGCAAGGCGGCTGAACAGCCCAACATGCTGATGTATATCCTCGTCAATTCGCTGCCGTTCCTGCTGATTCTTGGCGTCGCGTTCTTCGCGCTGCGCCAAGTGCAGAAGGGTGGCGGATCGGGCGCGATGGGCTTCGGCAAATCGAAGGCCAAGCTGCTGACCGAGCGTTCGGGCCGCGTCACCTTTGCCGACGTTGCCGGTATCGACGAAGCGCGCGAGGAACTGGAAGAAATCGTCGAGTTCCTGCGCGATCCTTCGCGCTTTTCCAAGCTCGGCGGCCAGATTCCGAAGGGCGCGTTGCTGGTCGGTTCGCCAGGCACCGGCAAGACGCTGCTCGCCCGCGCGATTGCGGGCGAGGCGGGCGTGCCGTTCTTCACCATTTCGGGTTCGGACTTCGTCGAGATGTTCGTTGGCGTCGGCGCAAGCCGCGTGCGCGACATGTTCGAACAGGCCAAGAAGAACGCGCCATGCATCGTCTTCATCGACGAGATCGACGCGGTTGGCCGTCATCGTGGCCACGGCCTCGGCAATTCGAACGACGAACGCGAGCAGACGCTCAACCAGTTGCTGGTCGAAATGGACGGGTTCGAGGCCAACGAAGGCATCATCATCATCGCGGCGACCAACCGCCCCGACGTGCTCGATCCAGCGCTGCTGCGTCCGGGCCGCTTCGACCGTCAGGTCGTCGTGCCGATCCCAGATATCGAAGGCCGCGAGAAGATTCTCTCGGTCCACATGAAGAAGGTGCCGCTCGCGCCTGACGTCAACCCGCGCACGATCGCGCGCGGCACGCCCGGCTTTTCGGGCGCGGACCTTGCCAACCTCGTCAACGAAGCTGCCCTACTGGCCGCGCGCCGCAACAAGCGCCTTGTCGCCATGCAGGAGTTCGAGGACGCCAAGGACAAAGTCATGATGGGCGCCGAACGCCGCTCGATGGTGATGACCGACGACGAGAAGAAGATGACCGCCTATCACGAGGCCGGTCACGCCATCGTCTCGGTCAATGAACCTGCGTCAGACCCGATCCACAAGGCCACGATCATCCCGCGCGGCCGCGCCCTGGGCATGGTCATGCGCCTGCCCGAGCGTGACAGCTATTCCTATCACCGCGACAAGATGCACGCGAACCTCTCGGTTTCGATGGGCGGGCGCGTGGCCGAGGAACTGATCTTCGGGCATGACAAGGTTTCGTCGGGCGCGTCGTCGGACATCCAGTACGCAACCTCGCTGGCGCGAAACATGGTCACCAAGTGGGGCATGTCCGACAAGCTGGGGCCATTGCAGTACGAAGAATCGCAGGAAGGCTATCTCGGCTACGGCGGTTCGCAGCGGACCATGAACTCGGCGGACACGAACAAGCTCATCGACAGCGAAATCCGCAGTCTGGTCGAAGGCGCGCACACCCGCGCGACGCAGATCCTCAAGGACAGCGAAGACAAGTTGCACTTGCTGGCGCAGGCCCTGCTGGAATACGAAACGCTGACCGGCGACGAGATCAAGGCGCTGATCGAAAGCGGCAAGATCGACCGCCCGCAAAGCCCGAGCGGCCCGGCGCGTCCGGTGTCGGCGCAGGGTTCAGCCGTACCGCGCGCGGGCAAGAAGTTCGGCGGGTCGGCCAGTCCGCAACCTGCCTGATTTCACGTACTGATGATTGCACAAAGGGCGGGGGGAAACCTCCGCCCTTTTTTTGCTTTGACCTAGCGTTTTAGCCCACCCCGCTGCGACTAACGTCTCCTGCGGAGCCGCAAGTCTCGCTCCCCTCCCGCTTGCGGGAGGGGTGGGGGTGGGGATTACCGCCTAATACCTTACGCCCCTGCTTCGACCAGGATCAGCAGGGCGAACAGGAGCAGCGCGGTGAACGAGAACATGCTCAGCAGCCACGTCCGCCACCACGCACCGAACTTCGACAGACCGTAGGTTCCACGCAGTTGGAGGAACATGTGCAATGGCGGCACGAAGGCGCCTGCAATCGCCACGTTCTGCAATCCCAGTTGCCCGGCCAAGGTCAGCACGATGGCCAGCAGCGTCATGAAGCACAGCGAATAGGTCACGAATACAGTGTGGTCGTAAATACCGAAGCGGCGGCTGAACGGAAACAGCAGCCACAGGAACGGCACCGAGATCGGGATCAGCGCCCAGCTGAGCTTATAGCTGTAGGTTTGCACCTTGTAGAGCGCGAGGCCGGGATTGGCCTTGGCCTTGTTCACGGCATCGTTGATCCAGCCGATGTCGCTCGATGTCTTGAAGCCCGTCGTATCGATGTTCGAGACTTTCAGGCCACTGGCCTTGAGCTTCTCCATCGCGTCGATGTTGGCGCGCGATTCAGCCAGCGCGTTGTCGATATCCTTGAGTTGCGCCGCATCGCCTGTCGCTTCCTTGCGGTGAGCCTCAAGCTCCACCAGATCCGCACGTTCCTTGCGCAGCGCTTGGTCGACTGTGACGTTGACGTTCGCCCCGATGCCATCGCTCAACGCGTTGATCGTCGTGAACAGCAGGAACACGCAGAACAGGAACAGTGCGATCGGCGAGACATAGCTTGCCCGGCGACCGTCGATATATTCGCGCGTCAGCTTGCCCGGGCGTGTCACCAGCATCGGCAAGGTGCGCCAGATCTTGCCCTCGAAATGGAACACCCCGTGGAGCAGATCGTGGAAGAACGCGCCGAGCGTCTTGTGGACGTGCGCCGCTTGTCCGCAGGCATGGCAATGGCTGCCGACCAGCGCTGTGCCGCAATTGAGACAAGCACTTTCATGGGTGTGGCCGTCCGAACTTTCCCCGGCGAATGGCTCAACGGCCCGCGCCGTCGCCAGCGCCTCTGCCATGTCGCCCAGAACCTGCGTGTCGCTCAAAGCCTTTCCCCCACTCGATAGCCACAGCATAGCCAGCAGCAACACTCCGCGCCACACCCTTGAGAATACGCGCTTTCACCGAACATTAACCTTGAAGGTGCAGTCCGGGGCATAACAGGGTACAGGACGGGACGTGTACACAGCGGCTGCCCCCCGGGGCGATCAGATCATGGCCTTTGCCGGTTCGGGCGCGGGCAGAAGCGCAAGCTTCGGCCTGCGCGCCGCCGTGACGCATGCGCCAGAGCCGCCGCACGACATTGCGGTGCTTCCTGCAGGCATTGCCCACCACATCGCGCCACACTGGCGCAAGGCCTGCGCTCCGGTTGAACGCTGGTTTGCCGCACGCAGCATAGCGCCGGACCTTGCCGAGGACATCGGCAGCGCGCGCTGGTTTCGCGGGTTTGCCACGATGCTCGCCCTTGGCGCTTCGGCGGTCCTGATGTGGCCGAGCTTCGCCCCGCTGCAGGCCGCGCCGTTGACCGTGCTCGATGAAGCCGCGCAGGATGAACTGCGCGTGCAGGGCCTGCGTCCGCTGGCCTTCGGGGCAGACAACGGCCGCCACATGATTGCGAGCGCAGCGGTCATTCCGCTCGCCGCCGCGCCCGAACGGCCAAGCATCGATCTTACTGCCACGCTGGGCGGCGGCGACAGCTTCCCGCGCATGCTGCAGCGTGCAGGCCTTGCCAGCACCGACATCGTGCGCGTGCTCGATCTGGTTGCGGCACAGGTAAAGCCCGGCTCCATCGCCGCCGGAACCCGTTTCGCGATCCGCCTCGGTGCGCGCTCGTCCCCTGCACAGCCGCGTCCGCTCGAACAGCTTTCGTTCCGTCCGCGCTTCGATCTCGCGCTTGATATTCGCCGCAGCGGCGGGGGGCTTGCGCTCGCGTCGAATGCGATCACTGTCGATTCCACGCCCATGCGCGTTCGCGGCATTGTCGGAGGCAGTCTCTACCGCTCTGCCCGTGCCGCAGGTGCACCGCCGAGCGCGGTGCAGGACTACTTGCGCACGATCGACCAGCACATGGCCTTCGAGGAAATCGCGCCGGGCGATGAATTCGACCTTGTGTTCGCCAACCGCCGCGCCAGCAGCGGCGAGCAGCAACCGGGCGACCTGATCTACGCGGGCATCATCCGCGCGGGAAAGCCGGTTCTGCAATTGCTGCGCTGGGGCAATGACGGCGCGTTCCTCTCGCCGCAGGGCATGTCCGAAGGCGCGCAGGAAACCACGGGAGCGTTCGGGTCGCCCGTCAATGGCCACATCACCTCGGGCTACGGCGCTCGTCGCCATCCGATCCTGGGGTACATGCGTATGCATGCCGGGATCGATTTCGGCGCATCGTGGGGCTCACCGATTTATGCCACCGCCGATGGCCGTGTCTCGTTCGCGGGCTGGCATGGCGGCCACGGCAATTACGTCCGCCTCGACAATGGCGGCGGCATCGGCACCGGCTTTGGCCATATGAGCCGTATCGCGGTCTCGCCGGGGATGGCTGTGCGGCGCGGGCAGGTGATCGGCTATGTCGGCTCGACCGGCCTGTCGACCGGGCCGCACCTGCACTACGAAATGTATCGGGGTGGCCAGACGGTGAACCCGCTCTCGATATCCGCAATCACTCGCCGCGCGTCGGTCGACCCTTCGCAGCTTGCCGCGTTCAAGGCAAAGCTTGGCCAAATCACAGCGATCCGGGCCAATAGCGCCATCCGGTGATTGCTCGCGCGGTTTGCAGTCGCTAGGCAATTGGCCATGTCCAGCTTTCCCCAGACCCGCCTGCGCCGCACTCGCTCAACTGCGTGGAGCCGCGCGATGCACCGCGAAGTGCTGGTCACGCCCGCAGACCTGATCTGGCCGCTCTTCGTCACCGAAGGGCAGGGCGTCGAAGATCCGATCGCCTCGCTCCCCGGCGTCTCGCGCTGGTCTGTCGACGGCATCGTCGCCCGCGCGAAAGAGGCAGTGTCGCTCGGCATTCCCTGCCTTGCGCTGTTTCCCAACACCCAGGCGGACCGCCGCAGCGAAGATGGGCGCGAAGCGCTCAATCCCGACAACCTGATGTGCCGCGCAATCCGTGCGATCAAGCAGGCCTGCGGCGACGATATCGGCGTGCTGACCGATGTCGCGCTCGATCCCTATACCAGCCACGGTCAGGATGGCCTGATCGACGAGCGCGGTTACGTGCTCAACGACGCCACGGTCGAGGCGTTGGTCGGGCAAAGCCTTAACCAGGCAGCAGCGGGCGCGGACATCATTGCTCCATCAGACATGATGGATGGCCGCATCGGCGCGATCCGTGATGCATTGGAAGGCGAAGGCCACGTCAATGTCCAGATCATGTCCTATGCCGCCAAATATGCCTCGGCATTCTATGGTCCGTTCCGCGATGCGGTCGGCTCGCGCGGTTTGCTGAAGGGTGACAAGAAGACCTACCAGATGGACCCCGGCAATGCCGAGGAAGCGCTGCGCGAGGTCGAACTTGACTTGGCTGAAGGGGCGGACAGCGTGATGGTCAAGCCGGGCCTGCCCTATCTCGATATCGCATGCCGGGTGAAGCAGGCATTCGGTGTGCCGGTCTTCGCCTATCAGGTCAGCGGCGAATACGCGATGATCGAGGCGGCCGTCGCCGCAGGTGCGGCTGACCGCGATGCGATGGTGCTCGAAACGCTGTTGGCCTTCAAGCGCGCGGGCTGCTCGGGCGTGCTGACCTACCACGCCGCCCACGCTGCACGCCTGATGGGAGCGTAAGCCATGTACCCCGACGTTTCGATCATCACGCTCAACGGCAAAACCCCGCGCATCCACGAATCCGCGTTCATCGCGCCGGGCTGCCGGATCATCGGCGATGTTGAAATCGGGCCTGACGTGTCGATCTGGTATAATTGCGTGATCCGTGGCGACGTGAACCACATTCACATCGGCGCGCGCAGCAACGTCCAGGACGGCACCGTCATTCACTGCGACAGCGCCGACACCAAGCACCCGGCGGGCTTCCCCACGATCATCGGCGAGGATGTGCTGGTCGGGCACATGGCGATGATCCACGGCTGCACCATCGACGATCGCGGATTCGTCGGCCTCGGTGCCATCGTGATGAGCGGAGCTGTAATCGAAAGTGACGGCATGCTGGCGGCCGGTGCCATGCTCACTTCGGGCAAGCGCATCGGTTCGCGTCAGCTCTGGGGTGGACGTCCTGCCACCTTGATGCGCGACCTGACCGATGCGGCTTTGGCGGGTATGCAGGAGGGCGTGCAGCACTATGTCGTGAACGGACAGGCGCACAAGGCTGCGGTGCTTGGCCAGACCGAAGGCTGATCTTCCCTCTGCGCAGGCCTTGCGCGACATGGCCGATGACGCGGGTCGGCTGGCGGTGCGGGTGACTCCGGGCGCGCGCAGCGAGGGCATCGAGATTGTCGATGGCCGGGTGCAGGTGAAAGTGCGGGCCAAGCCTGAAGATGGCAAGGCCAGCGCCGCGGTTCTGGCGCTGCTGGCGCAGGCGCTTGAAGTCGCGCCAACCAAAGTGGAAATGTTGCGCGGCGCAACTTCGCGCGAAAAGTTGTTCAGGATTCCGCTGGAAGCCTGACGGCGATCAGTGTCATGCCAGCGCAATAGGCCGCTGCCAGCCACAGGCAACCCATCGGCAACCGGTCCTGCAGGAATGCGCCAAGCACCGCGCCCGAGAGCAATCCGCCCCATAGGCTCGCCCATGATGCCCAGCCGGTGTCCGGTTCTCCCGCCAGCGCATTGGCAAGGCCTTGGCCGAGTTTGACCAGCGCCCCGGTCATGTAGGTCAGCCCCACGGTGACCGCGCCATCGCGCTGAAACGTGTTGTTGAGCGCGCCCATCGCCATGACCATGCCGCCAAGCATGATGACGGGCAGTCCCAGCAGGCGCCCGGTTGCGGACAGCAGCAGGAGCAGCGTCACCAGAACAAGAACTGCGGCCTTGCGCCGGTTTCCGGCGAGGCGTGACACCACCGCACCGCCCGTCACGCCAATCAGAAATCCGGCAATTAACACTGCAGGCATCAAGGCCCGCGCCGGATCGGTGCCGAGCGAAACGCCCAGACGGGTCGAATTGCCCGACATGAATGAGACGAAATACCCGTCAGCCGAAAGAAAACCGACCGCGTCGATGAACCCCGCCATAGCGGCAAGCGCAACGGCGAAACGGCGGCGCGGGCGGTCGTAATGGATCATTCGTGCCAGCCTAGCGAATCGGGCCGGATTTGGGAATCAATCCCGCGCCATGCCTGTCGCCATCTGCGCCAAAACGTCGGCCAAGGCGCCTGCAATCTCGCCGTCAACGGGCGCAACATCGGCAATCGCGCGGCGCATCGCATCGGCCCATTGTCCCGCCG
>JAZKBJ010000163.1:21160-25776 GCA_040388685.1 Pseudomonadota bacterium
CAAAGGGCTTGTGCATCGACATCATGCATTTGCCGGGATTTGCGTCGAACCACTGGCGCGGCCCGCCCGCCCATCCGGCGAGGAAATTGGGCAGCGATTCGCGCATCGGCGCAAGGTCCGGTGCGTGCATCGCGCGCAAGGCGCCGTAGGCCGGATCCTGATCCATCAGGTCATAGAAGCGCTCGGTGATCTGGCGCAACACGGCGATTCCGCCGATGCGCTCGTAGGGGCTGGTGGCAGGCGCTTGCGCGGCTTCAGTGGCCAAGACAATTTCTCCGCAGGGCAAATATCGCGAGCCTTCTCGTTAGGGCAGTGCCTGCAAAGATGAATTGACCTGCGTCAACTGCGGAACGGCAATGCCCTGGCCGCAAGCCCGGCGGCGGCGCTTGCCAGTACCGCGCCTATCGCAACATTGGTGGCGACAGCGTCCCATTGCCGATACCGCGTCCACTCGCCGCCCGTGCGGATTGACGCCCAGGCCAGTTTGCCCAGCAACGCTGCAGGCACGGCGAAGATCATGTTGCCCATCTGGTCGTTTTCTCCCGGCAGTTTATCGCACAACCGGCGTGTAGGGCGGCAGTTCCTCAGTCGGCGATCAGCGCTTTCAAAGTCTCCAGCCGGTCCGCTTCGTGAGCAGGCTTGTCAGCGCGGATCCGGCTGATGCGGGGAAAGCGCATTGCCACGCCCGACTTGTGCCGCTTGCTCGCATGGACCGAATCGAACGCCACTTCGAGCACGAGCGATTTGTCCGTCTCACGCACCGGGCCAAACTTCGCCACGGTGTTCTGGCGCACGTGCCGGTCGAGCCACTTCAGTTCCTCGTCGGTGAACCCGAAATAGGCCTTGCCCACCGGCAGCAGTTCCGCGCCCTGATCCGGATCGCCGTTCCAGCAGCCGAAAGTGAAGTCGGAATAAAACGACGAGCGTTTGCCGCTCCCGCGCTGGGCATACATCAGCACGCAGTCGATCAGCAGCGGGTCGCGCTTCCATTTGTACCACAGCCCGGTGCGCCGCCCCGCAACATAAGGGCTGTCCCGGCGCTTGAGCATGACGCCCTCGATGGCGTCGTCGCGCGCGCGGGCGCGAATTTCGGCTAGGTCGTCGAAGGTCGCTGCTTCGATCACTTGACTGATGTCGAATGTCGCGGCGTCCAGCCTAGGCACCAGAGCCTCCAGCCGCGCACGGCGCTGCTCCCACGCCCATTCGCGCAAGTCCTCGCCGTCATCGATCAGTACGTCATAGAGCCGCACGAACGCGGGATAATCCCGCAGCATGGCTTTCGACACGGTCTTGCGCCCAAGCCGCTGTTGGAGCGCATTGAAGCTCGCTGCGCCGCCCGCTTCGCCGCCCTGATGTGCGCCGCGCACCAGCAGTTCGCCGTCGAGCACCGCAGGCGTGGTCAGGGCGGAAGCAACTTCGGGAAAGGTCGCGGAAATATCGTCGCCGCTGCGCGAATAGACCCGCGTCTCGCCCGCAACATGGACGATCTGCACCCGGATGCCGTCCCATTTCCATTCCGCCGCAAATTCGGACAGGTCGAGGCTTTCGGCTTCCAGCGGATGGGCCAGCATGAACGGGCGGAACAGCGGGAGCAGGTCGGTGCGCGGCGGCGGCGCGCCGTCAGCCGCCCAGGCGAACAGCGGCAGGTAAGGCGGCGCCTGCCCGTGCCAGTACTCCTCGACGTCTTCCACGCGCACATCGAAAGCCTGCGCGAACGCCACTTTGGCCAGCCGCGCCGAAATGCCGATCCGCATCGCGCCGGTCGCAAGCTTCAGCAAAGCATAGCGACCATTGACGTCAAGACGGTCGAGCAATTCCGCCAGAATCGCAGGTGCAGTTGCGCGGGTGGTGGCGTGAAGCGTCTCGACCACTTCGGCCACGCTAGGCGCCGGCAGATGTGTGCCTAGCGGCTCGGGCCACAGGAGGCTCGCCGTTTCCGCCGTATCGCCCACGTAGTCGCGGCTCAGCGTCCACAGCACCGGATCGACCCGCTCGGCCATCAGCGCCCGGATCGTGCTCGCCTTCACCGCCGGGAAATCCAGCCCATCGGTCAGAGCGGCCAGCGCCCAGCCCCGGTCCGGGTCAGGCGTCTCGCGCATGTAGTTCGCCAGCAGCGCCAGCTTGGCGTTGCGCGAAGGCGTGAGCACGAGCGCATCGAGCAGGGCGGCGAAGCGCTCCATCAATCGTCCTCGTCCTCATACCCCACGAGCGCCAGCGCGCGTGCCTTGCGCTGGGTCAGTTCGCACCAGCGCAGCAAGGCCTCTTCGCGCCCGTGCGTGATCCACGTTTCGGCAGGATTCACTTGCGCGATGGTCGCGGTGAGTTCGTCCCAGTCGGCGTGGTCCGAAATGATCAGCGGCAGTTCCACGCCGCGCTGCCGGGCGCGCTGGCGCACGCGCATCCAGCCAGACGCCATGGCTGTAATCGGATCGGGCAACCGCCTGCTCCAGCGATCATTGAGCGCGGACGGCGGGCAGACCACGATGGCGTTTTCCAGCGCGGTCTTGGGCAGGCCCGCCACCGGTTTCAGATCGCCCAGATCGACGCCGTGATCCTCATAGAGACGGCACATCCGCTCCATCGCGCCGTGCAGCCAGATCGTCTCGCGGCATCCCGCCGCGCGCAGTTCGGCGATCACCCGCTGCGCCTTGCCCAGCGCATAGGCGCCGACCAGCACGCAGCGACCGGCATCGTTTTCGCGCGCGCTGAGCAGCTTTGCCATTTCCTCGGCGATGGGCGGGTGCTTGAACACGGGCAGGCCAAAGGTGGCCTCGGTCACGAACACATCGCAAGGTGTCACCGCAAAGGGCGGGCATGTCGGATCGGCACGGCGCTTGTAGTCGCCTGTGATCACAACCCGCTCGCCTGCATGTTCGAGCAGGATTTGCGCCGACCCCAGCACGTGTCCTGCCGGAACGTAGGTTGCGCGGACATCGCCGCGCAGGGCCACGGTCTCGCCATAGGCCACCGGCTGCGATCCCGCCTCGATCACGCCGTAGCGCAGCGCCATTATCGCCAGTGTCTCGGGCGTCGCCACGGTGCGCCCATGTCCGCCGCGCGCATGATCGGCATGGCCGTGCGTCACCAGCGCCAGATCGACGGGGCGCGACGGGTCGATCCACGCATCGGCTGGTGTGATATACAGCCCGTGCGGTTCGGGGCGCAGCCATGAGAACGGTGGGGCCATAAGCGTGACAATGGCCGGATGCCCTTGCGCGTTCCAGTGCCCTTTGGACACGGCGCAAAAGTTGCGCGGCGCGACTTAGGCATTCGTCCGATGCCCACCCCGCTGCGACTAACGCTTGCTTCGCAAGTGCAAGTCTCGCTCCCCTCCCGCTTGCGGGAGGGTTTGGGGGTGGGCATCCGCCGCCGGGACAGAAAAAAGGCCTGCCCCGAAAGGCAGGCCTTCTTCCATTCGCCTGAACCGGGAGCGGCTTATTCAGCCTCGTCCGTGCTCGATTCCGTCGCCGTGCTGCCAGCCTTGCCCTTGCGCGCCTTTTTCTTGACGAGCTTGGGCGCGGCAGGCGTCAGTTCGAACGACAGAGCGCCGTCCTTGCCCTCGTCGGCCTTGAGGCTGACGTGGACTTCGCCGCCATTGGCGAGCTTGCCGAACAGCAGTTCCTCGGCGAGCGGCTTCTTGACCTTCTCCTGAATCAACCGCGCCATCGGGCGGGCACCATAGAGCTTGTCGTAGCCCTGACGCGCCAGCCAGCTTCTCGCATCGGCATCGAACTGGATGTGCACGTTCTGGTCGGCGAGCTGCAGCTCAAGCTGCAGCACGAACTTGTCGACCACGCGGCTGACAACTTCGGTCGGCAGGTAGCTGAACGGCACGATTGCATCGAGGCGGTTGCGGAATTCGGGGGTGAACATCTTCTTCACCGCCTCGTCGCCCGCATCGGCCTTCGACACGTCGCCAAAGCCGATGCCTTGGCGCGCCATGTCCGAAGCGCCCGCATTGGTGGTCATGATCAGGACCACGTTGCGGAAGTCGACGGTCTTGCCGTGGTGATCGGTCAGGCGCCCGTTATCCATTACCTGCAGCAGGATGTTGAACAGGTCGGGGTGGGCCTTCTCGATCTCGTCAAGCAGCAGCACGCAATGCGGCTGCTGGTCGATGGCATCGGTCAGCAACCCGCCCTGATCGAACCCGACATAGCCCGGAGGTGCGCCGATCAGGCGCGATACCGAATGCCGTTCCATGTATTCCGACATGTCGAAACGCTGCAGCGGAATGCCCATGATCTGGGCAAGGCTGCGCGCGACTTCGGTCTTACCGACGCCGGTTGGGCCGCTGAACAGGAACGAGCCGAGCGGCTTGTCCGGATCGCGCAGGCCTGCGCGGCGCAGCTTCATGGCTGAGGACAGGACTTCGATGGCCTTGTCCTGACCAAACACCAGCCGCTTGAGATCGCGGTCGAGATGTTCGAGCACTTTCTTGTCGTCGCTTGAAACCGACTTCGGCGGGATGCGCGCCATCGTAGCGATCACCTGTTCGATTTCGCGCGCGGTAATCGTCTTCTTGCGCTTGTTCGGCGGCACCAGCATCTGCATCGCGCCGACTTCGTCGATCACGTCGATCGCCTTGTCGGGCAGCTTGCGGTCGTTGATGTAGC
>JAZKBJ010000164.1:0-2236 GCA_040388685.1 Pseudomonadota bacterium
CAAGGATCATCGTGGCGAGCAGTTCCTTTTCGGTGAGCGGCTTGGCCAGATGCGGAGAATTGACGCCGCTGGCGGCATAGAACCGCGTCACCGTGTCGGAATGGCAATCGTACTGGACATTGGCATCGCCCACGCCCTTGAGCAATTGCGGGTGGGTTTCGAGCACGTGGTAGGATTCAAGGAAGGCCTCCTGCGCGGTCTTCCAGTTGCAGGGCAGTTCCTTGGCGACATGCACCGCGACATGGCGGTTCGCGATGTCCCAGTCCTTGAAGTGTTCGGGCAGGGGCGCGAGGAATTCTTCCAGGCTTGGCCCTTCGGCGCTCGGATTGATGAAGATGAAGCCACCCCACTGGCCGACGCGCAATTGCGGCAGGCCGGTCTTGTCGGGATCGATATGGGCAAAGTCCCAGGCGCAGGGGACCGAGGCGAGGCTGCCATCGTTGTTCCAGGTCCAGCCGTGGTAGGGGCAGCGCAGATTGTCGCCCGAGCCGGTGCCTTCGCCGCGCTTGAACTTGGTCGAGCGATGGAGGCACGAATTGACGAAGGCGCGGACCGACATGTCGTCCTGCCGGACCACGACGTACGAGAGGTGCGCGACTTCATAGGTGTAGAAATCGCCCGGTTCGGGAATGTGGTCCTCGCGGCAGACCCACTGCCAGGTCTTCTTCCAGATTTTCTCGATCTCCGCCTCGAAGATGGACTGGTCGAAGTAGCGGTTCACGCTGACCGGCGCGCTGCCGAGGAACACCGGTTCCTCCATGGCGAGCACCGGCGGCGGCGGCATCGCATCGTTCGCCACGATTTGCTGCATCGTTGGCGCGCCGGGGCAGCGGACGGCGGAGAGATCCTCGCCTTCGATGTAATCGGGCAATCCGTGCGGAACAATCGCTTCAAGCATGGGACTCTCCGGGGCGTTGCGCATTAAAACCGGCAACCTTGCCTGTTTTATGAACTGTGCCCCGATTCGCCTCAAGCTGTTTGTTGCGCTAGGTCGACCAGACCAGTTCGAGGCGGCGCAGCGCGCCGACGATTCCGGGGACGGGCGACAGGTCGCTGGTTTCCGCCACCGCGAAATCGGGAATGCGTTTGAGCCATTCCTCCAGCGTGATCGCCACTTCCTTGCGCGCGAGTTCCTGCCCCGGGCACATGTGCGGGCCGCTGCCGAATGTGGAATGGCGCGCGCGCTTGCGCGATGGGTCGATGGTCAGCGGATCGTCGTTGACGCGGCCATCGAGGCCGTGGACCTGCGTCGGGATGGCGATCATGTCGCCCGCCTTCAGCGAAACGCCGTGGAAGTCGATGTCGCGGCGCACTTCGCGCGCAATGGTGACGAGGCCGAACCGGCGGAAAAGTTCGTGGACCACCGGGATCGTGTCGCTCCCCCGCGCGCGCAGGTCGGCGCGCAGGGCAGGATTGTCCGCCAGTTCGCGGATGATGAAGCCGAGCACGTTGACCACGGTATCCAGCCCCGCGATCAGCACTTGGGTGGTGAGCGAGAGCGCCTCGTCGCGGGTGAGGCGGCGTCCGCCCATGTCCGACATCAGCATGGCGCTGATCATGTCATCGCCGGGATTGGCACTGCGCGCATCGACCAGCGGCGCGACATAGTCGAAGAACAGCTTCTTCGCCTCGTCGAAGGTCAGGTCCATGCCGGGGCGGGTCATGCATTCGGCCCAGTGGCGGATCTTCGGCGCTTCGGATGCATCGATATCGACCAGCGACATGAACACGCGGATCGGGAACTGTTCGGCATATTCGCTGGTGAAATTGCAGTGGCCGCGCGCGGCAAAGCCTTCGATCAATTCCACCGCCGTAGCGCGGATACGGTCTGACAGGTCGCGGATCGAGGCGGGGTTGAGATTGTCGTTGAGCAGCTTGCGGAACGGGCGATGCTCAGGCGGGTCGATCGTGGTGGGGATCAGTCCGTGCAACTCGCCGACCGACTTCGGCAGCACGATCACGCGCGAGGAAAAGCGGTCCGCGTCCGACTGCACATCCTGCAGCGCCTCACCGCCCAATGCGATCCAGTGGCCTTCGTTGCGCGGCGTCCACACCACTTGGGGATGCGCGGCGACCAGATCGGCCCAGGCCGGGTGGAAGCCTTTGGTTTCGATACCGGGCGGCGCGTAGATATCGATATCGACGACGCTGGATTCGGGCACATGGGCCGGGCGCGGGGCGATCATTCCGGGTGATCCTCTCTTGTGATTTTGGGCAGGATCATGCGGCACGGCGG
>JAZKBJ010000164.1:2251-3908 GCA_040388685.1 Pseudomonadota bacterium
TCTGGCGCTTGGCGTTTAGGATAGGCGGCATAGCGGGATATGGCGGTCCGCAACGCCATATCCCGCCCCGTTACCCAGACCCTGCGCCGTCACGCCATCGTTTCGCCGTTGTCGATGACGATGTTGGTGCCGGTGAGATGGCGGCCGTCTTCGCAGGCGAGGTAGAGGACCATGTTGGCGATATCGATCGGCTGGCCCATGCCGTGGTTCTGGACCTGATCGAGGCCAGCGGCATCCTGCGGCAGTTCGGCAAGGGCCTGCGCGGTCATCGGGGTGACGATGCCGCCGGGCGCGATGGAATTGCAGCGGATGCGGTAGTTCTGTTCGCGGCAGTGGACCGCGATCGAGCGGGTCATGCCGATGATCCCGGCCTTGGCCGCGGTATAGGCGGGGATGACGCTGATGCCCTTGAGGCCCGCGACCGACGCCATGTTGATGATCGAGCCGGAGCCGTCCTTGCTCATGTGCGGGATGGCGGTCTTGCAGCCGAGGAAAGTGCCGTTGACCATCACGTCCATCTGCAGCCGGAAATCATCGTAGGACAAGTCTTCGACCGTGGCGAAACGCACCAGCCCGGCGTTGTTGACCAGCGTATCGAGCCTGCCGAAGCGGCTGATCGTTTCGGCAACGACACTGGTCCAGCCCGCTTCGTCACGCACGTCGTGGAACAGGTAGATGCTGCCGGGAATTTCGGCGGCAACTTTCTCGCCAAGCTCTTCCTGCATGTCGGTGATGACGACCTTGGCGCCTTCAGCCGCCAGCAGCCGCGCGTCTTCCGCGCCGAGGCCCGAAGCGCCGCCGGTGATCAGTGCGACTTTGCCTTCCATCTTTCCCATGTCGGTTTTCCTTATGCGGCCCAGTGGGCGTAAACGGGATCGGTGGTGCCGAAGCAGCCACGGTTGGTCAGCGCTTCGTAAAAGCCGTCGCGTTCCATGGTCGAGGGGTGCGAGTTGCTCCAGTCGGCCACAAAGGTGCGGCTGAGGATCAGCCATTTGCCGTCGCGCTTCACATAGCGGTCAATGTAGCGTCCGCCGGTGAGCACTTCGGTGCCGGCCTGGACCATCTGTGCCAGAGCATAATGTTCGCCCACGGCTTCATCGCCGCGCACGTCGATCCATTCGTTGGCGACCGAGTGGAAGCACATTTCGAGGTTGTCGCGCACGAACGCGGTAATGTCGCGGGCGAAGTCCTTGCCCGAGCCGTTGACGACGCCCGAAATGACGGTGGAATCCTCGGAGAAGATCGAGGCGAGCAGGGCTTCGTCGGCACGGTCGACGCCGCGCGCATAGGCCATGCACAAGTCGTGGATTTCGGCCTTGGCCAGCGCGGCGTCGAGAGCGGCTTCACGGTTCACAGTGGCGGTCATGGTGTTTCCTCGTGCAGAGGCGGCGTGGAAGGCGAGCAGGGCGCGGCCGACATCGGCACCGCCCTTGGCGCCTGCGGGCACAAAGTGTTCGAAGCCGACCGGCGGATCGGAGCGCGCGGCGGTCGAGGGGCGGTTCACGTTGGCGTCCAGGACATAGGTGCGGTGCGACAGCCGCCATTCGCCATCGCGGCATTCGTGCCGGTCGAGATAGCGCCCGAATACCCAGCGCTGCAGCTCGGCCTCTTCGACATAGGCAATGACGTAGGATTCGGACGTGGCGGAATCGCCATC
>JAZKBJ010000165.1:0-609 GCA_040388685.1 Pseudomonadota bacterium
AATGACAGCCACAACGATCTTCTGGTCAAGTTCGAACAGGTGCCCGAATGGGGCAGCCGCCGCATGAACGTGCGCTTCCGCCTGTTCAACGACGGCTTCGGCCTGCGCTATGAACTGCCTGAGCAACCCGCGATGAAGACGATGAAAATCGCCGACGAACTGACCGAGATCGCGCTTACGCAGAACGGCACCGCATGGTGGATTCCGGGCGGCGAGTGGAACCGCTACGAGCAGGTCTACCAGAAGACCGCGATCGACGGCGTTTCTACCGCGCACACCCCGATCACGATGAAGCTGGAAGACGGCACCCACCTTGCGATCCACGAAGCCGCGCTGGTCGATTACTCGGCGATGTGGCTCAAGCGCGTGACGGGCACCACCTTCCGCTCCACGCTTTCACCTTCGCCGGGTGGCCCCAAGGTCGTGCGCGACCTGCCGTTCAACACGCCGTGGCGGACGATTCGCATTGCCGACAGCGCCAAGGGGCTTGTCGAGAACGACCTCGAACTGAACCTCAACGAGCCGAACAAGCTGGGCGACGTGTCGTGGTTCAAGCCGATGAAATATATCGGCATCTGGTGGGGCATGATCCGGGGTGACTGGAGCTGG
>JAZKBJ010000165.1:636-7283 GCA_040388685.1 Pseudomonadota bacterium
CGATTTCGCCGCCAAAAATGGCTTCGGCGGGGTGCTGGTCGAAGGCTGGGACAAGGGCTGGAACGGCAACTGGTTCGGCAACGGCAAGGAGTTCAGCTATACGCAGGCCACGCCCGACTTCGATCTGAACGCAGTGACCAAATACGCCGCAAAGAAGGGCGTCCAACTGATCGGCCATCACGAAACCGGCGGCAACATCGCCAACTACGAAGCGCAGCTTGAAGACGCGATGAAACTGTATGACAAGCTGGGCGTCCGCGCGGTGAAGACCGGTTACGTTGCGGATGCGGGCGGTATCCTCGCGCCCGGCGATACGCCCGGAACCTATCGCATGGCGTATCACGACGGGCAGCGGCAGGTGCAGCATCACCTGAAGGTGGTGGAAACCGCCGCGCGCTATCACATCGCGATCAACGCGCATGAACCGGTCAAGGACACCGGCCTGCGCCGGACCTATCCCAACTGGATCGACCGCGAAGGCGCGCGCGGGATGGAATACAACGCCTGGGGTCAGTTCGCCAACGGCCCGGACCATGAACCGACGCTGGTCTATACCCGGATGCTGTCCGGGCCGATGGACTATACGCCGGGCATCCTCAGCCTCGAAGGCGCAAACAAGGCGCCGCTCGCCTCGACATTGGCCAAGCAGCTGGGGCTGTATCTCGCGCTCTATTCGCCGATCCAGATGGCGGCCGATTTCATCGAGAGCCTTGAAGCGCATCCGAAGGAACTGGCGTTTATCCGCCAGGTCCCGGCGGATTGGGCTGAAAGCCATCTGATTGCGGGCGAAGTCGGCGATTATGCAATTTTTGCGCGCAAGGACCGCAACAGCGAGGACTGGTACGTTGGAGGCGTCAACGATGCCACGGCGCGCAATCTTTCGCTCAATCTGGACTTCCTCGCGCCTGGCAAGACCTACACCGCCACGATCTGGAAGGACGGCGAGGGTGCGACGTACGAAACCGACGCGCGCCACCGTATCGCCTACCAGACGCTCACGCTCAAGAAGGGCGATGTTCTGCCCGCATGGCTGGCTCCGGGTGGCGGGCTTGCCGTGCGATTGCATCCGGTTAAGTGACGATTGGCGCATCCGGGATTGCGGTCGGCGATGGTGCGATGCACAACCATCGCCGACTAGCCACATTTGCACATGCGCGCGCATAGCTATCCTGCATACTTATGCGTGCTGTAAGGGCTGGCAAGAGGGTCTAGGGCATTGCCGTAAGGCGTCATGTCCGGCTCGCTCGCTGGTCTGAAACGCCAAGGGAGATTGCGTCGATGATCCAGTCCAGCTGTTCCGCGCTGCTTTTGTTCGGCGCGACCGGCGATCTTTCGCGCCGCATGCTTCTGCCGTCGCTTTATGCGCTCCACGAAGACGAGCTGATCCGTCCCGATTTGCGGATCGTTGGCACGGCACGTTCGGAACACGATGATGCGGGCTTTCGGGAGTTTGCTCGCGAGGCATTGGCCGAGTTTCTCCCAGAGGATCGCCGCGACGAGGCCAAGCTCGCTTCGTTCCTCGAACGGCTGGAATACCAGACGCTCGATGCCTCGAACGTCGATGGCTTTGGTGATCTGGCAGCGAAGCTTGGCGACACGTCGTGCGGGTTGTCGATCTTCCTGTCGACAGCGCCCTTCCTGTTCGAGCCTACCATCGAGGGCCTGCGCCGTGCGGGCCTTGCCCACGACAACGTCCGCATTGGCCTTGAAAAGCCGCTGGGCAACGATCTTGAATCCTCCAATCGGATCAATAACGCTGTCGCCGCCGCCTTCGCCGAGGAACAGATCTTCCGGATCGACCATTACCTCGGCAAGGAAACGGTCCAGAACCTCATGGCCCTGCGCTTCGCCAACATGATGTTCGAACCGCTGTGGAATGCAGGCGGCATCGATCATGTGCAGATCACGGTCAGCGAAACAGTCGGGCTGGAAGGTCGCAAGGGCTTCTACGACGATACTGGCGCGCTGCGCGACATGGTGCAGAACCACATGCTCCAGTTGCTGGCGCTGACCGCGATGGAACCACCTGCAAGTCTAGATGCTACGTCGATCCGCGACGAAAAGGTCAAGGTGTTGCGTGCGCTGCGCCCGGTGAAGGCCGAGGAAATGGTGCGCGGGCAATATCGCACCGGCGCGGTGAAGGGCGCTGCCGTCACCGGGTATCAGGAAGATCTGGGGCAAGCTTCGGACACCGAGACTTTCGTCGCTATCAAGGCGCATGTCGACAACTGGCGCTGGACTGGCGTGCCGTTCTATCTGCGCACCGGCAAGCGCCTCGCCGAGCGGCGCAGCGAGATCGTGGTCGAGTTCAAGCAAGTTCCGCACAACATCTTTTCCGATCGTGGTGGGCGTCTGCGCGCCAACCGCCTCGTCATCCGCTTGCAGCCCGAGGAATATGTGCGCTTGCAGGTGATGGCCAAGGAGCCGGGCCTCGATCGCGGCGGCATCGTGCTGCGCGAGGTCAATCTCGACCTGTCGTTGACCACAGCCTTTGCCAAGGCCCGCCGCCGCATTGCCTACGAGCGGCTGCTGCTCGACCTGATCGAGGGTGAGCAGACGCTGTTCGTCCGCCGCGATGAAGTTGAGGCGCAGTGGCGCTGGGTCGACGGCATCCGCAAGGTGTGGGCTGACACCGACATGGAGGCGAAGCCCTATGCCGCCGGAAGCTGGGGGCCGAACGCCGGCATCGCGCTGACCGAGCGTGACGGGAGAAGCTGGAATGACTGATCCCGTGCCCGTCTGCGTGACGTGGGCAGACCCCGGCGATGCGGCGGCCGTGGCCGACCATATCGCGCGCGTCGTCTCCGCACCGGGGCAGAAGCGTATTGCTTTCACCGGGGGATCGACACCGATCAAGGTGCTGGCGCTGCTCAAGGATCGCCCGCTCGACTGGGCAAGCGTGACGATTGCGCTGACCGACGACCGTCAGGTGCCCGACGATCACCCCGCCAGCAACTACGGCAAGATCCATGGCGCTCTGGGCGCATCCGACGCTGCCTTTGAACGTCTTGAGGAAGGTGCGCCGGTCGCGCCATTCGATCTCGTTTGGCTCGGCATGGGCGAGGACGGCCACGTTGCTTCGCTGTTTCCGCACATGCATGCGTTGGTCCGCCCCGGTCCTGCGGTGATCGCAACCACGCCGATCCCGCTGCCGCCCGAGGCACCGTTCGACCGACTGACGCTTAACCGAAAGGCGCTGAAAGCGACGAAGGAGATCATCCTCGTCGTCACCGGCCCATCCAAAAAAGCGCTGATCGAGCGCGCGATGGCGGGGGATGATCGTTATCCCGTCGCCGATTTCCTGCGCGGCTATGGCCCGCCGGTCACGATCTACTGGAGCGAATGATGGCCCTTAACCCTACCGTAGAGCGCGTCACGCAGCGCATCATCGAACGGTCGCGCACGACGCGCGCGGCTTACCTCGACCTGATCGAACGCTCGCGGGACAAGGGCCTCAACCGGCCGCAGTTGTCTTGCGGTAATCTTGCGCATGGCTTTGCCGCCGCAGGCGACGACAAGGCCCTGATCAAGTCAGGCAAGGCGATGAACATCGGCATCGTCACCGCCTATAACGACATGCTCTCGGCCCATCAGCCCTATGCCCGCTACCCCGAGCAGATCAAGCTGTTCGCCCGCGAAGTCGGCGCGACGGCGCAGGTCGCGGGCGGCGTGCCCGCCATGTGCGACGGCGTGACGCAAGGGCAGGATTCGATGGAACTGTCGCTGTTCAGCCGCGATGTGATCGCCATGGCGGCGACTGTCGGCCTCAGCCATGCGATGTTCGAAGGCGCGCTGTTGCTGGGCATTTGCGACAAGATCGTGCCGGGCCTGCTGATCGGCTCGCTGCGCTTTGGCCACTTGCCGACAATCCTCGTGCCCGCAGGCCCGATGCCCACCGGCCTTGCCAACAAGGAAAAGGTGCGCATCCGCCAACTTTATGCCGAGGGCAAGGTCGGGCGTGACGAACTGCTCGAAAGCGAGAGCGCCAGCTACCACTCCGCTGGCACATGCACGTTCTACGGCACGGCCAATTCGAACCAGATGATGATGGAGATGATGGGCCTGCACATGCCCGGCTCCAGCTTCGTCCAGCCCGGCACCAAGCTGCGCCAGGAACTGACCCGCGCCGCCACGCATCGTATCGCCCAGATCGGGTGGGACGGCGATGACTATCGCCCATTGGGCCATTGCGTGGATGAAAAGGCTATCGTCAACGCCATCGTCGGTCTTCTGGCGACCGGCGGATCAACCAACCACGTCATCCATTTGCCAGCGATTGCCCGCGCGGCGGGTGTGCAGATCGACTGGAACGACATGGACGACTTGTCGCGCGTCGTGCCGCTGATCGCCAGCGTCTATCCCAACGGTTCGGGCGACGTGAACACCTTCGCCGCTGCCGGCGGCATGCCTTACGTGATCCGCGAACTGGTCGGTTCGGGTCTGGCCCACGCCGATATCCGCACGGTCTATGGCGCCTCGCTTGCCGAAGGCGCGCAGCAGCCGGTGATGGATGGCGAAACCCTGAAATGGCACCCGACCCCCGAAAAGTCGGGAGATGACACAATGCTGCGCCCTGTCGTGGCGCCGTTCCAGCCCGAGGGCGGCTTCCGCCTTCTTAAGGGCAATCTCGGACGCGGAACGATCAAAGTCAGCGCGGTCGATCCCTCGCGCTGGACCATCGAAGCCCCCTGCCGGGTATTTCATGCCCAGAACGATGTTCTCGCCGCATTCAAGGCGGGTGAGTTGGAGCGGGATGTCGTCGTCGTTGTGCGTTTCCAGGGGCCGGGAGCGAATGGCATGCCCGAGCTGCACAAGCTGACGCCGCCGCTCGGCGTGCTGCAGGATCGCGGCTTCAAGGTGGCGCTGGTCACCGATGGCCGCATGTCGGGCGCATCGGGCAAGGTTCCGGCTGCCATTCACGTCTCGCCCGAAGCCAAGCTTGGCGGCCCGCTGGCGAAGCTTCGTGATGGAGACATCGTTCGCGTGTGTGCCGAAACCGGCTCGCTTGACGCATTGGTTCCTGCCGAGGAATGGAACGCGCGCGAAGAAGCCGTTGCGTCCGACAACGCTGTCGGAGTAGGGCGCGAACTGTTCGCGCTTATGCGCCTCCATTCCGATCCCGCCGAACGTGGCGGATCGGCCATGCTGGCTGCGGCGGGACTGTAACGGATTAGGGACGGTTAGGCGCTTGCGCGCCGCTGGGGGACAGGATGCAGGTAGTTGCCGTCGACATTGGCGGAACCCACGCCCGCTTCGCAATTGCGGAAGTTGAAGGTGGGCGCGTCATTTCATTGGGCGAAGCGGTGACGCTGAAGACGGCCGAGCACGGCTCGTTCCAGCTTGCCTGGGAAGAGTTCGGCCGCATGCGCGGCGGTGACCTGCCCAAGGCAGCAGCGATTGCGGTTGCCGGGCCCGTCGGCGGTGAAATCATCAAGTTCACCAATAACCCGTGGATTCTCAGGCCCGCCTTGATCCCGGAAAAGCTCGGCGCAGAACTTAACGTCGTGGTCAACGACTTCGCGGCAGTGGCTCACGCCGTAGCGCAGGCCGATTGCGAGCATTTCGTCCACCTCAGCGGACCGGACGAGCATATTCCCGCAACCGGCGTCATCAGCGTTGTCGGCCCCGGCACCGGCCTCGGTGTGGCGCAACTCTGGCGCGATGGGACCAGCTACCGGGTACAGCCGACCGAAGGGGGGCATGTCGACTATGCCCCGCTCGACACGATCGAGGACGCGATCTTGGCCGGCTTGCGCAAGCGCCACCGCCGTGTGTCGGTCGAGCGTGTCGTCGCGGGTCCGGGCATCGTCGATATCTACGAAGCGCTCGCACTTATGGAAGGGCGGCCCTACACCCCGCGAACCGACCGCGAACTGTGGGAACTCGGCACCTCAGGAGAAGACAGCCTTGCAGCGGCAGCCGTCGACCGGTTTTGCCTATCGCTGGGCAGCGTTGCTGGCGACCTTGCATTGGCGCATGGTGCCACCGGGGTGGTCATGGCGGGCGGACTTGGCCTGCGGATAAAGGATACGCTCGTCCAGTCAGGCTTTGCCGACCGGTTTCAGGCGAAAGGCCGGTTCGAGGCGCTCATGGCGGCGATACCGGTCAAGCTGATCACCCATCCGCAACCGGGCCTGTTTGGCGCGGCTGCGGCATTCGCCCAGATGCACACGGCCTGATCGGGCCTGCCAACCTCTCCAAACAATGCGTTGTCGGCGAGGGCGTCCGTGTTAATGCGCGGCCGGATTGATCGAGTGTCTCGGCTTAAGGCGTTAACCGATCGATTGAATATTTCGTGCATTCGCGCTGGGGCCCGGTTATGGCGGGTTCGGGACATGCACGGCTGGCTGGGTTGAAAGGGTGAAATATGGAATTCGAGACGATTCTTGCCGAGCGCATCGGCAATGTCCTCAAGATTACCCTGAATCGCCCCGAACGCCTTAACGCATGCCCGCCAAACATGGCGCAGGATATCATGAACGCCTTGGGCGCTCGCGGTGACGCCCGCGCGATCCTGATTACCGGGCAAGGCCGCGCCTTCTGCTCCGGTGCTGATCTCGCCGCCAAGGGGGATCGCTCAATTTCGGGCGGAGTGGGGGCCTATTCCGCCCTGACGCAATCCTACAACCCATTGATGCTGACACTGG
>JAZKBJ010000165.1:7293-14681 GCA_040388685.1 Pseudomonadota bacterium
AGTGATATGGACGCCGTCCCCGTCATGGCGCTCGTGATCGCCCCACTGACGAGGTTCTCGGGGTTGGCGTACGGCAGAACGATCAGCTTGCCCACCAGGTCCGTGAACAGCTGCTTGAACTTGCCGGTGGTCACCGCCGTGAATGGCCCTGCTGCCGGGATCGGCTGTTCGATCGCGCTGGCAGGCGATTTTGTGCTGGCCGGGCGCAGCGCTTATTTCATGCAGGCCTTCGTCAACATCGGCCTGGTGCCTGATGGTGGATCGTCATGGACGCTGGCGCGGCTCGTGGGCAAGGCTCGCGCAACCGAAATGATGATGCTGGGCGAGAAGATCGGCGCCGAAAAAGCAGAGAACTGGGGCCTTATCTACAAGGCCGTTGACGATGCCGTGCTGCTGGATGAAGCGCTTGCGCTCGCCACCCGCCTCGCCAACGGTCCTACTGTTGCGCTCGGCGTGATGCGCCAGAACCTCGCAAAGGCTCTGGAAGCGGAATTCGCCAGTGCCTTGCAGATCGAGGCCGAAGGCCAGTGGACAGCAGGCGACAGTGCCGATGCGGCCGAGGGCGGAGCTTCGTTCCTCGAAAAGCGCAAACCGGTCTTCACTGGCGCGTAAGCCCTTGATTACCGGGCGATCATCGCGAAATTTCAGGCATGACCGCACCTACCATCTGGACTATAGGCTATGAGCAGGCGACCGTCGCCGGCGTGATGGCAAGCTTGCGCAACGCTGGCGTAGAAGTGCTCGCCGATGTCCGCGCCCTGCCGCTTTCGCGCCGCCCCGGATTTTCTAAAACCGCACTTGCCGCAAATGCGCTTGAGGCTGGCATCGATTATGTCCACTTCAAGGCGCTGGGCACCCCGGCGGAGGGTCGCGCAGCGGCGCGGCGCCACGATCATTCGGCGCTCGAACGGATTTACGCCGGGCAACTCGAAATGCCGGAAGCTATTGCTGCGGGTGCTCGCCTAGCCGATTTGGCAAACCGCAACCGCGTTGCACTGCTGTGCTATGAGCGGGAGGCCCATGGCTGCCACCGCACGCTGCTGCGGCAAGCGGTGCTGCCCGGTTTCAGGGTCGTCGACCTGTTGCCGGACGACAACTAGGCTCGCGCCAGTTCCTCGTCGAGGAAGCATGCAACTTCGTCCAGATCGACGCCGTTTGCGAGGAACGTTCCCCCAATCCTGCGCATCAGCAGAAAGGGCAGGGTGCCCCCGTCCATCTTCTTGTCATGAAGCATATGATCGGCCAGTTTGCGCCCGTCGCAAGCCAGATCGAGCGACTTCAGCGACGCAGGGAGACCGACGGCTCCAATGTGCTCCGTCACGCGCTCGGCGTCCTGCCCAGCCATAAGTCCCTGCCGCGCCGAGAACCGCGCAGCCAGCACCATGCCGAGCGCCACACCTTCGCCATGCAACAAGCGATCCGAAAAGCCCGTTTCGGCTTCGAGCGCATGACCGAACGTGTGCCCTAGGTTCAGCAGCGCGCGCACGCCTGCCGTCTCTTTCTCATCCGCAGCGACGATGCGGGCCTTGGCCTCTACGCTGCTCGCGATAGCATATTCGCGCGCGGTCCGATCCCCGGCCAACAGCTTGCTGCCATTGGCTTCGCACCATTCGAAGAACAGCGCGTCGTCAATCAACCCGTACTTGACCACTTCGGCATAGCCGGCACGCACATCGCGCAAGGGCAGGGTGTCGAGCGCCAGAGGATCGGCAAGAACGAGGGCTGGCTGATGAAAGGCGCCAACAAGGTTCTTGCCCGCGGGCGTGTTGATCGCGGTCTTTCCGCCGACACTGGAATCGACTTGTGCCAGCAGTGTTGTCGGGATCTGGATGAATCCGCAGCCGCGCTTGACAATCGATGCTGCAAAGCCGGTCAGGTCGCCGATCACGCCGCCGCCAAGTGCCACGACATTGTCCTTGCGCTCGACCTCCTGCGAGAGCAGCCAGTCGATTACGTGGGCGAGTTGTTCCCAGCTCTTGGTGCTCTCACCCGCAGGCAGGACAAGCCACTCGGAGCGCAGGCCGACCGCGTCGAACGACGCCGTGACCACACTGCGCCACTGCGCCGCGACGTTCTCGTCGGTCACGATCGCAACATGGCTCTTGCGCACGAATGGTCGGCAGTGCTCTCCGGCGCGCGCCAGCAATCCGGCTTCGATGCGAACGTCGTAGGGAGCGCCTGCGATGGCAACGGGGATCACAGCCATTGGTCTATTGCCTTCAAGATCTTGCAGGCGGTGACCTGATGCGGTTGTGCACCGCTGATCACCTGGATCGGCGCCTGCGAATAGAAACCCTCACGCTCGGCCTTCAGCCGTGTCAGGATTTCTCTCGGGTTTCCCGTCTTGAGCAGTGGTCGGTTACTTTTGCGGCCAACGCGCTCTATCAAGGTATCAACGTCGCTGTCGAGCCAGACCGCGATCCCTTTTTCCAGGATCAGGGCCCGGGTTGCAGGATCGACGAATGCGCCACCGCCGGTTGACAGGATCTTGCGGTCAACATGGCGACCCTCACCAATCAACCGAGCAATCACCCGGCGCTCGCCATCACGGAAATAGGGTTCACCGTAAGTCGAGAAGATTTCCGAGATCGGCATATATGCTGCCTTCTCGATCTCCTCGTCAGCGTCGACAAAGGGAAGATGCAACATCGCGGCAAGCTTGCGCCCGACCGTGGTCTTGCCCACCCCCATCATGCCCACCAGCACCACAGGCCGATCGATCCGGCGCGCGATACGGCCGATTTCGGATGAGCTGAGCGGGCTTGCATCAAGTTCCATTGCCGCGCCGCCTATACTTGCGCTAGTGCCGGTTGCAAGTATCGCTTGGCGGCAGCCGGTCCTGACCGGGTGTTGCCTGAAGTCTGGCGGAAGCGCGTGATGAAGAAGGTTGCCGTGGCTGGCGCGTTGGTACTGGCCGCAATTCTGGTGGTTGCATGGATAAAGGGTGGGGCGCAGCCGATGCAATGGATCGAACAGCCTGTGAGCGCGGGAGCCTCCACGCAATGAAGCGCCGCGCTCTCTGGCTGGCCGGCGCAGCCGCGCTCGCCGCTATTTCCGGATCATTGCTAGCCCAGGAATCGCTGCTGCCGCCGGGATTTGACACTCCGCCGTCTCAGAGCCGCCCGCCCTCGCAGCGGGCGCCGACGCCTGCGCGCCCAGCCACGCAGCCACGGCCTGCCGCGCCGGCATCACAAGCCGCCGCTGCAACGCCCGCTCCTTTGGCGACCTCCAGTCCAGTCGTTCAGGCGATACCCGCAACCTCGGCTCCGGTTGCGGTCGGTGGAGGGGGCATCAGCGATCAGGCACTACTGAATTCGCTCGATCCTGCGCTGCTGGAAAAGCTGATCCAATCGGCACGGCCAAAATTCGATATCCCGCCGTCGGGGCGACGCAGTGTCGATGTGGTCGGCGTTATAGACGAAAAGGACGGCGGTTTCCCCGCTGCCTCGACCCATTACCTCAATGGTCCGTTCGTTGACGGCGTGATCGGCAAGATGCGCGGTCAGTTCGTGTCGCGCTGGGGGCATATCCTTGCCCGGCGCGCGCTGGCGAGCCGATTGGCGACACCCGTTGGCATGAATGGTGCGGACTGGGCGGCCATTCGCGCGCAATTGCTCCTGCGCATGGGAGAGCCTGATGCGGCAAGAGCCATGGTCCAGTCGGTCGACAGCGGAAACTATACCCGCCGGCTGGAGGACGCTGCCATGGCAAGCTTTCTCGCCACTGCCGATCCGGTCGGTCTGTGCCCGATTACCGCGCTCACCGCAGCCGGGCGTCCGGGTTGGGACTGGGATCTGTCTCGCGCGATCTGCTCGGCCTTCGCCGACGAGGGATCGCCAGCAATGGCCCAGCTCGATCGGGCAATGCGCCGTGGCACCGGCAGCAAGATCGACATTCTGCTCGCGCAAAAATTCGCTGGCGCGGCGATCAATGCGCGCCGTGCGGTAAAGATCGAGTGGGACGGCGTGGAAGCGCTGACGCCGTGGAGCATCGGCATGGCCTTTGCGACCGGGGTTGAGCCGCCCGAGGCGCTTCGCAAGTCCGCCGGGGCCGGTTATGCCCTGCTGGCCGCTCGGGCTCCGATGCTGCCGCTCGCATCGCGTGCCGCTGCGGCTGATGTGGCAGCCGCGCGCGGTGCCCTGTCGGCCACGGCGATGATCGATCTTTACAGCCAACTCTACGCCTTGCGGGAAACAAGCGGCGGCGAGAGTTCTACGGACGATTGGAGCGCGCGCGCCGAATCGCTGCGCGCGGCCTACGTCTCGGCATCCGCCGCCGATCGATACGACGCCATTCGCACGCTTTGGGGTGACGGGAGCGATCCCGACCGGGCTTATGCCGGTCTTGTGATGACGTCCTACGCGGCCGCCCGGCTTACCCCGGCGATGGATCAGGCCGATAATGCCCCCGCTTTGATTGCGTCGATGCTGACTGCCGGGCTGGATCGCAATGCGTTGAAATGGGCGCCATTCCTGCCGATCGGCAGCGAAGGTTGGGGCTTGCTCGTCCTCGCCAATCCAGGCCGCGCCAACAAGGTCGGTTCCGAAGGCCTTAGCGCCTTTTCTGACGAGGACGATTCTGAAAATGCTCTGCGTTCACGCTTCCTGCTGGCAGGGTTGATGGGGCTGGACCGGGTTGATGCCGGGGCCGCCCGCGATTTTGCAGGTAAACTCGAGCTTGACCTTGCACGCCAAACCCGCTGGACCCGTGCGATCGACGGTGCTGCCGCTTCGAACAACCCTGCGCTGGTTTCGTTGCTTGCCGCATTCGGGATGCAAGGAGAGCGTTGGGACCGGATGACGCCGCTGCATCTTTATCACATCGTTTCCGCGCTTCATCGCGTCGGGCTTGATGGCGAGGCGCGGATGATAGCGGCAGAGGCGGTCGCGCGCGTGTGATCATGAAAAGGGTGCCGCCGGAGCCCGAAGTCGAGAGTTTCCTGGCGATGCTCGCCGCGCAGAGGGGAGCGGCGGCGAATACGCTGTCCGCCTATCGCCGTGATCTGTCCGGCGCGGTCGAAGTCATCGGACCATTGGCTGGGGCCAGGCGGGAAGACATTGGCAAGCTCAGCGCGGCCTGGATCGACCTCGCTCCCTCCTCGCTTGCGCGCAAGGCGTCTGCCTTGCGCCAGTTCTACGGCTTTCTGATCGATGAGGGCTTGCGCGCGGATGATCCGTCTTCGGCCTTGCCAAGGCCACGGGCGCGACGGTCGCTCCCGCGCATACTCGGGCATCAGGAAATTTCCGCGCTTTTCGTTACGGCTGAGGATGACGCTCGCACAGGATCGCCCGAAGGCCTGCGCTTGCTTGCCTTTCTCGAACTGCTCTACGGTTCTGGCCTGCGTGCCACCGAACTTGTCTCATTACCACTGGCCGCAGTCCCGCGTGACGCGCCGTTTCTAACGATCACCGGTAAAGGCAGCGTGCAGCGCATGGTGCCGGTCTCGGCGCGTGCGGTCCGCGCGCTGGCGGACTGGCTGGCGGTGCGGGGGAAGGGTGGTCGCTTTGTCTTCCCCAGCCCGCGCGGCGGCCACCTGTCGCGCGTGCGGCTGTTCCAGCTCTTGCGCGATCTTGCGCTCAGGGCAGGGCTCGATCCCGAAAAGGTCAGCCCGCACGTTCTGCGCCATGCCTTTGCCACACATCTTCTCGAAGGCGGGGCGGACCTGCGCGTGCTCCAGACATTGCTTGGCCATGCCGACATCGCCACCACGCAGATATACACGCATGTCGATTCTGCGCGGCTGGTGGCCCTGGTCAACCAGCGGCATCCACTGGGGTCTGGCACACCCAAATAAGTGCAGACAGTTGACCGAAGGCGCGCGCGCGCTTAGCGGATGCGCATGATTTCCTATCTCGAGTTCGAAAAGCCGGTCGCCGCGCTCGAAGCCCGCATTGCCGAATTGCGCCAGACCGCGCAGGGCGGCGATATCGACATCAGCTCGGAAATTCGCCGACTTGAAACCAAGTCCGCCGAATTGCTGGCCAGCACTTACAAAGCGCTGACGCCGTGGCAGAAGACGCAAGTCGCCCGTCATCCCGCGCGCCCGCACTTCAAGGATTATGTCGAGGCGATTTTCACCGATTTCATGCCTTTGGGTGGTGATCGCCTCTATGGCGAGGATCAGGCGATCATAGGTGGCTTTGCAAAGCTTGGTTCGCGCCGGGTCATGCTGATCGGGCATGAAAAGGGCAACGACACGCAAAGCCGCATTCGCCACAACTTCGGCATGGGCAAGCCGGAGGGATACCGCAAGGCGATCCGCCTTATGGAAATGGCCAGCCGATTCGGTCTGCCGGTGGTAACGCTGGTGGATACGTCGGGTGCATTCCCAGGCGTGGAAGCCGAAGAACGCGGGCAAGCCGAAGCCATCGCGCGCTCCACCGAAGCCTGCCTTGGCCTTGGCGTGCCGATGGTTGCGACAATCGTCGGCGAGGGCGGTTCGGGCGGCGCGGTTGCGCTGGCCAGTGCGGAACGCGTGCTGATGTTCGAACACGCGATCTATTCGGTCATTTCGCCCGAAGGCTGCGCTTCGATCCTGTGGCGCACCTCTGAAAAGGCGGCCGATGCTGCCGAGGCGATGAAAGTCACCGCGCAAGACCTGCTCGGGCTGGGCGTGATTGACCGGATCGTGCGTGAACCGGTTGGCGGTGCGCACCGTGATCCTGCTGCGGCCTGCGCCACGCTGGGCAAGGCCATCGGCGAGGAAATCGAAGCACTCGTCGGCAAATCGCCTGACGAACTGCGCAACCTGCGGGCCGAACGTTTCCTCCGGATCGGTGCCTGAATCCAAGCCCGCGCTGGCGCTCGGGAACCGGATTTGCGACAAACGGATTTAGCAGCCGTAGTCCACAGGGCGCGGTCACTAAATCCGTGTGCCCTTCAGGGAGAGTGCAATGTCCATGAACCGCCGATCACGCGCCGCGATTCTGTCCGTCACCGCCATGGCCGCAATCGCTTTGCCTGCGTGCGTCAATCAGGCAGGCAGCCCCGCCAAGGCTCAAAACACCGTCCAGACGATCAGCACGGCTGACAAGAAACAAGGGGCCGAAGCTCACCCGCAACTGCTGCAGGAATTTGGCGGGGCGATGACCGGGTCTCAGGCAACCTATGTCGAAGGCATTGGCAAAACGATCGCGTTGCAATCAGGCCTTGGCAACGCCCGTAGCGATTTCACCGTCAGCCTGCTCAACTCCCCGGTAAACAACGCTTTTGCGATCCCTGGCGGCTACGTTTATGTCACCCGTCAACTTGCCGCGCTGATGAACAACGAGGCTGAGCTTGCGGGCGTCTTGGGGCATGAGGTCGGCCACGTCGCTGCCCGGCACGCCGCAAAGCGCGAAAGCGCTGCCACCCGCAATTCAATCCTGGGTGCGCTCGGCACGCTTCTG
>JAZKBJ010000165.1:14691-16763 GCA_040388685.1 Pseudomonadota bacterium
GGGCAATGGTACACTCGGGCAGGTCGGACAGAAGATTTTCTCGACCGGCAGCCAGTTGCTGACCCTGAAATATTCTCGCGGGCAGGAAACCGAGGCTGACAATTTGGGCATCACCTACTTGCAACGCGCCGGGTACGATCCACGTGCGATGTCGTCGGTGCTGCAAAGCCTCGCGAATCAGAACGCGCTCGACGCCAGCATAAAGGGCACGTCGAATCAGGTGCCGGAATGGGCAAGCACCCATCCCGATCCGGCGTCGCGCGTGCGCGCCGCGCTTACCCGGGCCGGTACGAAAGCGGGCCGCACCAATCGTGACGCATTTCTCGCAGGGATTAACGGCCTCACATATGGTGACGACCCCGCACAGGGCATTGTTGACGGTTCAAAATTCGTCCACCCGCAATTCCGTCTCGCATTCGAGGCGCCGAGCGGCTTCTATCTCGTTAACGGCACGCGCGCGGTCGCGATCAGTGGCCAGAGTGGGAAGGGCGAACTTTCGACCGCTCCTTACAGCGGGAATCTCACCGCTTATGTAAATTCAGTATTTGCAGGCCTGTCCAGCCAAGCCCAGATTCGCCCTGATTCTGTTCAGACCACCACCATCAACGGCATCCCCGCCGCCTACGGGACCGTTCGTTCCACAAGCGGCGGCAACCAGGTTGATATCGTCGTGTTTGCTTATGAATGGGGCCCGCAGCAGGCATTCCATTTCACCACGATCAGCCAGGCAGGCCAGGCATCGCAGTTCGACCCCATGTTTCGCTCGATTCGCCGTATCAGTGCTGCCGAAGCATCAGCGGTCAAACCGCGCAAGCTTTCGGTCGTGACTGTAAAATCAGCCGACACGGTGCAGAGCCTGTCGAAACGCATGGCCTATGCTGACAAGCCGCTGGAACGCTTCCTCGTGCTGAATGGGATGACCACGGCAAGCAGGCTGACGCCGGGGCAGAAGGTGAAGCTGGTCGTTTACTGACAGCAGGCGAAGGATATCGCGCTGCAAAAGGGTATTTGCGAAACCCCATACGAAAAGGGCGCCCTGCGAGGGGCGCCCTTCCGTTCGTAGATGGATCAGCGTCCGGTTGGACGCCTCAAGCTCTTAGAGCGAGTTGTCCATTTCACCCGAAACGCCGTTGAAGGTGTTGCTCAGCGAGTCGCCGAGTGCACCCATGGCGCCGATTGCAGCAACAGCGACGAGAGCGGCGATCAGGCCGTATTCGATTGCGGTGGCGCCTTCGTTGTTTGCGAGCAGGTCACGGAAAAGCTTCATGGTCAGTCTCCTAGAGTAAGTCTTCATTCCCGTCCCGCTCCAACTTTGTCCCCGGAGCGAGCATTCGTAGATCTACGCATCAAAGCCTAAGAAGTCGTTAATTCGAACCGACCTTTTCGGAAGTGTTATTGTTAACCGTAAGGTACATGTTGTACATCGAATCCGAGAACGACTTCATGCCAAAGATCATGGCCATGCCGATGCAAGCGATCAGCAGTCCATATTCGATGGCCGTGGCACCGCTTTCATTGCGAAAGATTTTCAGAAGCAGAATCTTCATGGTCATTTCCAAGATTGCGGCACTGTGGTTTCTACCCGCAGGTGCCTAAGAAAAGGTTGACGAGGTCCGACCCGATGGAAAATTATTCGACAGTCAGGATCGTCGTGGCCGCAGCTATGCTCTCGGATGATGGCACAGTGCTTATGCAGCAGCGCCCGCCAGACAAGGCGCATGGCGGGCTGTGGGAGTTCCCGGGGGGCAAATTGGAGCGGGGGGAAACGCCGCAAGTCGCCCTTGTAAGGGAAATCGACGAAGAGCTTGGGCTCATGCTTGATCCGGCTGATCTCTTTCCGGTTACCTTTGCTTGTGAGCCGCCTTCACCCGGACGCACGCCTATCCTGTTGCTGCTGTTTGGTGTGCGGCGCTGGGTGGGAGTGGCCCGCGCGATCGAGCCAGGGTCTCACGTCCGTTGGGTGCCTGCCGAGGGTCTATCCGCCCTCGCGATGCCGCCGCTCGACATTCCCCTCTCACAAGCAGTAATTCGTTTGCTTGAAGGGGTTGCCAAAGCAAATGGACACCCTTAAA
>JAZKBJ010000166.1:0-670 GCA_040388685.1 Pseudomonadota bacterium
AGCCGAGCGGCGCAGCCAGCAGCCCCAGTTCGGCCAGCAGTGCCCACATCTCGGGAGAATAGCCGTCCGCGCTCGCCAGGTAGCCCCGGCGGCGGTCCAGATCGCTGTAATGATCGTCGACGAAGCGCTCGGCCAGCGCCTTCAGCATCTCTTCGTCTTCGTTCAGGTCGAAATTCACGCACCTCTCCTCGGCGGTGACCTCTATCACTGTGGAACGTGCCGCCACGCTGCGCAAAAGACTAGGCGTTTTGGCCAATACCGCCGTTGTTTAGAAGCGCCCGGACCGGTATGCATATGCCCATAAGTGTGGGGTCGGCCTGTTTCAGTATGTTACGCTTCGCAAGGAACGCAGACAGACAGTTGCCGGAGCCGCACCGATAACAGGAGAGAACAGTGCAGCTTTCGGTCGAATCCATCGACGCTGTCCGGATCAGCGGTCCGCAGGACGTGCGCCGCGCGGCCGAGGAATTGCACAAGATCGCCATGGCGGCGGGCGTTCGCCCCGCGCCTGCCCACGACATTGCCGACAAGCGCACACCGGTGGACGCCGATGGCAACATCCTCGCGCGCGACGTGTTCGGGTGGAACGATGAGAAGGTGTGGTGGCGCAATTCGCGCATCGCGCTCGATTCGCCGCTGACCTCGGCCTGCCGATTCGAAAGCGAACCGT
>JAZKBJ010000166.1:680-3569 GCA_040388685.1 Pseudomonadota bacterium
GATCGACCTCACCAACTTCGAGACGCGCGCGATGACCCGCGCCGCCATTGTCGTGCCGGTGCATCTGCCGTTCGGGCAGATCGGCGCGGTCAGCTTCAACCCGCTCGACCAGGACCTGACCGAGCTGGACGACCTGTTTCTCGAAATCGGCGACGCGCTCGGCATCTACGCCCGCACCTTCATCGCCAGCTATGTCCACGCGATGGGTTCGGCACAGGCCCTGCCCTCGGGCTCGCGCCTGTCGAAGCGCGAAGTCGAATGCCTGCGCTGGGCCGCCATCGGCAAGACCGACCTCGAAATCTCGATGATCATGAGCCGCAGCCGCGCCACCGTGCGCTTCCACATCCACAACGCCTCGATGAAGCTGAACGCGGTCAACCGCAGCCAGACCGTCTTCAAGGCCGCGCAGCTGGGCTACATTTCACTCGCCACCTGATACGTTTTCGCTGGATACTTTTACGGAGGGGCACCCCAAGCATGAGCCAGACACCGTTCGATCCCGTCGCCCAGTGGCAGCAGATGGTCAGCAAGTGGGAGCAGGAGATCAATTCCTGGTCGGGCAAACTGACCGAGAGCGAACAGTTCAGCGCGATGATGGGTCAGGCCACCAAGGTTCAGGTCGTCGCCCAGCGCGCCTTTGCCGAACAGATGGAAACCCTGCTCAAGAACCTCAACCTGCCGAGCAAGGCCCAGGTCGAAACTCTTGCCGAGCGGCTCGACGGGCTGGAGGATTCGATCGACCGGGTCCGCCTCGCGGTCGAGGCACTTGCCGGAAAGGCTGCTGCCGTGCCCGCGCCTGCCGAACCGCGCCGCACCAAGCAGCCGCCCAAAGCCCCCCAAAAAGCCAAAGCATGAGCGAAGCCCCGAACCAGCTTCCGGCCGAAACGCCCTCGGCCGACGCCATTGCCGAGCGCGTCCGCCGCGATGTCGACCGCGCGCTCAAGCGCAACATCAAGGGCCTCGATTTCCTCACCGCAGGCCGCGCCGAAGTGGGCGCGATGGCCAAGGATCTGATCCACCGCGAGGGCACCGCGCTGCTCTATCGCTACCGCCCGGTGGTCGATGAAATCTACCGCCTGCCGCTGCTGATCGTCTCGCCGCCTTCGAACAAGGGCTATATCTTCGATCTCGCGCCGGGCCAGTCGATGGTCGAATACCTGCTCGGGCGAGGCTATGACGTGTTCAATCTCGACTGGGCACCGCCCCGCCGCGATGAAGCGCACCTCGCCCTCACCGACTATGTCGACCGCTTCATTCCCGATGCGCTGGCCAAGATCGCCGAGATCACCGGCGAACAGGACGTATCGCTGGCCGGCTATTGCATGGGCGGCACCCTCGCCACGATCCATGCGAGCCTCTATCCGGGAACCGGCGTCAAGAACCTGATGCTCTTCGCCACGCCTGTCGATTTCACCCACATGCACTTGTTCCAGAAGTGGGCCGACAAGCGCCACTTCGACATCGACGAGGTGGTCGACCGGCTCGGGATCATTCCGCCCGAACTGATGCTCGGCGCGTTCGATCTTGCCCGCCCGGCCAACCGCGCTGCAGGCAAGATGACGCTGTGGACCAACATGTGGAACGACGAATTCGTCCGCTCCTACCGCATGTTCGATCGCTGGGCGGCCGAAACGCTGCCGGTTCCGGGCGAATATTTCCGCGAGCAGATCAAGCTGCTGATGTGGGAAAACGCCCTCGCCGCCGGCACGCTGGAAATCGCCGGACGCAAGGCCGACCTGACAAACATCGCGATACCGATCCTCAACATCGTGGCGAAACACGATCATATCGTCAGCCTTGAGGCGACCCAGCCGCTGAAAGAGCTGACCTCGACGCCCGATTACGAGGAAATCATTTCGAAGGGCGGCCACGTCAGCCTCGTGGCCGGTCCTGCAGCGCTGCGCCGCCTGTGGCCGCTGATCGACGAATGGCTTGGCAAAAGGTCCGTGTGATGTCCGATTCCCCCCAATATCCCCGCAACGTTGCCGCAGGCACGCGCCAGATCACCCTGCGCCTGCTTGAACGGTCCGATGCCGATGCACTGCTCGCCTTTGCGCGCGCCCTGCCCGCGCATGACCTGCTGTTCCTGATGCGCGATATCCGCAACCCCAAGGTCATCGCGGCGTGGATCGATCAGGTCGAACGCGGGTTGATCCGCAGCCTTGTCGCGCACGATGGTGACCGCATGGTCGGCTGCACCGCCCTCGCCCGCGACGAACTCAGCTGGTCACCCCATGTCGCCGATATCCGCATGCTGATCTCCACCGAGATGCGCGGCACCGGGTTTGGCCGCGTGCTGGCGCAGGAGTGCCTCGCCATGGCCATGGCCGACGGCGTCTCGAAGCTGACCGTGCGACTCACCCCCGATCAGGGCGCGGCGCTCAAGGTATTCGAAGATCTCGGCTTCCTTCCCGAAGCGTTGCTGCGCGATCACGTGCGCGATGCCTCGGGCGAATTGCACGACATCGCGATCATGGCGCTGGATCTTGATCGCCAAGGCGGGATGAAGTCGGCTTACGGGATGGGCTGAGGGCTGGCGTTTCGCCCAGACTGCCCACCCCCGACCCCTCCCGCAAGCGGTAGGGGGGAAATAGCCGCTGCATTTTGCCCTCCCGCTTGCGGGAGGGCCGCAAGACTTACGGAACGAAGTGACGTTAGTCGCAGCGGGGTGGGCAAGCGACACCCGCAAAACACGCAAATCCCCATACGGTAAAAAGTTCGGTTGCCTAACGTTTCACAGGCTGGCAATCGTGCACATCAAGACTTGGCCTGCGCGGCTGTGCGGGCCATTTCGTGCACATCCAATGAACCCAAGGCCCGTGAAACCATGACCCAGCCCCAGCCGACCGCCGCCGATGGCATCGGGGCCAACCGCGAGTTCAAGGAGAA
>JAZKBJ010000166.1:3579-4988 GCA_040388685.1 Pseudomonadota bacterium
GCGACGGGTATTATCCGAATCCGGCGGATGGGCGCCGATCTCTCCGGCGAAATCGCCCGCGTTTTCGCGCTCCAGCAGGAAAACCAGTGGAAGGTGAAAGCCACCACTGCCGAACAGCGCAAGGCCAAGCTTGCCAAGCTGAAGGCCGTGGTCGAAGCCCATGCCGACGATATCATCGCTGCCGTCCTTGAAGACACGCGCAAGCCGGTGGGCGAAATCCGCGTGACCGAAGTGCTCAACGTGTTCGGCAATATCCAGCGCAACATCGACAATCTCGATGCGTGGATGGCCCCCACCGAAGTCGCCTCGTCGAGCAATCCCGACGACCGCGCCCAGATCATCTACGAAGCGCGCGGGGTCTGCCTGATCCTCGGCCCGTGGAATTTCCCGCTCGGCCTCGCGCTCGGCCCGGTGGCCGCTGCGGTCGCGGCGGGCAACTGCTGCATCGTCAAGCTGACCGACCTGTGCCCCGCCACCGCCAAGGTCGGTGCAAAGATCATCGCCGAAGCCTTTGACGAAAACGAGGTCGCGCTGTTCGAAGGCGATGTTTCTGTCGCGTCGGCACTGCTCGACCTTCCCTTCAGCCACATCTTCTTCACCGGCAGCACCCGCGTCGGCAAGATCGTCATGGCGGCTGCGGCAAAGCACCTCGCCAGCGTCACGCTCGAACTCGGCGGCAAGTCGCCGGTCATCGTCGACGAGGGCGCGGACATTGCCAAGGTCGCCGCGCAACTCGCCGGTGCCAAGCAGTTCAACGGCGGGCAGGCCTGCATCAGCCCCGACTACGTGTTCGTCCGCGAAGACCAGAAGGCCGCGCTGGTCGAGGGCTTCAAGACCAGCGTCGCCGCCAACCTCTATGAGGGCGGCCAGATCAAGAAGGACGCGATCGCGCAAGTCGTCAACCCCGCCAACTTCGCCCGCGTGAAGGCGCTGTTCGACGATGCGGTGGAAAAGGGCGCGACCGTGGCCGCAGGCGGCATTCTCGAAGCGGACGACCTGACCATCCACCCGACGATGCTGACCGACGTCACCCCGCAGATGAAGATCCTGCAGGAAGAAATCTTCGCGCCGATCATCCCGGTGATGACCTACGACAGCCTCGATTCTGCCATCGGCTACATCCAGGCCCGCGACAAGCCGCTCGCACTCTATGTCTACAGCCCGGACGAAGCCAACGTCGCCCGCGTGCTCAACGAAACCTCGTCAGGCGGCGTCACCGTCAACGGCGTGTTCTCGCACTATCTTGAAAACAACCTGCCCTTCGGCGGTGTGAACGCCTCGGGCACCGGCAGCTACCACGGCTACTTCGGCTTCAAGGCGTTCAGCCACGAACGGGCGGTGTATAAGCATCAGTAAAGAGTGCCCACCCCCGTCCCCTCCCGCAAGCGGGAGGGGGGAACAAGCGCCGT
>JAZKBJ010000167.1:0-4954 GCA_040388685.1 Pseudomonadota bacterium
ATGCCCTGGAGAGCTTGCGGGCAACACGCTTTGCGGTGCGCTCGTCGTTTGCCGACGAGGACGACGCGCGTGCTTTGGCTGCAGGCGTGTACGCCTCGGAGCTGCCCGTGGCGACGGAGGATGTGCCGGCTGCCGTGCGCCGGGCGCTGGCCGGTTACGCAGCGGCCGCGCTTCTGATGCCTTATGACCGTTTTGCGCGGGCGGTGGATGGACGACGCTATGATATCGAGGCGCTGTCGGGCCTGTTCGGCACCAGCTTCGAGCAAGTGGCGCACCGCCTGACCACGCTCAACCGGCCAGGGCAGGAGCGGGTGCCGTTCTTCTTCATCCGGGTGGATGCGGCGGGCAATGTGTCGAAACGCCTCGACGGTGCGGGTTTCCCGTTTGCGGCGCATGGCGGAGGGTGCCCGCTGTGGAGCGTCCACGATACCTTCCGCACGCCCGGGCAGGTCGTCACGCAGTGGCTTGAACTGCCGGACGGGCAGCGGTTCTTCGCGTTGGCGCGGACGGTCACTTCGGGCGGCGGGGGCTTCGACCGCTTCCGCACGACGCGGTCAATCGCGCTGGCATGCGCCGCGGAACATGCGCCAAAGCTGGTCTATGCCGCCGGGATCGACCCCAAGGCGGCGGTAGCGACTCCGATCGGGGTGACCTGCCGCCTGTGCCACCGGGCGCAATGCACGGCGCGCGCCGAGCCGCCGATCGGACGCGGAATCCTCCCCGACGACTATCGCCGCGCCGCCGAACCGTTCAGCTTCGCGGAGAGCTGAAGCGCGTGCTTTGGCTGGCGGGTTGCGGCGAACTTGCAGGAACCAGCCATGACGGCTATCGGCGCCGCTCTTCCGGTCCTTCGAGGAACCCGCATTTGTCCAAGATCATCCCGCTTGCCGATGTCGATGCCGCCATGGTGGAGCAAGTGCTCGACCAGGCGTTCGAACCGGCGCGGCACCAGCGAACCGCCTACAAGGTGCGTGAGGGCACCGAAGCGCTCGGCAACCTGTCGTTCGCCGCGCTTGACGACGAGGACATGCTGGCAGGCTCGATCCAGTGCTGGCCAGTGGGGCTGACCGACGCGCAAGGCCGTGTCCACCCGATGATCATGGTCGGGCCGGTCGCCGTCCTTCCCCATCTTCAAGGCCATGGATTCGGCAAGGCCCTGATGACTGCTGCGCTGACCGCAATCGACCCGCGCGCACCGCTGCCGCAAGTGCTGATCGGTGATCCGGAATACTACGGACGGTTCTTCGGCTTCTCCAACGCGCACACCGGCGGATGGCAGCTTCCCGGCCCGTTCGAGCAGCACCGCCTGCTGTGCCGCACAGCCAATCCCGCCGTCCTGCCGCAAGAGGGTATGTTGGGGCCTTGGCTCCGCTGATCCGATCTGGCATCGGCGGTCTGTGCCATACATTCCGCCTCCCGAACTTGCGTCGCTTAGCCTTGCCGAACTCGCGAGCGAAGTTGCCGCGCGCACGTTGCCACCGCTCGACCAATGGACCCCGCAACAGAGCGGCGACAGCGAAATGCGTGTTGCCGCCGATGGGCGCTGGTATCATCAGGGCGGGGAAATCCGCCGCCCTGCGATGGTGCGGGCGTTTTCATCGCTGCTCATGCGCGAGGCCGAAGGGCAGCACTGGCTGGTTACGCCGTTCGAGCGGCTCTCGATCGAGGTCGATGACGCCGCTTTCATCGTTACCGACATGCAGGCCAAGACCGACGAGTCGGGCCGAACCGCGCTTGCATTCCGGCTGAACACCGATGATCTGGTCGTCTGCGGGCCGGACCATGGTTTGCGTGTGGCTGGCACGGCGGAAGTGCCCGCCTTCTATCTTGCCGTGCGCCACGGGACCGAGGCCCGGCTGAACCGCAGCACTTATGGCCAGTTGATCGACCATGCGCTTACCTTGGGCGGGGAAGCGCTTGCGGTGGAGAGCATGGGCATGCGCTTCGCGCTGGTGCCCGCAACGTGAGCCTGTTTGACCGACTGACACGGCTTTACAACGAGGGCCACCGCGAACCCGCGCGCGACCTTTACGAAGACTGGCGTCCCCTGCCGGAAGATCCGTTGCGTCCCGCCGCCGTGCTGATCGCGGTGACCGATCGCGGCAATCACCCGAATGGCCCCGGCGTGCTGCTGATCCACCGGCCATCGCACATGCGCGCCCATCCGGGGCAGGCAGCATTTCCCGGCGGCAAGATCGATCCCGGCGAGACCCCGCGCGAAGCTGCCCTGCGGGAGGCCTACGAGGAACTGGGCGTGCGGCCAGAGGACGTGACCGTGATCGGCGAGACCGACCGTTTCCGCACCGGCACCGGCTACGACATCACGCCGGTGCTGGCGATGATCCCCGCCGACCTGCCACTTGCTCCCAATCCGGCGGAAGTTGCCGACTGGTTCGAACCACCGCTCGGCTTCGTGCTGGACGGCGCGCGGCATGAATGGAAATCTGCAGAGTGGAACGGGCGCAGCGGGCGCTATATCGAGATCATGTGGAACAACCATCGCATATGGGGGGTGACCGCCGCGATCATCTCGAACCTGTCAAAGCGGATCGCCTGGCATGACTGAGCGCCTGCCTGAAACCGGCTGGACGAGGCGCGCGGACCTCGCCGCGCTGGTCGCCGCGCTCGACCCGCAGGCGCAGGGCAATTGCCGCTGGGTGGGCGGCGTGGTGCGCGACACGATCCTCGGGCTGGAGCCCAAGGACATCGACATGGCGACGACGCTGGTGCCGGACGAAACCGCGCGCCGCCTGACGGCTGCCGGGATAAAGGTCGTGCCCACGGGGATCGCCCATGGAACCGTCACAGCGGTTCTGGCGGGCGGTCCGGTCGAGATCACCACACTGCGCCGCGACGTTTCGACCGATGGCCGCCATGCCACTGTCGCGTTTTCGACCGAATGGCACGATGATTCCGCCCGGCGCGATTTCACGATCAATGCGCTATATGCCGATCCGCGCGACCTCAAGATCCACGACTATCACGGCGGCCTCGGCGATCTCGCAAGCCGCCGCGTGCGCTTCATCGGCGATGCCCGCCAGCGCATCCGCGAGGACTATTTGCGCATCCTGCGCTACTTCCGCTTCCAGAACCGCTTTGGCTCACTCCCGGCGGACGAAGAGGCCGAGACTGCCGTGTCGGAGCTTGCCCCAGGGCTTAAAGGACTCTCGCGCGAGCGCGTCGGCTGGGAACTGATGAACCTGCTTGGTCTGCCCGACCCTGCACCGACCATGTGGCGCATGGCTGAGCTAGGCGTGCTGGAGCAGATCCTGCCCGAAGTCGATGCGGCGGGACTTGGGGCGCTTGATGCTCTCACAGCACATGAACGTGACTCAGGGATTAAGGGCGATGCGCTGCGCCGCTTGGCCGCGCTCCTTCCCGCTGACACCACCATGGCCGAGCAGGTCGCCTCACGGCTGCGCCTGTCATTTGCACAGCGCAAACGGCTGTCCTCGGCGGCCGCGCGCGAAAGCAGCGTCGCCGCCGAGCCACGCGCCCTCGCCTATCGCATAGGCATGGAAGAGGCGCGTGACAGGCTGCTTTTGAACGGAGCCGACGTTGCCCCGCTGGCCGATTGGGACGTGCCCCAGTTTCCACTCAAGGGCGGCGAGGTCGTAGGACGCGGCATCAGTGCCGGGCCGGAGGTTGCGCGGGTGCTTCGGGCAGTGGAAGAGCGCTGGATTACAGAGCGGTTTCCGGACGCCGCGCGAGTCTCCGCATTGCTCGATGAAATCCTGGCGCATACCAGCGCACGAGGCGATTGACGGTCTTTACCGCGCTACGCGCGCCGGGCATCGCCTTGGCTCTGGCAAAATGCTTGAGCCGGTCTTCGGCGATCATCGACAGTGCGTCGCGGCCCAGCACCAGTTTGCGCGCATCGGGCACAAAATTGGTGGAATCCTGCCAGAAGCGCCGACACGCCGTGGCATAGAACATCGGCCTTGGTTCATTGCCATTGTTGGGCTGGCCCCGGTGGCGAACCCGGTAGTCCCATACCATGCAATCACCGCGAGGAACGCTGCGCCACACCGTGCCATCCGCTGAGGCTGGAGCCCGCACCTCGCGCTGCGTTCCGGGAAGAAACTCGGTACATCCGTTCCCGTCACCCACATCGACGAGCGGGATGGAGATCGTCAGCGCAAACGGCGGCAGGGTTCGGGCGAGGTCGCCATCCTCGAACAGGTGCGGACTGTCGGAATGAAGCTTCTGGATATCTGATCCTGGAAAGGAACTGATCACGCCAAACGATTCGTAGACCCAATCGTCGTTCAGCACCTCGTCCAGCAGCGACAGGAGCGCGGGGTGCTGGAGCAGGTCGATACAGCCGCTCATCCGCCCGGCAATCGGGACAAGCCCGTTTATGCGGTTGGCACCCACCACCCAGACATCTTCGGGAAGCGGCGCCTTGAGGTCGAACACGCCGGGAATGGATTTGCGCAAGGCAGCGCGAAGTTCGTCGATCAGGCGCGCTGGCCAAAGGGCCTCAAGGCCAACCACACCATCGCGCGAAAGGGCAAGCGCTGCCGCATCAGCGGCATCGGGCCCAAAGTGCGCGATGCCTCCGGTCACGTCATCCCTTCCATTCACGCCGGTCTTCGGCGGCGCGGAGAACTTCATAGGAGACCTGAAGCTTCTGGAACTGCTCGGCCGCCGCCTTGTCACCGGGGCGAACATCAGGGTGGACTTCCTTAGCCTTTGTTCGCCATGCCTTTTTCACCGCGTCGAAGTCTGCATCGGGATCGAGTCCCAGCATTTCGAGCGCGCGCAGTTCGTCGCGGCTGCGGGTACCATCGCCCGAGCCGCCCCATTCAGCCCATGCCGCCTGCCGGAAACCGGAAGTTTCACCGCGCTCCTCGGCCTCGCGCTGCTCGGCCTCCTCCTTGTCGAGACCTTCGAAATAGTTCCAACCCTGATTGTATTCAGCCGCGTGGCGCGGACAGAAATACCAGCGGTC
>JAZKBJ010000168.1:0-5943 GCA_040388685.1 Pseudomonadota bacterium
TCCTCGGCGGCTGCGAACGCGGAATCACGGTCACCGGCAGAGGCGGGATCGTGGCGCACGGCGAAAGCATCGACGAGGCCGCGCGTGACCGCAGGCGCGTTTTTCAGCGCTTCGACCACCGTGGGAATGCCGAAGGTCATGCCCGCCTGCCGCAAATAGCGGTAGAACGCGCGGAGCCAGTTGGCCTCGACCGCGCTGAGGCCGGTGGCGACGATCAGGCGGTTGAAGGCATCGTCCTCGGCCGCGCCGTTGAGCACGGCGGCAAGCGATGTTTCGATGGCCGGCGCGCGCGCCAGCAAATCTTCCACGCTGCTGTCCGCCGGATGCGCGACAAGGAAATCGTGAACGAAGCCGAGGCGGCCGCCGTCGAGCGGAGTGGGCACTTCTTCCAGCACGCGGAAGCCGAAGTTTTCGAGCACGGGGACCGCGTCCGACAGCACGATCGCGCCTTCACGCTGGTACAGCTTGAGCCGTAGCGCGACTTCGGCGGTGTTGCGGTGGAGACGCACCGCGCGGCGCGGGGCGTGAGCGCCCGAGAGCGTGCGCAACACGCGTATGTCTCGCGCGGCCTCGGCAGGGCCGGAGGCGTTTCGGTATGAAATCGGGAACGCATCGGCATAGCGCGCGGCGATGGCGGCAGCGCGCGAGGGCTCTTCGGTAACGGCAAGTTCGGTTTCGACTGCGCCCGCCCAGCCGCGCACCATGGCCTGAAGCCGCAAATCGAGGGCGGCCTCGTCGGCGTGCACTTCGCGTTCGCGCACGTCGAGCACGAAGCGCAGCATGGCGAGCGTGCTGCCTTCCACCTGCAGAGCCCAATCGAGCACGTGCGCCCCTGCGCCCGCCTCAAGCATGGCCTGAATCGCGAGCCGTACTTCAGTCGAGAGAATATCGCGCGGGAGCCAGACGAAGGCGAAGAGGTGGCGTGCGAGCGGGGCCGGGACCAGCGCGAGGCGCGGGCGCGGACGGTCGACCAGACTCATCATCGCGGTGGCGACTCGCTCAAGGTCGGCATCGGCAAAGCTGACCAGCAGATCGTGCGGCAGCGCGGTCATCGCGTGGACCAGCGCCTTGCCCGCATGGCCATTGGGCGCAAAGCCGAACTTGTCCATCAATTCGGAAAGCTGCGTGCGAAGGCGCGGGACCCGGTCGGGCGCGGCGGCAAGCGCGGCGCTCGTCCAGACGCCCGCGTGAATCACCAACGCGATGACTTTGCCCGCCTCGACGCGCGGCACGATGAACAGATCGAGCGGCGCCCGGCGGTGCACGTTGGCGATGCGGTTGGCCTTGACGATCAGCGGCACGCGACCCTGCCCGTCGCTCCCGGCTTCATCGAACCAGCGGAAGGCGCGGTCGAACGAAGCGGCGGCGAGGATCGGATCGGCGCTGGCGCGGCAGATGCCGAGCGGGTTCTCGTAATGGCCGTCACGGTGGCGGGTAACGCAGCCGAGCTGGGTAAGCATGCCGTCGGCCAGCCAGCGCAGCAAGGCTGCCCCTTCGGGATCGGCAAGGTTGGCGGCGTCTTCGCGCATCGCTGCCTGCATCAGCGGCCAGTCGGCCACGGCGGCGCGCACATCGGCCAGCGTTTCATCGAGCGCAGCGCCGAGTGCCCGGCGCTGGCGAGCATCGGCGCGTTCGGTTTCGAGATAGACGACAGATTCGCGGCGTTCGCCCGCGGCGTCACCTTCCGGGAACGCGGTCAAGACTCCGGCAGCGTCGCGGCGCACGGCAACGACCGGGTGGACGAGGCGATCGATCGAGAGGCCCTGCGCCGTGATCGTCGAGGCGATCGAATCGACGAGGAACGGCATGTCGTCGTTGATCACGGCAATGCGCAGATGGCGCGCGCCGCTTTCCGAGCCGCTGACGCTTTCTATCGCAATGACGGGATCGCTGCCTCGGCGCATCGCGGCCGCAGCGGCGGTAAAGCGCGCAGCTTCGGCGAGGCGGGCTCCGTCGAAATCCGCAGCTTCGTCAGGCAGAAGCGCGGCGGCAAAGCGTGCGGCGAGCGCCGACGCCAGTTCATCGGCGACATGGGAAGATATGTCCGGTGTGCCCACGGCGGGGGTTGCGGTGGACGGTGACTGAACAACGGACTTCGACGCCATGCGCTTGGTTCCCGGCTCTCCGGCGAGAGATATGTTACCCTCGCTTGTAATTATATACTACATTCTTGTAGCAATTGTACGAATGGTAGTCCAGCCATTGCGGTCGGACAAGTCCGGTTGAACGGCGGTTGCGGGTTAACCCGCTGTCGTAAACGCGGGGCCCGTCAGGTTGTGCCGGACAGGTCCGTCACTTGTGTATCACGCCGGAACGAGGCCCTTTGCCGCCTGCATTGTCAGGCGCAGCGAGTGCAGGCGTGCAGGCTGGTCAAAGATCGAGGCGGCGGCGATGATCTCGTCCGCGCCGGTGCGTGCGGCAAAGGCGGTGAGGCCCTCGCGCACCGTTTCCACGGTGCCGACCGCGCTCACCCGGCGAACGCTTTCGAGCATGGCGAGCGCAGAGTCTGGCAGGCTGTCGCGATAGCCAGGCACAGGCGGCTTGAGCCTTCCAGGATTACCAGTGCGCAGAGCTACGAAAGACTGATCCACCGACGAGGCGAGCAATTGCGCCTCGTCGTCGGTATCGGCGGCAATGACGTTGATCGCAGCGGCGCAATAAGGCTGCGCCAGCGTTTCGGATGGCTCAAACCGGTCGCGGTACAGATCCAGCGCTTCATCGAGCTGCCTTGGCGCGAAGTGCGAGGCGAAGGCATAGGGCAGGCCGAGCATGGCTGCGAGTTGCGCACCGAACAGGCTCGACCCCAGGATCCACATTTGCGGATTGGCACCCTTGCCCGGCGTGGCCTGCAGCGGCACGCGCGGATCGCCAGCAAACTGGGCGCGCAGTTCGACCACATCCTGCGGGAAATCCTCTGCAGCGCGATTGGTATCCTTGCGCAGCGCGCGAACGATGCGCTGGTCGGCACCCGGGGCGCGGCCAAGGCCAAGGTCGATCCGGCCGGGAAACATCGCGTCGAGCGTGCCGAACTGCTCTGCGATCACCAGCGGGCTATGATTGGGCAGCATAATCCCGCCAGAGCCGATGCGGATGGTGGAGGTGGCGTGGCCGATATGCGCGAGCACGACCGATACAGCCGCGCTGGCGATGCCCTCCATGCCGTGATGCTCGGCCACCCAGTAGCGCTCGTAGCCGCAATCCTCGGCCACCTTTGCCGCAGCGGCGGCGTTGTTCAGCGCGTCGCGGACCGTTCCGCCCTCAACCACGCTGACCAGATCGAGGACGGAGAGTTTCATGGAGCGGGCTTCTCTGTTGCGGGGGATGCAGCAGATGTGGGGGCAGGCCCGAGTTGTTCAAGGTAGCCCTTTGCAACCTTCCCTGACTCTCCATCAGGATCGGCGGCGAGGACCGACTGCCATGATTTTCGCGCCGCTTCATCGCGTCCGTCCAGCACAGCGATCACGCCTGCCTCAAGCCCGACACGCGGATCGCGCGGGGCATATTTCTCGGCAATCTCGATGTCGCGCTGCGCACGGGGCAGGTCATTGTTGCGGCGCGCTAGCGTTGCCGAAAGCAGCCAGCCTTCCCCGTCTTCGGGCGCGAGGCGGTGAACCTCGTCGAGCGCGCCACCGGCTTCGGCCATGCGGCCAAGCCCCACCAGCGCGCGTGATCGGTCCCCCTGAATCGCACCAAGTGCGGCGTTGTCAGGATAGGCCTTCACCGCCAGCGCACGGTCAAACCAGTCGAGCGCGGCCTGCGGCTGGCCGCCTGCCAGCGCGGCGTTGCCCGCCATGGCCATCAGCGGCACGGCAGCAACGTCCTGTTCCTTGGGAATACCCGCAATGGCCTGGCCAAAGGCTTCGAGCGCGCCTTCGAAATCACCGCCGTTGGACAGGATCAGGCCAAGACATTGGTTGGCACGCACCTTCTGCCCTGGATCCGATCCTTCGGCGACCCAGCTTCGTGCTTCCACCAGCGCCGCGTCCGGATCGGTTGCGGCCTTAGCGATGCAATCCGTAAGGCGGTCCCGCTGGGGGAGATCGGGTCTTGCCATGCCGGCCTCAGCCTCGGTGTCGGCCTGCTTGCGCCGGCGGGGGATCGGCAGGGGCGATATCTGCCCCGGCGAGGGGTTGGGACCGACCTGCATCAGGCCAACTCGCGATTGGCCGGCCGGCATCTGGCCCAGCTCTTGCGCCATTTCGACGGCAAAAAGCGGCGCAGGCAGATCGATCATCGGCTTATCCTTCAATTCCGGCCAACTCGCGCAGCAGCAGGGCGATGTCGCTTTCGCGCGAAAGCCGGTGGTCGCCGTCCTTGATCAGATGCACCTGCACATCGGCTGAACGCAGCGACTGCGCGAGGCGGATCGATATATCCCACGGCACATCGCTGTCATTCTGGCCGTGGAGCAGGCGCACCGGGCCATCGAAAGCGATGCCCGTGCCGAGCCGCTTGTTGCGCTCGCCATCAGACCAGAACAGCGCGTGCGTGGGTGTCGGCTGCGGTCCATAGGGATTGTCCTCGAAGATCGTGCGGCCCGCCGCCAGTTCGATTCGCTGCGATTGCGAGAAGCCCCATTCGGTGAAATCGGGTGCGGGTGCGATGCCGACCAGCGCGCGGGCCTTGTCGCCCAGCGCCTCGGCAAGGAGCAGCATCAGCCAGCCGCCCATGCTGGATCCCGCGAGGTGGACGGCTTCAAGCGCGAGGTGGTCGATCAGCGCCACCACGTCGTCGCGCCACTGTGACAGACTGCCATGCGCAAACGCGCCGTCGCTTTGGCCGCAGCCGGTATAGTCGAGCAGAAGGCAGGCGCGGCCCCGCGCCTTGGCCCATTCCATCACCGCCAGTGCCTTGCTTCCGCTCATGTCCGACATGTAGCCGGGCAGGAAAATGATCGTGGGCTGGGTGCCGGAGAGATAGCGATAGGCCATCTGCTGGCCTGAAGGCAGGGTGAAGCGGGAAACATCGGTCATGGTTGAGACATGGCCTGCCACTTTCCTTCCGACAAGGTGCTCGTCATTCGCCTTTCTTGAAAATCGCCTCGATCGGAAGGTCGAACAGGTCCGCAATGCGGAAGGCGAGCGGCAGCGAGGGATCATACTTGCCCGTCTCGATGGCGTTGACCGACTGGCGGCTGACATCGAGCTTTTCGGCAAGGTCTGCCTGACTCCAGCCCCGTTCCGCGCGCAGGACCTTGAGGCGGTTCTTCATACGCAGCCCCCTTCACCCAGCGTGATGCGGTTGTAGAGCGCGCCTAAGCCAAGGCCTGCGAACCAGAAGAACGCCGCGCCGAAACCGTGGTCTCCGGCGGCGATGAGGTCGAAATTCTGCAGCCATTCGCGGATCGTGGTCACGAACAGGGCAAAGCCGGTGGCGAACAGGCACTGGCGCACCATCAGCATGCGCAGATATTCGTCGGTCTGCTCGACCAGCAGGCGCATGACGGCCCAGAACACGCCGATGATCGGCATGGCGGGCAACAGCGCGAGGACATAGGCGAGCGAGCCTTCCGCCAGCCCACGCTTGAACATCCACTTGGCGAGGATGAGAAGCAGGACATAGGCGGTCATCAGCACGAACAGGCGGATGGTGTAGCGGCGGTTGGCCGGGTTCTTGGTGGTGACGGACATTGGTCAAGCCTCCTTGATCGAATGACAAGCTTCCTTGACTAGATTCGCAGTCATGTCAAGTTTCATTGTCATTATGTCATTGGCGTTTGACCTATGGGATGTAACGCTCGCGCGTGAACCGACCGGATTTCCGCCATGCGCGCCCTTCCGGTTGCGGCGCTCCTGTGGCAAGGCGCTGCCAGTTGAGCGTTAGAGAGACCCCCATGTCCGAGTTGCTGAAGATCACCCTGCCCGACGGTTCCGTGCGCGAGGTTGCGCCCGGCTCTACCCCGGCGGACATTGCCGCCGCGATCGGCCCGGGGCTGGCGAAAGC